>JAFTEC010000079.1 GCA_017453865.1 Lachnospiraceae bacterium
TAAATCGTGCTTCGCACGATGGACCGAAAGGTGAAATGTCCGGTGGACATTTCACGGGCACGTATTGAAGCGCTAAGCGCTTCAGTGCCCCGTACAAAATGCCGAGGTTTTCATACGTCACTTGCGGTTCCGCAAGTGACTATTCTGAATAGATACTATCATTCACTGAAAAAGCGGCTTACGACCGCTTCTCCGCCAATCTGTAATGTCAGATCCCCGATGTTCGCTCCCAAAGAAGCCGGCTTTGCAGACACAGATTTGATCTTTACTGAACCTATATATTAACATGTCCCGTGAGAAAATGAAAGCGGAGCGTTCAGCTCCTCAGTGCCCTCCAGCACAAAGAGACCGTCCTCTATTATAGGATATTCATTCCCTTTTTCATCAACAGACACTATGGAGCCAAGCTCGTCATAGGGAATGGTCACATCCGTATGGCACTCAAAATACCTGAAGGACTCATCCGTCTTTCTTTTCTCCGTACATTCATTGTCCCTCGAGATTATCTCCCGTCCGTCGGGATTAAATACCGGAACATCCTCCGCCCGGCTGTAGCAGGTATCTCCGAAGGCAAAGTGGGGTCCCGTCTTTTCCGCAATAAGTATCTCAAGCTTTGAGAAAATACCGTACTTTTTTGCCATGGCATAGGCAGTGGTGTTTGTGCCAATGGCAAATTCCCCAACCGGCAGGGTCTCGTGGTTATGGAGTATGTTTTCCTTTATGTATTCCCTGTTTTGATGCCCGTCAGCAAAGTTCGTACAGGTATAATCCGTGATAAAGCCGTCTTTAACCCTTATCTCCAGATTTTCGTATCTTAATCCGAAGAGATATACCTCCGACACATGGAGAACTCCCTCCGTTCCGGGGAGCGAGGGTGAAGTGAATACCTCTCCGAGAGGAATATTTACATCCGAAACACAGTTTTCAAAAACCGTTTCCTTTTCGGGATCCTTTAGGGGATGGAGGGATACGGTGATATCCGTCCTGTTGCCGTTTCTTCCCCTTACCCTTACCGAACGTCCCTTTTCCAGAGCGAGAATCAGCTTTTCCTGTATGTCCCTGTATTTATCGTATTCAAGGGTATTGACTCTCACGGTTTCGTCAAATATCGCCCTGAAATCAGGCCCTATCTTCGGAACCGGGAAGGATATGATCGTAAAGGAGCGTTCCTCTCCCGGCATATAGCGGTTAACGATCTTCCCCATTTCGGCGGAGAGCTTCAGCATGATATTCTGCTGCGCCCCCGTTTCCCTTAAGACCTCCTTCTTTATGACCGGAGAAAAGGGCTCCTCCCCGAAGGTCTCAAGAACCGCGGGACCCGCAAAGACCCCTGCTTCCTCCTTATATTTCTCATAGGCCTTTTCTATGATCTCAAGCTTTCTTTCCAGAAATGCCCTGTCCACAAAGACCGCCTTATCGTTCCTATGGTCAAATTCCATCTGCTTATTTGCCACGGCTCCGCTGTAGCCCACCCTTACAGAGGAATTCCTGTTTGCGGCGTAGAGGGCACGCCTCATAAATACCGTCTTTAAGCCCATTTTCTCAAAGCTTTTGACGGCTTCCCTTACCACTCTTTCAAAGCCCAGGCTGTACCTTATACACACAGTTTTCTTCTTTGAAAGATCCTTATTTGTGACCTCAAAGCCCCTTCTGAAGCCCTCGGTAAAGGTATCTGCCAGGGCTTTGATCCTGTCCTCCGGAAGGGAAGAGAGATACTGTGAGATCTCCCTCGTATCATCATCGATATATTCTCCGAAGGCATCAAGATATGAGGGATCCGATAGATCCCGCTCCATGATTATCCTCTTCGCAAAATCAGGAGCGGGGTCTATCTGCGCCCTTACCCTTTCCGTAACCGCATACTCCATATAGTCAAAAACAAAGCTCTTTATTATATTCCTCACGGCTTCGGTATCGGGGATCCTCTTCTCTTCCTCCTCCGCAAGAAAATAGCTGTAGAGCTCCAGAAAGAGTTCGAGAAATATCACCTCGTCAAAGAGCCTCTCTTCCGCCCTGAAGGGTATCACGTTAAGGCTTTCGTAGGCTGCAAAGGACAGAAGCTGCCCAATCCCGTCGCCCAGGACCCTCACCGCATAGGCCGGATCATAATAGCTTTCTGGATATCTGTCCGGAAGCGTGTTCCTGTATGAGGGCTTCAGGAAAAAAAGGGCTCCTCTCCTGAAATAATCCTGAAAATTCTCCTTTAATATTTTTTCATCAGGGATCTCTTTTATCCGCCCCATTGCCAGACTGTAACGCAGAGAGAGATCAGACAACCGTGAATCCGACATAGATCACACCTCCCCAGAGAATAAGTGTAATTAGAGACAGGACAGTGCCAAACCACGGAAAAAGCCTGAAGGTCTCCTTTTCCGAAAGACTCACCATTCCTGTTATGACACCCGCCAGACTGAAAAGACAGGACAGAAAGCCCACCGCACCAAGCCTTGCATCCGCGTTGCCTCCGGCCTTCAGTACCACGGACAGGCACACAAGAAATGAAACAAGGGATATCCCACCGCTTATGGCCGAGGCGATACCCTTATATGAGGTCTTCTTACTTGTAAACAGATATTTCCGCTTAAAAAACATCAGAAGATTATCCTGGATTTACCCGAGATAAGCTTCCCTCCGGAAATAAGAAGCAGTACTCCGCTGACCACTCCCACCACCAGGAGCAGTACTCCGATAATGATATTCACCGCCCCGGAAAATCTCATGCTTCTGTAGATATGTTCATTGTTTTCCATTTGTTACCCTTTCTTATCGCTTCAAAATAAGGTTCTCCGCACCGCTCAGAATGACAAAACTGCCCGGAATTACAAAGCTATGCACCGTATTTCTGATAATAAGCGTCAATTGCTTCTTTCAGAGTGTCATCGATGATCTTCTTTCCCTTTACCTCGTGGTTTAAAAGGTACTCCGTGACCTCGGACATCTTTACGATTGCCGTGGTCCTCATACCGTACTTTTCGGAGATCTCAAGAAGGGCAGGCTTTTCACCCTCTCCTCTTTCCTCCCTGTCAACGGATACACAGAGTCCAAGTACGGAAATATCGCCTCTTTCCTTTATAATGGGCAGTGTCTCCCTTATGGAGGTTCCGGCAGTCGTAACATCCTCTATTATCACCACCCTGTCGCCGTCTCCCAAGGGACCGCCGAGAAGTATCCCCTTATCCCCGTGATCCTTTATCTCCTTACGGTTGGATGCATATCTGATCTCACGCCCGTAGAGCTCACTGAATGCTATCACCGTGGCTGTGGAAAGAGGGATGCCCTTGTAGGCCGGTCCGAAGAGCACGTCAAAATCATCCCCGAAGGTATCATGTATGGTCCTTGCATAATACTCACCAAGCTTTTTAAGCTGTACTCCGGTCCTGTAAAAGCCCGTATTTATGAAAAAGGGCGTGTTCCTTCCGCTCTTCGTGACAAAGTCCCCGAATTTAAGGACCTCGCAGTCCAGCATAAATTCTATGAATTCTTCCTTATAAGCTTCCATTTATGTCCTCCACCATATCCTTTACCGCTTCTCTTGCCGCATCAGCGTAGCTTAAACCGTCAAATCTGCCGCTATAAGGCTCCTTCGTATAGGCAGCGATTATACCCCTTGAGGAATTTACTATGGCTCCGAGCCCGTCCTCATTGAAAAAGCCCTTAAGGTCCTCCGCCTTTCCGCCCTGGGCTCCGTAACCCGGAACCAGTATATAGGCGTGGGGCATGATCCTCCGGAGTGTCCGTCCCATTTCCGGGTAGGTTGCTCCGACCACCGCCCCCACATTGGAGTAAGCTCCTTCCATGGACTCAGCTCCCCATTTCTCAACCTGCTCCGCAACCGTCTCGTAAAGTGGTCTTCCCTCCAGGGTCCTGTCCTGGAATTCTCCGGAGGACTTATTGCTGGTCTTTACGAGAACAAAGATACCCGCATCATTTTTATTGCATACATCGACAAAGGGCGCTACCCCGTCACTCCCGAGATAGGGGTTCACGGTACAGAAATCCTCGTCAAAGGGCCTAAATTGCTTCGATCCTATCTCTATCTCACCGATATGGGCTCTGGCATAGGACAGGGATGTATTTCCGATGTCGCCCCTCTTTACGTCTCCGATTACAAGAAGTCCCTTTTCATGGCAGTAGTCCACGGTATCCTTAAAAGCCTTGAGACCCGGTATCCCGAACTGCTCATACATGGCGATCTGCGGCTTTACCGCCGGAATAAGATCATAAACCGCATCCACTATTCCCTTATTAAACTGAAATACGGCTTCTCCCGCTCCCTCGGGCGTCTCTCCGAAGCGCTGAAAGGCCTCCTTCTTTATGTGCTCAGGTACAAAAGAGAGATTGGGATCAAGCCCCACACAGACCGGTGCCTTTGTTTTTTCGATCTTTTCTATAAGCTTTTTTATCAAATTCTTTTCCTCCCTGTGATGGTAAGTAAGCTCCTTCGCTCACCGTGTTTTCAGGAATTCATATTCCCTCTTTGCGGTCTCGTCATCGGGATAGCTTTTCAGGTAGTTTTCCATAAGTACCGCTGCCTTCTTAAAGTCGGAGAGATACTCATATGCCACGATCTGGTTGAATAAAAGCGACTGTATTATCTCGCTGTCCCCCTGCTTTAATCCGGTCTCGAAGGATTTAAGGGCATCCGCATAATTGCCTGTATCCATTTCGCAGAGCCCGAGCTGGTTATATATTTCCACATTTCCCTGATTATCCTCAAGGTAGGTCTTGTAAAGCGAAGCCGCGTAGGACTTGTCTCCCAGAGCCTCATAGGTCTTTCCGAGCCAGAGGATAAGCTCCGGATCCGACCCGTCTCCCCTGGCAGCCTCCAGCCTGTCCTTGGCTTCATCATATTCCCCCATAAAGAAGCTGAGCTTCCCCTTCTGGAAATCATTGATCTTCGTAAGCTCCATTGCGCTTTTCAGAAAAGCTCCGGCCTCATCGGCGGCTCCCGCGTTCGAGAGGCACTCATAGATATCTATGTAGAGATCAGGGTCGTCCTTCTTAAAGGAAACGGCGGAATTAAAGTCTCTCACCGCCAGATCCACCTCATTAAGGGCAAGCTCGGCTTTTCCGCGAAGGAAAAAGGCATCCGGATCCTCGCGCCTCAGGTTTATGATGGAGGTACAGGTTTCCTTTGAAGAAAAAGGATCACCGTTTCTGAATTCCGCCACCGCAAGGTAAAAGGCCGTGTCAAATTCCAGCTCTCCTATGCGTCCGTCGGATTCGCTTAAGGAAGCCCTGAGAGAGGAAACCGCGTTTTTGTAATCCGCTTTTCCCATATAGGCTATGCCCTTCCCCCTGTATGCTTCCTGAAGGTTTTCCCTTTTTTCTTCCGCGGCGTCAAAAAACTGCAGCGCCGCATCATATTCCTTCTCGGAAACCGCCTGGTATCCCAGGAGATTATTGTCCTTTACGGTGACGTCATTACAGCCCGTAAAAAGGAATAGTCCCGCAAAACAGGCTGCGATCGTCACTATTGTTTTTGAATTGCTTCCCGTTATATTCAAAACCTGTATATGCGGTAACAGTTCTTTCCCGCTTCCTTTGCTTCATAGAGCGCTTTGTCCGCGGCCCTGAAAAGGCTTTCGTAATCAGCCCCGTCCCTGGCGAAATAGGAGATCCCGATACTGCAGCTTATACCCACTGTCTTTCCCCGGTCGGTGAAATCCCTTTTTATGGCGCTATTAAGCTTCTTTGCCCTTTCCTCCGCGATATTCCTGGTGGTGTTTCTCATAAACACCATAAATTCATCTCCTCCCATCCGTCCAACATAATCGGACTCCCGGAAGGTTTCCCTTATACACCCTGCAACAAACTTTATGACACGGTCTCCGAAATCGTGTCCGAGCGTATCATTTACACTTTTGAAATTATCGGTATCTATCATCATCATGGCATGGCAGGAGCTCACATCACCCTCCGAGAGATACTTCTCCACCTTTGCCTGCATCGCGGTCTTATTAAAGAGCCCTGTCATACCGTCCTTTAAGGCCTTTTCCTCCAGCTCCTCGGTCCTCATCTTTTCCTCGGTGATATCCTTTGCCGAGCCGATGACCCTTATTACCCTTTCCTGCTTATCCGCGAAGCTTGCATAGCTCATTCTGAACCATATATAGCTCCTGCCGTCCTTCGCCTTTATCCTGTATTCAACAGTGCCCTTTTTCACACCCTTAAGGCACTCCTCGAAAAGGGCGGTGCAGGTATCCAGGTCGTCGGGATGTATAACGTCCCCCAGCCTTTTATTCGCAAGGAAATGCCTTATGACCCTGCGATGCCCCTCTTTATCCTTTTCGGAGGTCTCCAGGATATCGCTTATCACATTATAGTCGTATTCCGTGTTGTCCACGGCTTCCTCTATGAGCTTCAGCCTCTCGGTCTCCATAAAGAGCTGCTCCGTATTTCTCTGGAGCTCGGCCTGGATAAGCTTTTCATTGGTAACGTCATTCAAGACCACGAGGAATCTTTTCTTTCCCTCGCTGTCCGTGTAGAGCCTTCCCTTATGATAGACCCAGACTATATCATCCGTAAGTCCGCGTACCCTGTAGGTCAGCTCCACGCTGTCAAAAAACATGGTCTGGTTCGCTATCTGTTCCCTGACAACGGCTCTGTCATACTTATAGACGAAAAGCTCGAAGCTGTTAAAAAAATGCTCTCTGAAGCTCTTCTCCGAGCAGCCGAAAATGTTCAATAACCCCTCACTCACATAGCCTATCTTCTCACTTTCGGCGTCATATTCCATGACTCCTCCGGGTATATTGTCAAGTAGCATTGAAAGCATCTGCTTCGTGCTGTTAAGCTCTGCTTCAAGGCTTTTCAGTTTTTCATTTTCTGTATAGGCCATACAGAGTGATTATAGCTTTTTTGATCCTCTCAATCAAGCTTAGCCAGCTTTTCCGCCATATCCGCACCCGTAAGTGCTTCTATCACATTATCCAGATCCCCCTCCATCACCTTTTCAAGAGAGTAAAGGGTAAGTCCGATCCTGTGGTCCGTAAGCCTGGACTGCGGGAAATTATAGGTCCTTATCTTCTCGGAGCGGTCGCCGGTCCCCACCTGCGATCTCCGAAGATCCGCTTCCTCCGCGTGGGCCTTTTCCTTACTTAGCTCATAGAGCTTTGCCCGTAGAACCTTAAAGGCCTTTGCCTTATTCTTTATCTGTGATTTTTCATCCTGGCAGGAAATGACTATTCCCGTGGGGAAATGCGTAAGCCTCACCGCGGAATCCGTTGTGTTTACGCACTGTCCGCCGTTTCCGGAAGCCCGGAACACATCGATACGGCAGTCATTGGGATCGATATTCACTTCTATTTCCGTGGCCTCCGGCATTATGGCAACTGTGACCGTAGAGGTATGTATCCTTCCTCCGGACTCGGTTTCAGGGACCCTCTGTACCCTGTGGACCCCGCTCTCGTATTTAAGCTTTGAATAGGCTCCCTTCCCGTTTATTATAAAGCTCACGAACTTGAAGCCTCCGATCCCTGTATCCTCCACGTCCGTGGTCTCCACAGTGAAGCCGTTCCTCTCCGCGTACTTTACATACATCCGGTAAAGACTGTAGGCGAATAGCGCTGCCTCCTCTCCGCCGGCTCCGGCTCTTATCTCGACGACCACGTTTCTGTCGTCGTCCTCATCCCTCGGGATAAGCTTTATCTTAAGCTCCCTTTCAAGCCCGGGACGTTTTCTTAAGGCTTCATTGAGCTCCTCCCTTGCAAGTGCCTTAAGCTCCGGATCCTCCTCGGACTTTATCATCTCCTCCGAATCAGATACCGCCTTCTCATTTTCCTCATATGCCCTGTAAGCTTCGACAACCGGTGAGAGCCTTCCCTGTTCCTTTAATAACTCCATATAAAGCTTTGAATCTTCGCTTGTTCCGGGGTTATTGAGTCTCTCCGTTATCTCCTCGTACTTAAGTACCATTTCATTCAGCTTTTCAAACATTTCACTACTCTTTCGTTTCCCGAATAATCCTTCAAAACCTCGATATACTTAAATCCCGCTTCCTTCAGGATCGCGGATACCGCTTCCCCCTGGGTATGACCGATCTCCAGGATAAGGCTTCCTCCGCCAATAAGATGCGGCTTTGCCTCCTCCGCCAGACGCCTGTAAAAGATAAGCCCGTCCTCACCGCCGTCAAGGGAATTTACCGGGTCAAAAAGCCGTACCTCCTCCATAAGCCCTCCTATCTCTTTACTTTTAATGTAGGGGGGATTACAGAGTATATGGTCAAAGACAGAGCTTATATTTTCGAAAAGATCGCTTTTTATAAAGCAGACATCGTTTAATCCGAGTGCTTCGGCGTTTTTTTTGGCCAATTCCAGAGCAGCATCGGAAATATCCGCGCCGGTTCCCCTTATATCGTTTTTGTATTTCATCAGAGACAGCAGGATACAGCCGCTACCGGTGCACATATCGAGGACCTCCGAACCGTCCTGCACGGTCTTTAGGGCTTCCTCCACGAGAAATTCGGTATCGATCCTTGGGATAAGCACGTTTTCGGCCACTAAAAACTTAAGCCCCATAAAATCCGCAGAGCCTGTTATAAGCTGCAGGGGAACATGCCTCTTTCTTTTTTCTATGGCTTCCCTGTAGCTCTGTTCCTCTCCGCTTCGAAGCTCAGTCTCTCTTCCATCCGTTAAAAGAAAGGTCCGGTCGCGTCCCGTTACGAAAAGAAGCAATAGTCCGCTGTCTATCCTGTGCTCGCTTATCCCGGCCTCCTTAAGCTCCCTGTCGCCGAAGCTTAAAGCCTCACTGTATGTCATTACCGAAGTTTTCCTTAAGATACTTCTTCCAGTCAAAGACAGCTTCCACCGATGCTATCCCCACAAGTATCATTTCGTCATCGGGCTCTGCCGTCGTAAGCTTCTGCATTAAAAGCCCGGGTGCTGAAAGTGAACGGACAAAGGGATTATTGCTCCGTCCCGCAAGCCTTATAAATTCATAGGCGACTCCCGCGATAAGGGGAATAAGAATTATGCGTAGAGCTGCCCTTAAGATCCTGCTCTTAAGGTCGATAAAGGAGAAAAACAGGATGGACACCACCATTACATAGAGTAAAAAGCTGGTGCCGCATCTCCTGTGCTCTCTTGACGCCGCACGCACGTTTTCGAGATTCAGCTCATGTCCCGTTTCCAGACAGTTTATGCACTTATGCTCCGCACCGTGATAGCGGAAGACCCGCTTTATATCTTCCATTAAGGAAATGGCTTTTATATAGAGCACAAAGATCCCGAGCCTTATTATGCCCTCTATAAGGGCAAGGAGCTTAGTAGAGCCGATCCAGCCCGAAAAAACAAGGGAGAGGTAATAGGGGATGACCATAAAGAGCCCCAGGGAGAAAAACAGGGCGACTACGGTTACCACTATTGAAAGCGCACCCATTCCCCCGCTCTTTTCCGGGGGACTTATAACCTCTATTTTACCGGTCTTCTTTTCCGGAGCCTTATCGCTGCTGCCATTTTCCGCTGTCCCATCCTTTTTTTCGCCATCCTCTTCCTCGGCAAAGAAATCCGCGGAATAATTGATAGCCTTCATTCCAAGCACCAGGGAATCGATAAAGCCTGCGATCCCGCGGAGTATCGGTATCTTTGACACCGTTTCCGACGGTATTATACCGGTGTATTTATCCTTTATCACGGCCATTTCCCCGTCAGGCTTCCTCACCGCCACGGCGTAATCATCCTTATTCCGCATCATTACGCCCTCCATAACGGCCTGTCCGCCTATGCCGGAGTATTTTGCATTACAGTTTTTTTCCATTCATTTTCCTCAAAAAAGAAGAAGCCGCCACCCATAAGGTGACGGCCAAAACCCTGAAATTTATCCCTTCATTCCATACTTCCTGTTGAACTTGTCGATCCTGCCGTCAGCACGGGTCGCCTTCTGCATTCCCGTATAGAAGGGATGACACTTTGAGCAGACTTCAACTCTTATTTCCTGCTTTGTGGAGCCTGTCGTAAAAGTATTTCCGCAGTTGCAAGTTACCTTTGCCTGATAATATTTAGGCTGAATTTCCTGATTCATGATACTCACCTTTCTACAGCGACCGTAGATTACCAACCCGCGATCCTTTAATTACAAACCGTTTTATAAACAGCCTGTAAAGGATAACATAGTCGGGGACAAAATGCAATACCCCTCAGAATGACACTGCCCGGGAATGACATTCATCAATGAGCTTAAGCTCCTCTTCGCTGAATTGTGTATTGTCCAGGGCCTTCACATTATCGAGTATCTGCCCGCTCTTTGACGCACCGATAAGGGCGCTGGTCACGGCTCCGTCACGAAGGACCCAGGCAAGGGCCATTTCCGGAAGTGTCTGGCCTCTTTTCTTTGCAAGCTCATTAAGCCTTCTTACCGCCTCCAGCTTTTCGGGCGTAACGGAGCTTTCCCTAAGGAACCTTCCGTCCCTCCTTATCCTGCTGTCCTCCGGTATGCCATTAAGGTATTTCTCGCTTAAAAGCCCCTGGGCCAGAGGACTGAAGACTATTATCCCCCTTCCGAGCCTTTGCGACATATCCTTAAGCCCGTTCTTTTCAATGGTCCTGTCAAAGATGGAATAGCGGTTCTGGTTGATAATAAAGGGACATTTATAATCATCAAGGATAGCCGCAGCCTTCCTTAAAGCGGGCCCGTCATAATTCGACAAGCCTATGTACAGTGCCTTTCCGGCCCTCACTATATCATTAAGTGCCCCGAGGCTTTCCTCAAGAGGCGTTTCGGGATCCATCCTGTGATGATAGAAAATATCCACATAATCAAGCCCCATCCTTTTTAAGGACTGGTCGATACCGGCCATAAGATGCTTTCTGCTGCCCCAGCTTCCGTAGGGTCCCTCCCACATATCATATCCGGCCTTTGTGGTAATTATGATCTCATCCCGGTAGCGGTAGAGCTCCTCCTTAAGTATCCTTCCGAAATTGATCTCTGCGTCGCCGGGCTCCGGTCCGTAATTATCGGCAAGGTCAAAGAGGGTTATCCCCGAATCAAAGGCGGTGAAAATGAGCTCCCTCATATTCTCCTTATCAGCATTGCCTCCGAAATTGTGCCATAGGCCGAAGGAAATCCCGGGGAGCTTTAATCCCGAGCTTCCGCACCTATAGTACTTCATATCCTGATATCTTTTTTCCTGTGCCTTATACAAGCTGTCAGCTCTCCTCTTCTATAACATTTCCGATCATGATCTTATTATCCTCAGCCGTTTCTATGACCCTTTCCCTGTTTTCCAGGAATACCTTTACGATCACGGGATCAAAGCTCTTTCCCGAGCCCTCCTCGATTATGCCAAAGGCCGTGTCATAGCTCATGGGCTCCTTATAGCTTCTCTTTGACAGCAGGGCATCAAACACGTCGGAGATCGCCATTATACGGGCTGAAAGCGGGATCTCCTCTCCCTTTATCCCTGTGGGATAACCGCTGCCGTCCCACTTCTCATGGTGATAGGCGGCAACGTTCAGTGCCTCCCTGAGATAGCCGGAATCGCCGGTAAGCTTAATGGCGCTTTCGATGATGTCCTTCCCGGCGGTGGTATGCTTTTTCATCTCGGCGAATTCCTCGTCGGTAAGCCTCCCGGGCTTATTCAGGATGACATCCGACACCTGTATCTTTCCCACGTCATGAAGGGGCGCCGCGTAATTCACGGTCTTCACATACTCCTCGTCATCCATATATTCGCTGTAGACACCGTTTTCCTTCAGAAGCTCCATTATAAGCCTTACGTAGGCTGCGGTCTTTCGAATGTGGTCCCCGGTACACTTATCCCGGCTCTCCACCAGATTTGCAAGGACGTAGATAAGGCCGCTCTGCATAAATTCTATCTGGTCACTCTTCTCCTTAACCTCCTCCAGGTATCTGACCGTATCTCCCAGGGTCTTCACCAGGACCTGATACAGGTTTTCAAGCTCATTCGCCGTAGAGATATCAAGTGCCCTCATCCTGTCGACGCTTACCTCCAGCGCCTGTTCGCTGTTATATGCAAATTCGCCGGATGCGTGGGTCATGGCCCCCACCGGGTAGGTCAGGTGATAATTAAAAAACCAGAGAGAAAGTACCAGCACAAGGATAAAGAAGCCTATAAAGAGAGACAGTATCTTTGCGAGGAAGCTTATGCCGTTGCTTACGATATCCTCCATACTGATATCCGCACAGGCATAGCAGACACAGTTCCCGTCCTTATCATAAACAGGCTCATAATCCGAAAGGAGCCAGCCGTAGCGGTCACGGACCACCACAGGATCCACCTGTCTCCCGTTCAAAAGCTGCTTCTTAAAGGGAAGGAAATCCTTCTCGTAGGGAAGCAGCGCCCCTGCCTTCTCTCCCTCCAGTCCGTCCGTATCGAGGTCGAATACCACCTCATACCCTTCCTCAGTCATCCTGTAGGCATAGATAAACTTTATGCTTCCCGAGCTTTGAAGTATGCCCCTGAGCTTTTCCTCTGTTTCAAGATATTCCGGGGACTCATCCCCCATTTCGATAAATTCATCAACCTTTTCCGGATCTATGGAGGCTGCCGCGAATTTGGCGGCGTCAATACTCATCTCCTTATACTGCTCCATAGCCTGGCCCCGGTACAGGATAAAGCTTATGGCTGTGGTTGCAACCGTAACGAAGAGCATTATCACACATACCAGGATCGAGATCTCACTCTTTAATGAAAGACCCCTTGTACCCGTTCTTCTGACCTCATCTATCTCCTCGTCACTTAATGGCTTCTGCTTCCAGTCCGTGAGGCTAAGAAGCGAAGCCGTGTCCTTCGGGGTGATCTTTAAGAGGCCGTAGGTGCAGACAACGGTGATGGCTTTATCAACGACATCAAGCATAAAATCGTAGGAAATCTGCGAGAAAAAGCCCTGCTCCGAGGGACCGAAAATGAACCAGGTAAGAACAGAGCCCAGCACCCCGCCTATAAAGGCAAGAAAAGGGATGGTGACAAGTGATCTGAAAAAGCTCTTAAAAAACCCCTTTTCCGCAAAAAACGTTGCGGTTATGGCAATGAGCACGCTGATACCCGCATAGTACATATTTGTGATGTCCGCAGTGGAATTTATGATATTGGTGATATAGCCCACAAAGATCCCGGGAAGATAGCCTCCGAGCACCGCTCCGAGCAGAGTCCCTATATTATCCACATAAAGGGGCAGTCCGAAATGCTTTACCAGCCTGTTCACGGAAATATTTATGAAAACGAAAAGGAGGTAGACCAGAATAAGCTTCAGCTTATTCTTTTTTACCCGGTCCAAAGCCGATTGATTATCCATATTCTTAAAACACCTCCTAAATCAATACATTATCCACTATCATAGCATAAATCCCCCGGCTGTTTCAGCATTATGAGCATACACTGAAAATTTTCTTCATTGTAAGCCCCTGTATCACGGTGGTAAAGAATACTATGGCGTAGGCACAGCCAAGGATAACCTGATAATCGTTTAGCGGAACAAAGCTCCGGGTGCTCATGGCAAGGGCTATGGACAGCCCTCCCCTTAAGCCTCCCCAGGTGAAGAGAAGTGAAAAGCCTCCCCTTTTGTAGCCGTCAGGCAGTGTCCCCATAAAGGCGGTTCCCGTAAGGACGCTTATATAACGGGCAGCAAAATTTATGACTATTGCAGCCGCTGACAGGACTCCCACCATAGGCATCTGCAGGATACGCACAAAGGAAAGTCCCAGGATCACGTATAATACAGAATTTAAGAGCACATCCAGGCTTTCCCAGAACGAGTCAAGCTCCTTAAGCTCTTCATCCTTATTGACCCTTCCCCTCACAGTCGAAAACAGTACACCGTTCACCACGCAGGCAATGGCTCCGGAACAGTCAAAGAGCTCACAGAGGAAAAAGGAAAGGGAAACCGACAGGAGGGACGCAAAGATCTTTCTCTGCGGATCCCCGGTGTGAAAGAGAAGAAAAAGGCAGACTATGCTTACCGCCGTTCCTATAAGCACGGCTCCCAATATCTCCCTGCACATAAGAAGTACAAAGGAACCGCTCTCCCCTGCAGTCACCATTCCGGAGAAACACACGAAAAGCGCGACTCCCACCCCGTCATTAAGAAGGGATTCCGCTTCCATAAGGAAGCCTGTTTTTCTCGGAAGGCCGAATTTCTTCAAAATGCTGGTGGCCGCTATGGGATCCGTAGGAGCGATGATGCTTCCGAACATAAGACACATTGGAAGTGAAAACCCAAGCTTCAGGACAAGTGACAGGGCAAAAAACAGAAGCCCGTAGATACCCGCTCCCAAAAGCGTGCATAAAAAAGCCAGAACAGATACGGATCTCGCATTTTTCCTGAAGTCATAGAGCTTCAGATTCCTGGCCCCCGCAAAAAGCATAAAGCATAAGACTCCCTTCATAAGGAATTTATTCAGATCAAATACCTGAACAGTCTGCAGCAGCTCTTTTACGGTAAGGCCGCCGCTCCCTGCGAGGATCAGGGTGATGATGCCCCCGATCACTGCCGAAAACAGTAAGAGGGCGATCTCATATGTAAGCTTTGTCCACTTTTCGTTTACATAGCCGATGATCACAATAAGTGCCAGCATCAAAGATGCAAAAAACAAAAAATCATTCATGCTTAAACCTCTGCTTCTTTTATTACCCTCCATTCTAACCTCTCCTGAAAGTAATTCAAGTGGAATTCAAGGGGGCCATAAACTTTTGTTTGAAGGATAAAAATTTTTTTCATAACCTGTTGCCTGTCATAGTGATCTGTGCTAAAATCCTCCCGTTGCGAAGATTTTCGTCACTTTACGGGCAGATTTTCTTTGAAAAAAACGTCAGCTTTTCAGACATCCCCTGCGGTTTTTACAGGTGAGTGTTCTGAACAGTACAAAAAAGCTATTTAAATGATCATATGGAGGAAACATGAAAAAAAAATTACTCACAGTATTACTTGGTCTTGCCCTGACAGGGCTTATGTTCACAGGCTGCGGCGGCAGCAAGACAGCTGAAGCTCCCGCTAAACAGGAGACGCCGGCCGAGGCAGAGGCTCCCGCTGAGGAGGAGGAAGAAGCTCCTGCTGAGGAGGAGGAAGAGGCTCCGGCAGAAGAAGAGGCTCCCGCAGAGGATGAAGGCAGCTCTGACGGTTCATTCTCACTTCTCGATGTTGATGAGAGCATGATCGAAATCGGCTGCTACGGTACCTCCGATGACGGAACAGAGCTGGTATTCTCAATGTTTACAGCTCCCAACGGAGCCGAGTTCGTATCACTTTTCGCATTTGACAATGAATCCGGGAAAGGGGATGTTATCTGCGGACAGTATGAGGCCACAACAGAGACCGATGACGAAGGCGATCAGTGGACATACTTTGATGTAACCGATGTATACACCGGAGAGCACTTTGAGCTCGGTGTGGGTGAAAGACCTGAAACGGAAGAGGTCGTATTCTTCGATTCTGGCCAGAACGTTATCGAAGGAAAGTACCTTACTTCAAGCGAGACCATTGACTATATGGGAAGCGCAGCGGCTCTTATTGAGTAAGACAGCTCTTATCGGGAAAGACAAATATCCTGAAATATGAGGGTTTTGAAAAGGCCGGAGATCATTTCTCCGGCCTTACTTATGTCTTATATTTTTTCTTCTCCACCTGCTCCTTCATTGATCTTCTCCTTTATGGCGGAAACAGCAGATGCCACAAATATCAGATTGAAGCCGGACTCTATGAAATAGAAGCCGATAAGGAAGCCGATGGTAAGGGCAAGTATGATGGGATGGGCTATGGAATATATTGCAAGCACGATCTCAAGAATACCGAGTATAATGCAAAGTGCCTTTCTCCAGCCGTTCAGGACCTCCTTATTTGCTCCGACCGCTGCCGCAAAGGTAACAATCCCGCGGAAAAGGAACCAGGCTGCCGCAAAATAGATAAGGGTGAAATCGGTCAGCAGTACCGCACCGGGCTTAAAGATACCTATCAGGCCAAAGATCAGGCTGAATATCGAAAACACGAAATCCAGTCCGAAGCGCCTCATGCTGAATCCTCTTACGACACCGAATACACCGAATACAAAGAAGAGTGCTACTATATAGAAGCCTGCTCCGAGAAAGGTGATCAGGGGTGTGCACATAAGCGAAAACCCGCATACTATCATGATGATCCCAAGAATAATTGATAAAACTGTCATTTCTTTACCTCCGTTAAAATGTTTTTATTTGCCAAGTACGGTCAAAATGCGCGCAAGGATTCGCGCATTTTGATCTGCCTTCGGCAGACAACTCCCTTCGTGAGTTGCCAAGTACGGTCAAAATGCGCGCAGGGATTCGCGCATTTTGATCTGCCTTCGGCAGACAACTCCCTTCGTGAGTTGCCAAGTACGGACCGAGAATTCTTTATGAATTCTCGGTCCTACATTCTCTCCACTTCTTTCATGCCGAGCAGGTCTATGCAGTGGGAGAAAATCTTAAGAGTGAAGCGGAGGAGCGCGATCCACCCCTTCCTCTTTTCTTCATCGCTTTCCGTGAGTATCCTGGTCTCATGGTAAAAGCGGTTGAATTCATTTGACAAGCTGTAAATATAAGCGCATACCCTGTGGGGTGCAAGCTCCTTAAAGGCTGATATTATCATTCCACCGAAGGCCGAGAGGGTAAGCATTAGTGCCTTTTCAGCGCTGCTTTCCGCCCTTCTCAGCTTATAGGCGGAAAAATCCTTAACCCCGTACTGTTCCTCATATTTTCTGAGGATAGACTTGATACGTACCATGGTATAGAGGATGTACGGTCCCGTATTTCCCTCAAATGAAGTGAACTTATCGATATCGAAAATATAATCCTTTGAGGCCTGATTTGAAAGATCGCCGTACTTTATTGCCGAGAGCGCAATGGACTTTGACGTATCCCGGATATCATCATCACTTAGAGATATCCCCTCGTTTTCCTTCATCTTCTTGTACATTTCCGCAGAAACATCGTCAAGCAGTGTTTCAAGGCGCATAACACCACCCTCCCGGGTCTTAAAGGGCTTGCCGTCCTTACCGTTCATGGTGCCGAAGCCAAGGAAATCGAGCTCCGTTTCAGAGGGAACTATACCGGTTTTTTTTGCAGCACGGAAAACCTGGGTGAAATGCAGCTGCTGCCTCTTGTCAACAACATATATAACCTGATCCGGTGCGTAATCCTTAACTCTTTCCACAAGGGTTGCGAGATCCGTAGTTGTGTAGAGTGAAGCCCCGTCAGACTTTAAGAGCATGCAGGGCGGAACCTCCTTACTGTCCTTTTCCTCCGAAACATCGATGACAAGAGCTCCCTGGCTCATCACTGCGAAGCCCTCATCCTTCATCTTCTGCACCATGGGAGCAATATAGGGATCCGCATCGCTTTCACCCTTCCAGAGGTCAAATTCCACGTTCAGTCTTTCATAATTCTTTTTTAAGTCGGCTACCGAAAGCTCCATGATCCTCTTCCAGACCGAAAGATTCCCTTCGTCACCGTGCTGGAGCTTATAGGTTTCATCCATGGCCTTTTCCTTGAAGGCTTCGTCCTGCTTTGATTTTTCCGATGCGGAGGGATATATCTCCTCAAGCTCCGATATAGAAT
The DNA here is from genome assembly GCA_017453865.1 of Lachnospiraceae bacterium. Lineage (GTDB taxonomy): Bacteria > Bacillota > Clostridia > Lachnospirales > Lachnospiraceae > NK4A144. The sequence goes on from JAFTEC010000079.1 coordinate 17,525, forward strand.
CCGGGAATTCCTTATTCCTTTCCTTAAGCTCCGCGATGATCAAGCCCATCTGCAGACCCCAGTCCCCGAGATGGATGTCTCCGGTCACTTCATTCCCGAGGAACCTTCCCATCCTCTTTATGCTCTCTCCGATTATTGCTGAACGGAGATGTCCGATATGCAGGGGCTTTGCCACATTCGGTCCGCCGTAATCAACCATTATCTTTTTCTTAGGAACGTTTGATGAAACGCCCGCATCATCCTCTTTTTCCATTTCGGAAAGTGATGATATTAGAAGCGCATCCGAAACATTGAGATTAAGGAAGCCAGGCTTCACGACTTCAACAGAGGAAAATACGCTGCTTTCCTTAAGCTTCTCCGATACCGCGGCCGCTATATCGAAAGGATTCTTCTTTTCCCTCTTTGCACAGGCCATGGCCCCGTTACACTGGAATTCGCAGAGATCCGGTCTGTTCGAGACCGTTACGGTCCCCAGCTCCTCGGGAAAACCGCAGTCGGAAAACGCCTTCTTTACTTCGTCTGTAAGCTTATCCAAAAGATAATTCATTTAATGATCAACCTCGTTTCCATAATTCACGATACCTCATCCCCCATGGAATAAATGCACCCGCAGTAGTCCTGCCTGTACAGTCCGTACTTCTCCGACTGCTCAATGGATCTTTTGAAGCCGTCCTTCTTCTTGAAGTCCGATGGCAGATACTGCACTCCTATGTCATTACCGATGATCTCCCCGATACGGTTTATCTTATCCGCATTCTTTAAGGGACTTAAGGTAAGTGTCGTAGCAAAATAATCAAAGCCCTTTTCCTTTGCGGTCAGAGCCGTTTCCCGCAGTCTTAATGCAAAGCATTTGTCGCAGCGAACGCCGCCCTCCGGAACGTTTTCAAGCCCCCGCACCGTCCTGTAAAAGGGTGAAGCATCAAATTTTCTTATTATAAGCTTCGTATTTAAGCCGGCTTCCTTTATATAACGGCGGATCTCCTCTGACCTTCTGTCATATTCCTCTTCACTGTTCATATTGGGATTATAAAAGAAGGCAGTCACATCCGCCCAGTCAAAAAGGCTTTCTATGGAACCCGAAAAACAGGGGGCACAGCAGACATGGAGAAGTATTCCCGGCTTCAGGGGTTTATCCCCGTTTTCCGAGCTTTTCCTGTAAAGGTCTGCGATTAAATCCATTTCTTTTCTGTAATTTCTCTTATTCAATCTGCCACGCCCTGCAGCGCTGAAGGGAAATAACCAACTCTTTTATGCCTGTCCCTTCCTTCCGCGGCTCCTCATTATTATACATACAGCTGCCGAAACTGTCATGCACAATAATGCAACGATACGGCTTACGGGGAAATTGACTCCCGGCATGATAAGCTGGTCGGTCCTTAAGGCTTCAATAAAGAATCTCCCGAGTCCGTAGAAAAAGAGGTAGAGCATAAAGATCTCACCGGGAAAAGCCTTATGCCTTCTGAAAAGAAAGAGTCCGATAAAGAGGACAGTATTCCAAAGAGATTCGTAAAGAAAGGTGGGATGCACCTGTATATAGTCCATGCTTTCCGTCACATGGGAAATGATCTCGGCATTTACATCCGATGCCCTTACCGCCGCAAGGGGCAATCTCATGGAAAGAAGGTTTTCACTCCAGCCTCCGAAGGCCTCTCTGTTAAAAAAATTGCCCCAGCGTCCTATGGCCTGTCCCAGAGGGAATACCAGTGCCACAGAATCAGCCATCTCCGGGAAGGAGATCCGCTTAATACGGCAGAAGATATATACCGTGAGGAACGCAGCTATAACGCCGCCGTAAATCGCAAGGCCGCCATTCCTTATATTTAATGCACTTATCGGATCATCCTTATAAATGTCCCAGGCAAAGACAACATAGTAGATCCTGGCTCCGATAACACCGAATATGATGCCGTACAGCGCACAGTCCCAAAGCTCATCGGGGTTAAGGCCTCTGCTCTTCCTGTCATAGGCCGCAGTAATGACACAGAGGAGTATGCCGCAGCCTATTATCACTCCGTATAGGGCAATACTGAAGCCTCCTGCCAAAGTGAAGCTTTTTGGCACATTGCTTAAATAGATATTCAGGTTGGGAAATGAGATGTCATTTACGCCCATAAGAAATCTGCTTTCCTTATACATTGAAACGGAAAAGTATCACATCGCCGTCCTTTACAACGTAATCCTTTCCCTCCATTCTGACTATGCCCTTCTCTCTTGCCGCGGAAAGAGAGCCCTCCCGGAGGAGATCTTCGTAATTTACAACCTCCGCTTTTATAAAGCCTCTCTCAAAATCCGTATGTATCTTTCCAGCGGCCTGGGGTGCCTTTGTCCCAATCTTTATAGTCCAGGCTCTCGTCTCATCCTCTCCCGCGGTAAGAAAGCTCATAAGTCCCAGAGTCCTGTAGCTCGCTTCTATAAGCTTATCAAGGCCGGATTTCGTAAGTCCCAGCCCCTCCAGAAACTCTGTTCTCTCATCATCATCAAGCTCCGCGATCTCCGACTCTATCTCGGCAGAGATCACAAAAACCTCGGAATTATGGTCTGCCGCCCACTTCCTCACCGCCTGAACATGCGGATTTGAAGCTCCATCGTCGGAGAGATCCTCATCCTTCACATTTGCAGCGAAGATCACAGGCATAAAGGTAAGGAGACCGTATCCCTTGATAAGCTTTTCCTCTTCCTCATCGCTTACTTCCACATCCAAGGCGGGACGATCACTCTCAAGGACCTCCTTTATCCGGTTTAATAATTCCAGTTCTTTTGCGGCATTCTTATCCATCCTGGCGGTCTTTGATACCTTCGCAATCCTCCGCTCGAGTATCTCGAGATCGGAGAAGATGAACTCCAGATTGATGGTCTCTATATCCCGCACAGGATCCACGGATCCGTCAACATGGATCACATTACCATCCTCAAAGCAGCGCACCACGTGGACTATGGCGTCACATTCCCTGATATTTGCAAGAAACTGGTTTCCCAGCCCCTCTCCCTTGCTGGCGCCCTTCACCAGCCCTGCTATATCCACAAAATCAATGGTTGCCGGAGTCACCTTCTTTGAAGAGTACATTTTCCCGAGAAGCTCTATCCTCTCATCGGGAACCGCGACCACCCCCACATTTGGATCTATGGTACAAAAGGGATAGTTCGCGGCCTGTGCTCCTGCCTTTGTAAGCGAATTAAAAAGAGTGCTCTTCCCAACATTGGGCAGCCCTACGATGCCGAGTTTCATAAATAATACCTACTTTCCTTTATTTTCAAAGGTTTTTAACCTTTCCTACATTCTTTATACGACAGTTGATACGACATTTTCGTCGTACTATTAGTAACCTTTTGTTTCCTTTCGTTAATCAGCGTCCCCAAAAAGATCATTCATATACCCCGAGAAATGTTCTGTCTCAGTACAGGCGCTCTTCTCAGTATTATGCACATAGGTATCGAGCGTAATCTTTATCGAGCTGTGTCCCAGCATTTGGCTTAAATATTTATAATTTGTAGAATTCTCGCAATATCTTGTGGCCATAGTGTGCCGAAGATCATGCATAGAAAGTCGTTTTACACCAGCAGCTTCACACCGTTTTGTTAGCGCGGCATCATAGGTA
>JAFTEC010000080.1 GCA_017453865.1 Lachnospiraceae bacterium
CCTCCGATTTGCCTCCTGATTATCTGAAATAGTATGTAAGCGGATATTTCTGTTCATGGAACGAAATGACGATCACGAAGCAGTTCTCCAGCTTGTTAAACTTGATCATGTTCAAAACCTTTATGCTCATTCTGCAGGATCTCCGAAAAATCCATTGCAGTAAGGCTCAATATTATATCTTTGGCTTTTGCCTCGTCGATAACATAATCCAGAAACAGATTGATGTTATCCTGACGTCTGGCGTTTCGATCTAGCCGGTAATTATCCTTTTCAACAGCTTCCTTCACCTCGGAAAGATACTGCTCTATGTCTTTCTGATCTATGTTCAATACTTCATCCTCTGCAGAGTGAATGATGGTTTTTTTTATTAATTCTATCATCAGTATAGCAACATGATTGCTTTTTGTCAATATCCGATCATTAAAACATCCTTACCGCATTGTCCATATACCAAGAGTATTCTCTCCTGAATCCTTGCTTTTTTTAAGACAACTATGAGATAATCAGAATGACAAAGGGCTTTTTCTGCATTAACGCGGCAGATTCAGCTCAGATCGATAGCGAATGACTGCAGCCTACCCACGGATATCCGGGCGACTGCTGCAGGGCAGATCGATAGCGAGCGACTGCAGTTTTGCGCCGAAATGCGGCGGTGCGACGCGAAAGCGCTCTTTTTGAGCGGGAGCGCCGTCCGGATATTTCGGTGCAAAACAAAGGTAGAGAGCGTGATCTGATATGCAGCTGCCGGGCGGATATCCGGGTCAGATCCTGCACTGACGTACGGATATCCGGGCGGGTTTCTCAGAATGACAAGACTTAAAAGATTCTTCGGGCTACGCCCTCAGAATGACAAGAAAGAATGACAGGGAAGGACAAAAAATGATCTTCGGAGCGGTGATAGCGGCTGCGGGAATGTCAAAGAGAATGAAGACCTTCAAGCAGCTTATGAAAATAGGTGATATGTCCTTCACCGAAAGTGTGATCGGTAATTTCCGGAATGCCGGGATAAAAGACATCGCGGTCGTCACCGGCTACCGGGGGGATGAGCTGGAGGAAAGCCTTAGGGAAAGCGGTGTCGTATTCTTAAGGAATGAGGATTATGAAAGCACCCAAATGTTTGACTCTGCTCTTATCGGCTTCTCATACCTTAAGGAGCGCTGCGACGGGGTATTCTTTTCTCCGGTGGATGTACCCGCCTTCACGGTTGACACGATAAAAGCCCTGGCGGAAAACGCAGAAAAAGCGGATGTCTTAGTCCCCCGGTGCCAGGGGAGACCCGGCCACCCGCTGCTCTTAAATAAAAGAGCCCTTGAGTTTATGCAGGGCTATGACGGACGGGGAGGTTTAAGGGGCGCATATGAAGAGATCATGGCATCGGGATACGGAACCGTCCTTAATCTCCCTGTTAAGGACGACGGCTCCATAATGGATGCGGACACCGAGGAAGACTATGAAAACCTATTAAGATTCAAGAATGCCAGGCTTTCCGATCCTTCCGTGAGCGGAGGGGACTGGCTTAAGAAAAGCAATAAAAACGGAGATTTCGGCAATGAATAAGCAGAGAAAGCTCTTACTTGAAAAACCGGTTGTACTGCCCTTAATGGATATGCACGGAACCGCAGTACTTATAAAGCCATGAGGCGGGTCTTTCTTATCCGTCATGGGGAAAGGGAGGATGACGGAGCCGGAAAAAGATATATAGGCATAACGGACAGTCCCTTAAGCCCCGTCGGAAAAAAGGAAGCCGGGAAGCTCTCCGCCTTTTTTTCCGACCTTTATAAAAACAGCGATCCTCCCCTTATTTTTTCAAGCCCCCTTACGAGGTCCATTGACACAGCCGTTCCCACCGCAGATTCCCTTGCCGTGATCCCGGTGCTTTGGGGTGGATTTAAGGAGATCGACTTGGGTTCCTTTGAGGGGATGCTTATAAGCGATGTGAAGAAAAATTATCCCGGGGAATATGAGAAACGGGGAGAGCACCTTGGAAGCTACAGGCCTCCCGGGGGTGAGAGCTTTGAGGATGCCGGAAAACGTTTTCTTGAAGCTTTTTCAACCATTCTCTCCGAATCGGATGAGAATAAGGACATACTGATCTTTACACATTCGGGAGTTATAAGGGCCGCTCTTTCCCTTCTCAGCTCGGAGAATCTCGATAAGCTCAGGGAAATAAGTATACCGAATGCTTCGATAAGCTGCCTCGAATATGACGGGAGAAGCTTTGAGGGCATAAAGTATTCCGGAGTCCGTCCTCTGAACCTCCTTGATGAGGAGGAGATAAAGAAGCTCTATAAAAAATATCAGGCACCTCAAAATGTGATACGCCATATGCGTGCCGTAGCAGTCGCAGCTAATGAGATATATGAGGGCATAGAACGGGATAAAAGACCCGCTCTTGAGCCCCTTATAAAGGCCGCTCTCCTCCACGACCTCTTAAGGAAGGAAAAGAACCATGCCGAGGCCGGTGCCGATGCATTGAAAAAGGAGGGGTATCCGGAGATCGCAGAGATCGTAAGGCTGCACCACTCCGATAGCATTGGCATTCCCCCCTTAGGAACCCCTCTTACCGCGGTGGAGCTGCTCTTTTACGCCGATAAGGTCGTTTTGGAGGATCGAAGAGTCTCCGTGGAAGAAAGGTTCCGTGAGAGCAGGAAAAAATGCTTAAGCGAGGAGGCTCTGAAAAAGCACGGAGCCCTTTATCAAACGGCGCTGCTTATCGAAAACAGGATTGATTCCGTCAAACGCCGGCAAGCCTAGCATAGCTTTCGTAGCGTTCCTTTGCATCTACTTCAGCCTTGTATTTCTTTCGGATGATGTCAATTCTTCTTTTTTTGATTATTTGCATTTTGCTCCTGTCGGTACTAGAATTGCAGTTGTCCGGAGTTTGGCGCTATCCCCGGCAAGGAGTATAAATATGCAATATAAAGGAGAATTTTTATGGAAAAAACAAAGGACAATGATACTCTGCAGGTGCTTGCGGAGATAGGGTCGAACCTTCCCTACTCCAGACGGTCGCCGATATCCGGCATCATATGTGAAAGATTGAAGGATGCCATTCTTTCGGGTGACATCCCAGCCGGTTACTGTTTTCCGAATGAGATAGAGATCTGCGATATCCTTGATATCGGAAGGAGCTCCTTACGAGAAGCCTATTCCAGGCTTCAGCTTTTGGGCCTGATCACGCGTACCAAAAACGGAACCTTCGTAAACGATCATACCGCCATGTTCTCACAGGCTGATTTCAACGCTATTATAAACGAATCGGATATGAATGATATCCTGGATTTCAGACGGGTCGTGGAGGTCGCCATTGCTGAACGCGCTGCCGAGAGAGCTACGGATTCCGATCTTAAGGAGCTTGATAAGCTTATTTCCGAGCAGGATGAAGCAAAGGATGATCCCGGCGCTCTTACGGAGATAGACTACCGCTTTCATACGGCTCTCGCAGAGCTCTGCGGAAACCAGCTGCTCCTTTTGTCCTTAAATACCGTCAGGCCGAAGTTCAAGAAGGAATCACTTTACGTTTTTTCTAAGCACAGTAAGTACACCATTGACGAGCACCGTTCCATAGTCAGGGCACTTAAGGACCGTGACAGCAAAGCTGCTCGGGCTGCCATGGAAGCACACCTTGACAGTATTGCCGATGTAATAAGAAAGGCGAAGGACGATTAGAAGTGGTTACTGCATCAAATTTCCGGGATCCGAAGCTCGGACCCGTTATAGATAAGTACCTGAAGGGCAGCAGCGATGTGTCCACGGAAAAGTTAGTCTTTCTTTACAAAAGAAGCAGCAAATCGTTGGGATCTGCTGCTTTCGTCGTTGGTTATATTTATTCTGTTTCCGGTTTCTTTTTACTTTGCTTTCAGCATAGCTGAATACTTGCTCTAAACCTTGCAAAAGTGTTTTCAATTAAACCCACGATTAAATATAGGGAAATGTGCTGACAACTTTGCCCCGGTGCCTGATGCTGATAAAATAACGAAGCTTAGGCTTGACTTCTAAATCTATCGCTTCATTATTTATTGATTAAGATTAAGATTGCGGTATCCGCATACGACACTTTTTATTTTAGCTATACAAATCATCTAATGTAAGCAACGACACTTTCTCTGCATCTGCATTCTCAACAACCCACTTGGAAAAACCTGACAACGAAAAAAACATATATTGAACTTCATCGTATTTTCTGTCAATAAGACCTTTTTTGTTCATTAAGCTTTCATAAACAGGCTTATCTATCTGTTCGTTTTTGAATTTGCACTCTCCAAGTACAGCCTTCTTCCCAGCTTCATCAATTCCGACAACATCAATATCTGTAGGTATACGGTCAGGTCCCATGCCCCACCATTTTCCAACATTTGTTGTCAGGCATTTGAGTCTGCCATCCAGACCGTTTGATAGAACGTAATATCTGCACATATCTTCAAAAATCTCCCCCATAAAATCATGCAAATTATTTTTTACATACGTATTGTAATAGACATCGCCACGATTCATCTCAACAGCTGCACGTCCTTTTGGTATGAATCTGTACCAGAAACGATACATACCATCAACAATCTCATAATTAACTTTTTTCTTGTTCTTTTCATCTGTTATCGCAGAAACCTTTGCCAATACCCCAACTGTAGTAAGATTCTTTATGGTATATGACACTGCGGCGGTTGACTCATGTACCTTGTCGGCAATTTCATTTACTTTATTGGCACCGCCCGAACAGGCCTCAATCACCATATTGTATGTGCTGACTGTTCGAAATTCCTGCATAAGCAAATTATATGGTTCTTCATAAAGATAGCCGGAAGGCTTAAAGAAATTATTTATTAGATTATCATCTATGGAAATAGAATCATCGAAAAGTGTTAAATATTTTGCAACGCCACCGGTAACACCAAATACAACAGCCTTTTCTTCATTATTGTAATCAGGTACAAACTTGGCAGAATCCAAATAATCAAACGGTCTTAAAAAAATCTGATTACTACGTCTGCCAAAAAGCGGACTCTTTTCGCTCAGGATCTTCTTCTCCATAAAACTGATCGCAGAGCCACTTATTATAAGATAGATATTCTTCTTACTTAGAATTGAATCAATTGCACCTTGAAATCTTGACAAAAAAGACTCGTCAGCTTCAGCAATATAGGGTATTTCATCTAAGGCAATTATTGTTTTTTTTCCTTTACAACTATTGCCTGCAAACTTAAAGAAGCCCTCCAAATCCGAAAACTCTACACCATCCATTTCCGGTACAATATCGGAAATAAACTGTGCACTCCACTTCTTTACATTATCTTCTAAACTGGATTTAGCAGCCACATAATAGGATGCCCTCTTACCCTTAATAAATTCCGTAATAAGTGTAGATTTACCAATACGTCTGCGACCGTAAATAACAGTCATTTGAAAACCCGGCTGATTATATGTTTCCTCAAGTACATTCAATTCAAGTTCTCGTCCTATAAACATTCTTTTCCTCCTACCGGAAAGCCACTTCAGCAAAATGTCTTTTACTAAAACACATTTTATTAAAATATATTTTAGCACGGCGTATTTAATTGTCAATATAAAACCCCGGTGCAAAGCCGATTTTGCAAGGCGGCATGCGCATTGCAATTCAGCGCACTAGTAGTGAGTTGAATTGTAACGAAAACATAAAGGACAATGAAAAGCAGTAAACCACTGGGATCTACTGCTTTCGTCGTTGATTGTTATTCTATTGTAACTATGTGTTTTATAGCATAGCTGAATACTTGGACTGGTCTGCAACCGGTATTCCAAGTGCATTCATTGCCTGTTCAGCCGTCAATTTCATATTCTTCATAAGTTCCTTAATATCTACAAGTTTTTCATCTGCTCGACCCTTTGTTACTTCTTTCGCTATCTCTTCCGCTATCTCATCTTTCATCAATTCCCTTAAAGCCTGGCACATTCTTTCATCCCTCCTTATCTTTTCAAAAAGCTCCGCATTTTCCGAAACACTTACCTGGAGAACCGCATCGATATTATTCCGTTCCCCGGGTTCCTTTTGTGTATCAAAGAGCACCTTTCCGCTAAGATAATAAATTCCTTTATACTTTTCCGTGATCACTACCCCGGATCCTTCAAGCATCCTGAATAACTCCCTCGGATAAGCCTCCCGTATCATGGTAAGCGTAAGCTCCTCTGCCGGTATTTCATTCACATGCTCGCCAAGTGCTTTATACAGACAGCCATAGGAAATTGTTTTGTAGTAATCATCAATTGATAAGGAGATCCATCTCCAACGCCTGCTGGCTCAGCTGATACTCGGAATCATAGCTCTGTCAAAGGTATTAGGTCATTCTATTGAAGAGCGAACGCAGCACAGGCTTTCAACATTTTTGCTCCCTAACTCATTTTTTTTGACAGTTACGGAGCAAAAATCATACATAAAAGTCTTCACCCGATCCCGGCCCCGAGGGAGCAGTTCGGGAAATTGCAGACCTTACAGTGCATGCAGAAGCCGCCCATTCCGAGACGGTCCATGCTCTCCTTTGTGACAATGTCATTTGCAAATATTCTTGGAAGGATCAGGTCGAAAATGGTCCTTCCCTCATACATTACGCAGCCCGGAAGTCCCATTATCGCTGTCTCGTCCTTTTCTCCCTTGTAGGCAAGCATAAACATTGCACCGGGAAGCACGGGTGCACCGTAGCTTACGACCCTGTCAGCCACCTTTGAAATGGCATAGGGGGTCTTGTCATCCGGATCCACGCTCATGCCTCCGGTACAGATAACCACCTCGGCCCCCTTAGAAAGCACCTTATTGATACAATCTATCTCCATTTCGGGATCATCGGAGCTAAGCTCCGTAGCTATGACCTCCGAACCGTACTCTGCTATCTTTCCCTTTACAACGGGGGTAAATGTATCCTTTATCCTTCCATGGAATACCTCATTTCCCGTGGTCACTATACCAACCTTCTTTTTTACAAAGGGTAAGAGGGTAAAAATGGGCCCCTCTCCCACGGCCTTTTTTACTCCCTCCATTTTCTCCCTCCCGATGATCAAAGGGATTATCCGCATGCCTGCCACATGCTGCCCCTTCCTTACGGGGTAATTATTGTGGACCGAGGCTATCATCATCTGTCCGTAGGAATTCACCTTGTAGAGCTTGTCGGCGTCGATCTTTAAGAGCCCGTCACACTCCGCGATAAGCTCGATCTTTCCCTCCTTAATATCCTCAGTCCTTGTAAGATTATCGTTTTTGCATAGATCATAGAGGATAAGGGCTGCATCGTTTTCATGCAGCATATTCTCATTCATTTCCCAGATATAGATGTGGTCCTTTCCGACGGAGAGAAGGACCGGTATGTCCTCTTCCCGTATGATGTGTCCCTTTCTGAAAACGGGGCCCTTGCTCTCTCCCTTTACTATTCTTGTGATATCGTGGCAGAGCATCTGCCCCACGGCTTCCTCGGTCTTAAGAAGTTTCATGTTTTTTTCCTTTCGTTATACCGGTCTTTTTTATTCATTATGAAAGACCCTTCGTTCAGCGCGTCAATGCCTGCACTTCCCTCATTCTCTCAGGTACAAAATGTCCTCCTCACGGAGCCTGAGGTATGAGGGGTTTCCTTTATTCTCAAGCAGCGGCCAAAGGGAACGCTCCGCAAACCAGCTGATGGTCTTTTTTGCCTTTATGTAGTACTTCCTTTCAAACGGAAGGGCTGACACGGAGGATAGCTGAAAGGGTATGCAGTTTTCCTCCCTCTCTCCCCAGACGGGTTCAAAAAGGTGGGCCCTGTATCCGATGCAGGTAATATCCGGTGGAAACGGCTTTTTTATCCTGAGGGTCACTCCCCAGTCAAGTGCTTCCAGGGTGTGGCTGTCGATCACCCTTACATCGGATATATTCTTGCAGCCCGTAAGTACGGCCGCGGCTCTGGTGCCGGGTGCTTCAAAGATCCTCTTCGTTTCCCCGTGGCTTTCCAGCTGTCCCCTGTCCATAATGATAAGGCTCTCACTGAAGCGGTAGATCTCATCCCTTGAGTGGGATACCATTATGACCGTTCCCGGATAGTCCTTAAAGATAGAGATAAGCTCCTCCTGCATATGGTCCCTTAGATGATCGTCCAGTGCGGAAAATGGCTCATCTAGAAGAATGGCTTCCGGCTCATAGACCATTATCCTTGCAAGCGCCACCCTCTGCTGCTGTCCGCCTGAAAGCTCGGAAGGGAGCCTTTCCTCCAGTCCGTTAAGCTTAAACTTATCAATTATATCCGAGACCCGCCTCCTCCTTTCCTCCCGGTCCTTTCTCCCAAGAGAAGCCCCGATATTTTCCGCCACGTTCATGGTGGGGAAAAGGGCGTAATTCTGGAAGAGATATCCCGTATTTCTCTTCTGCGGCTTTATATCGGTCCTTTTTTCCGAATCGAAGAGGACTCTGTCATTTAATACTATCCTGCCCTCATCGGGTCTCTCTATCCCGGCGATCATCTTAAGTGTGAGGGACTTTCCGGCTCCGGAGCTCCCGAGGATACCGATCCTGCCTGCGCTATCCGAAAGCTCGAGATCCAGCGTGAAGCCCTCCAGTTTTTTCTTTAATCTAAGCTCTATCCCCATCTTTTCACGTTCTTCTGTGTCTTTCCGGCTGCCAGGTTCATAAGGACTATGGCTGCGAAGGCGATGATAATTACGATAAGCACCCAGATACCTCCCGTCACATAGTCCTGATCCTGCATGACAAGGGCTATCCTCTGGGAAATGGTCGCGGTCTTCCCCGGGATATTTCCCGCAAGCATTGAGGTGGCGCCGTATTCCCCAAGGGCTCTTGCGAAGGTCAGGATCGTACCGCTTATCAGCCCCGGTCCCGCTGCCGGGATAACCACCTTAAAAAAGATCTCGTTTTCGGACATCCCAAGGGTCCGTCCGGCGTAGATCAAGTTTATGTCGATAAGCTCAAAGGCCGCTCTCGCATTCCTGTACATAAGCGGAAGGGCTATGACCGTTGCAGCTATTACACAGCCGGAGAAGCTCTGCACCACCTTTATCCCGTATGTGTCCCAGAGAAAGATCCCAATGGGCCGCCTTCTCGAAAATATAAGGAGTAAAAAGAATCCTGCAACGGTGGGCGGGAGCACCAGAGGCATTGTCAGAAGCCCGTCGATAAAAGCCTTAAGGGGCGACCTCATATTCATTACGGCTCTCGCGGCAAAAATACCCAGAAAAAAACAGAGGATCGTTGCAACGATCCCCGTTTTCAAGGATATCCAGAGCGGACTCCAGTCAAGTGAATTCAGGATCATAAATAAAGCATCCATTCAGCCTTCCCTTTATACATCAGTATCAAAATAGCAGCCTTCAAATATAGCCTTTGCTTCATCCGACGTTACAAATTTTACGAAGTCATCAGCTGCCGCCTTTTCCGCTTCATCCGCCTCGTCATTTTTAACGCAGGCTATCGGGTAGATCACATTCCCCGTAAGGTCGTAGGAGATCTTTTCAAGTATCTCCACCCTGTCCTCGTAGCCATAGGTATCGGAGTAATAGGTGGTCCCGACCTCGGAGGAGCCCTCGGTCACTGCCGCAAGCACCTTTGAAACATTGGACTGCTCAGATATCTCCACTCCGCCGAGGGCAGCGGAGATCTCCTTTGTACTGATCTTTGAAACATCCTCTGCTTCTTCAAGCATCCCCGCATTTACCATGGCCTGACGGGTATACCTTCCAACCGGAACGGAGCCGTCCGCCAGGGCTATGGATGAAGCTTTTCCTATGTCCTTTAGTCCCGTGACTAATGTGCCGCTGTCCTTTAAGGTTATTACGCAGACCTGATTATTTACCACATCTTTTCTGCTGCCCTCAATAAGGAGCTTATCCTCTTCAAGGGTATCCATCTGCTTCTTTGCCGCAGAGAAGAATACGTCACAGGCATAGCCCTCCTCTATCTGAGTCATAAGCGTGCCCGATGAATCCGCATTAAAGCTTATCTTTACCTCAGGATGCTTTTCGTTATATGCGGCCGCCACCTTTTCCATGACCGTACTTAAGGATGCGGCTATGAACACCTGTATCTCTGTCTCCTCCGCCGCCGCTTTTGTTACGTCCTTCGCTCCTCCGGAGCAGCCAAAGATGCTTAATATAAGAGCCGCCGAAAGAACCGGACCCATTATTTTCCCGATATTTTTCTTCATAAAAAACCCCCTTTCTTCGACCGTTATATTCTACCGCGAATAACGCTCGGCTGTAAAGGGGGTTTACCAAAAAATATCGTTTATTTCTACCTGATCCTTTTTCCCGCCACGATCTTTCCGCTTATATACCTGTCATCTCCGAGGTAGATAAAGCGCTCGGCCCGTTCTTTTGCACTTAAGTCCTCCCTCGCAGTGGGAATGCTCAAGTCGTCAAGGATCAGTGCATCAAAGGAGTAGCCCTTATCGAAGCTCCCTGCCTTACCGAAAAAGGCTCCTCCTCCTTTCGTCGCCATATAGAAGGCTTCCTCGAAGGTAAGTGCCTTCGTATCCCTGTCATAAAGCCGGTTCCTAAGCTTAGAAACCTGGATCGCAGACCTTATGGCATTTATCATTGATGCCGTGTGCCCTCCTGCCACATCCGTTGCAAGACCCACGTTCATGCCCTTTTCAAGGTAGCATTTTACCGGAGCTGCCCCTGATGAAAGATTTGTATTTGAATCCGGACAGTGGGCAATAAACACGTTATTATCCTTTAGTATCTCCTGCTCCTTTTCATCAGACCATACACAGTGGGCCATTATGCAGGGTATGCCTTTATTCATTATCCCTGCCTTAACGTAGCTGTCGGCATAGCAGGAGGTATCCGGCTCCAGCTTATGCACCCACTCTATCTCCGAGAGATTCTCAGACAGATGGGACTGTACCGGAGCAGCGTATCTCTCTGCAAGCTTTTTTAACCCTGTCATAAGCTCTCTCGAGCAGCTTGGCGTAAACCTCGGGGTAATAACCGGCCTTGTGCGGGAAAAGCCTTTTTTCTCCGCTTCCCTAAGCCATTCCTCCGTTCCCGAAATGGATGCTTCCGTTTCCTCCACGTAGTAATCCGGGACATTCCTGTCCATATTTACCCTTCCGACTAAGGTCACGAGTCCGCTCTCTTCAAGGAGCTCCATAAGCCTTAGGGTGGCTCCCGTATGGGATGTCGCAAAAACCGAGGCACGGACCGTAGCCCCGTTCTTCAATTCCTCCGCGAAAATTTTATAGGCTCTTTCCGCGTAGCTTAAGTCACTGTATCTCGCTTCCTCCGGGAAGGTATAGGTTTCAAGCCAGGGCAGGAGCTCTATATCCATACCGTTACCCCTGAACTGGTACTGGGGAGCATGGATATGAAGATCCGTAAAGCCCGGGATTATAAGCTTTCCACCGGTCTCTATAAGAGGGAGCTCCTTATACTCCTCCGGGAGAAACGGGAATACACCCTCCGAAATACCGTCCAGAGAGACGGCATAGGCATCGTCAAAGCATATCAGCTTATCCTTATCCTTACTGTAAACAACGGCTCCGTGAAGCACGAAGCCTGATCTGTCCTTAGCGGTCATATCACGAATATTTCCTTTTTGCATCTATCCCAAACCCCCGCGGGAGCCCTGTGCAAAAAAATCTTCTTACATCAGACAAAAAGTTATAAAACTTCCCGTAATGTATAGACAGGGGCAGTAATAATTGCTAAAATTTTAATATATTATTCTGTTTTCCGCCAGTCTTTTCGGAAAAACATCATGTCTGTTCCGAAATGAAAAGAGTTTTGTCGTTTACTATACAAACAGCGCTTAGATTCACGGCTGTCTTTCCGGGTTTCTCACGGAACGGCAGCGGCAGGAGAGACAAAATGAATAAGGAAAGCCTGAAAAGAATAATCGACGTCGCATCCGGACGGGAAGCTGCCGACTTAAGGATCAAAAACTGCCGGGTCATAGACGTTTTTAACCGTGAGATATTCGATTCCGATGTCTATATTAAAGACGGCTTCATCGCGGGCTTCGGTGACAGTGACTTCCCCGCCGCCGCGGAGGAATATGATGCAAAAGGGCGTTTCCTTGCTCCGGGGCTTATCGACAGCCATGTGCACATAGAATCAAGCCACCTCTCTCCTTCCGAATTCTCAAAAGAGGTAGTTCCCCACGGAACAACCACGATAATCGCAGACCCCCATGAAATATGCAATGTATGCGGCCTTGACGGCTTCGACTATATGCTGGGATCAACGGAAAACATTGCACTTCAGGTATTTCTCCAGTTTCCATCCTGTGTCCCCGCAACCCCCTATGAAAATGCGGGAGCGGTATTAAAGGCTCCCGAGATACTATCCCGTATTGATAATGACCGTGTGAAGGGTCTCGGCGAGCTTATGGATTTCATAGGCGTATGCAGGGCAAAGGATACTGTTCTTGACAAGATAATGGTCGCCAAAAATGCCGGTAAGCTTATCGACGGACACAGCCCCGCCCTTTTCGGCACCGATCTCGATGCCTACTCCGCAGCCGGGATTCGTGACGACCACGAGTGCGCCACGGTAGATGAGCTTAGGGACCGCGTGAGAAGAGGTATCTATGTTCTTTTAAGGGAGGGAACGGTCTGCCGGGATCTCCTGAATCTCCTTCCGGGTGTGAATGAGAGTAATTACAGGTTCTGCCTCTTCTGCACCGATGACCGCCAGGCGGCAAGCCTTGTGGAGGACGGACATATCGACAATAATATGAGGCTCACTCTATCCACGGGCTTTGATCCCTTAAAGGCCATATGCATGGCAACAATAAACGCTGCGGAATGCTTCGGGCTTTCCGACAGGGGCGCCGTTTCACCCGGGCGCAGGGCTGATCTCATCTTATTTGAGAGCTTTGATGATTTCAGGGCCGATACGGTATGGATAGGCGGAAAAAAGGCTGCGGAAAACGGACAGTACCTTATAGAAGACCCGAAGGTAAAGCCGGAGGGAGTAAGCGGGCGCATGAACGTTAAGGATTTTTCCGCAGAAAGACTGAAGCTCCGCCTTGAAGGAAATAAAGTCAATACGATAAAGCTTATCCCCCACTCGGTGGTAACGGAAAAGGGCGAAGCAGATGTAAGCCTTGACGCGCAGGGCTTTTGGATAAGGGATGAGCAGGATATAGTAAAGATCGCCGTTGTGGAAAGACATAAGGGCACCGGAAACGTGGGGATCGGTCTCCTTCAGGGCTTTGGCCTAAGGGGAGGCGCCGTTGCGACGAGCGTAGCCCATGATTCCCATAATATAATAGTCGCCGGAGATAATGACAGGGATATGGAGACCGCCGTTCTCCGCCTTATCGAAATGGGCGGGGGCATGGCCATCGCAAAGGACGGAAGGATACTTGACAGCCTCGAACACGAGATTGCCGGGCTTATGACTGACAGATCGGGTGAATGGGTGGCGGAACGCATAAAGCAGCTTGACAGGATCGCAAGGAAGGAGCTCTGCATAAGTGAAAGTGCGGATCCCTTTATGACCCCCTGCTTTATGGCTCTTCCCGTTATCCCCGAGATAAAGATCACGGATATGGGGCTCTTTGACGTAAAGGAATTTAAGCACCTTAATGTCAGCCTGACTTGATCTCGTCCAAATAGCTGTACAGCGTGTACTTTGAAATATTTAAAATACTGCAGACCTTGGGTCCCGACTTTGTGATAAGGAAGGCACCGCTTGTATGTAAGAACCTGACGGCCGTCATCTTGTCCTCCTTTGTCATCATTGAAACAGGCTTTCCGACCTTCTTTAGGGCCTGTTCGATAAGGTCATTCAAAAGATCGCTGACACTGGGTGTGATGGACTCCGGATCGGCACCGGGCTTTTCGGTATCGATAAAGAGACGTATATGCTGATCCACGACGGACAGAAGGGAAATATCGAAGTTGATCCCGAAGATCCCAATGACCTTTCCCTTTTCATCCCTGATGTAGATGGTGCTGGACTTTAAGATCTTCCCGTCATTACTGCGGGTTAGATAGGAAAGCTTGTCCTTAAGCTCCTTATCCTTATTCTGAAGGGATTCCAGGACGATATGGGAGGGTCCGTCCCCTATGCTCCTGCCGGAAACATGACCGTTTTCTATGGCAACTATAGTGTGCTCTAAGTCATCCTTCGACAGGTCGTGGACCACCGTCTCACATCCTGAACCAAACTGGGACGCTATTCCCTTTGCAAGACGGGAATAGAAATCGATCTGTGCTTTTGTCATGGGGTCACTTCCCTCCGTTCAATGTGCTGGATCTCTAAAAAGTCTGCAATGAAATGGCTTTTTGAACAGGCTTAAACGCCGTTTGGGCTTTTGGCGTTTGTATAATAACATAATAGTATAAAAAAAAATAGTCAGTCAACATACATATTTTTATATTTCCCTTTTGAAAGGAGGAAGTCGATATGCTTTTGATAGGCAACGGAATGCTGATAACGAGGGATGACGAGGCCCCCTGGTTTCCGGACGGAGCGGTGGTGACGGAGGGGGATACCATCCTGGAGGCAGGAGGCTTTGATGAGCTTAAGAAAAAGTACCCGGAGGCCGAATTCATCGATGCCCACGGCGGAGTCATTATGCCCGGTCTCATAAACGCCCACACCCATATATATTCGGGGCTTGCAAGGGGGCTCTCGATCGACGGGAATAACCCCACAAACTTCCTTGAGATCCTTGAGGGCATGTGGTGGGCCATAGACAGAAAGCTCTCCCTTGACGGTACAAAAGCCAGCGCCTATGCCACCGTCCTTGACTGCATAAGGGACGGCGTGACGACCATATTTGACCACCATGCAAGCTTCGGTGAGATCCCGGGCTCCCTCTTTGCAATAAAGGACGTGGTTTCGGAGATCGGCATACGCTCCTGCCTCTGCTACGAGGTTTCCGAGCGTGACGGCGAAGAGAAAACGGAGGAAGCCATAAAGGAAAACGCTGACTTTGCAGCCTTCGCAAAGAAGGAAAACAGCAGCATGATAAAGGCAATGTTCGGAGGCCACGCGCTCTTTACCATATCCGACAAAACCTTTGAAAAAATGGTTAAGGCAAATGACGGTATGACCGGCTTCCATATTCATGTGGCGGAGGGCATGAATGACGTATATGACAGCCTTAGAAACTACGGCTGCCGCCCGGTCAACCGGCTACTCTATAACGGGCTCCTCGGTGAAAGGACCCTCCTCGGCCACTGCATACACGTGAGCCCCGCTGAAATGGACATTATCAAAGAGACCGGTACGATGGTGGTAAATAACCCGGAATCCAATATGGGCAATGCCGTCGGCTGCGCTCCGGTCCTCCAAATGATAGAAAAGAGTATCCCCGTCGGAATGGGAACGGATGCCTACACCCACGATATGCTGGAGAGCCTGAAGGTCTTCCTTATAATCCAGCGGCATAACGCAGCTTTACCCAATGTGGCCTGGGGCGAAGCCGTAAAGATGCTTTTCGATACCAACCGGGATATAGCGGAGAAGTATTTCGGAGTTCCCTTGGGGATCATCCGTAAGGGCGCGGCTGCCGACATCATAATTATGGATTATAAGCCCTTTACACCCTTCTCAAACGAAAATATCGACGGCCATATGATCTTCGGAATGATGGGGAAGAACTGCAGGACCACCATAATTAACGGTAAGGTCCTCTATAAGGACCGCGAATTCGTAGGTATCGATGAGGAAAGGATAAATGCCTGGACAATGGAGCAGAGTAAGAAGCTCTGGGGTGATCTGAATAACAGAGAATATTGAATAAGTCAGTAGGAGGAAGCAACAGTATGAGTGATATTATGAGGCCAATGTCCTTTAAGCAGCTGATGGAGTGGATACTTAAGGAGTATGAGGAGCAGGGAAGCATTTTCGGTGTAAGGCACTTTGTGAAGCACGACTCCGGCATTACCTTCCCCATATTCAATGAGGCTCTGGAGTCTCCCTTCGGTCCCGCTGCAGGGCCAAATACCCAGCTTGCCCAGAATATAATCGCGTCCTACGTGGCAGGCTCAAGGTTCTTCGAGCTTAAGACCGTACAGATAATGGACGGGGAGGAGCTCTCAAAGTGTGTAAGTAAGCCCTGTATAACCGCAGGGGACGAGTGCTACAACTGCGAATGGTCAACGGAGCTTACGGTTCCTGAAGCCTTCAGCGAATATGTCCACGCATGGGTAGCGATCAAGCTCATCGCAAAAGAATACGGCTTCGGAGACCCCGATGCCTTTGTCTTCAATATGTCTGTGGGCTACGACCTTGAGGGCATTAAGTCTGAAAAGATAGATAAGTATATCGAGGGCATGAAGGAAGCAAAGGACAGTAAAGCCTTTAAGGAAGCGATTGACTGGGCTCTTTCAAACCTTAAGCTCTTCAAAAATGTGGATGAAGCCTTTGTCTCAAGTATCTCCTCCAATATCTCCTCTTCGATCACGGAATCCACGCTCCACGGCTGTCCGCCGGATGAGATAGAGAGGATCGCAACCTACCTTTTAAGTGAAAAGAAGCTCCATACCTACATCAAGTGTAACCCGACCCTCCTTGGCTACGACTATGCGAGGGAGCGTCTTAACAGTCTCGGCTTTGATTACGTTGCCTTTGACGACCACCACTTTAAGGAGGATCTCCAGTGGGAGGATGCGGTGCCTATGTTTAAGAGGCTTACAGCCCTTGCAGCGGAGCAGGGTCTGGAATTCGGTATAAAGCTCACCAATACCTTCCCTGTGGATGTTAAGGCCCGTGAGCTTCCGAGTGAAGAAATGTACATGGCCGGCCGCTCACTCTTCCCTCTTACCATCCATCTTGCAAGGAAGGTTTCGGAGGAATTTAAGGGATCCCTTCGTATCTCCTACTCAGGCGGTGCGATCCTTCAGAATATAAAGGAATTATTTGACGCGGGGATCTGGCCCGTCACCATGGCAACAAATGTCTTAAAGCCCGGAGGATACGAAAGATTTACCCAGATCGGAAATCTCCTGAAGGGTATTGATCCGGGGCGTTTCAAGGGCGTTGATATCGGAAGGGTCAGAAGTCTTGACGAGGGTGTGGAAAAGTCACCCCTCTATAAGAGATGCGTTAAATCCCTGCCGGACAGGCATATCGATAAGAAGCTCCCGCTCTTTGACTGCTTTACATCCCCCTGCCGGGAGGGCTGTCCTATAGGACAGGATATTCCCGCCTATCTCCGTGCCATGGAGGAGGGTGATGCCGCCAGGGCTCTCCGTATAATAATAGAGAAGAACGCCCTTCCCTTTATCACCGGAACCATCTGCCCCCATCACTGCGGCGACAAGTGCATGAGAAACTATTACGAGGAGACCCTTCATATAAGGGATATGAAGCTTTTAGCCGCAAAGAGTGCTTATGATGAAGTCCTTCCCTCATTAAAGAGTCCCGATAAGAAAAGCGGGAAAAAGGCTGCGGTCATAGGCGGCGGTCCCGCAGGATTATCGGCAGCCTACTTCCTTACAAGAGCAGGCATAAGCACTACGATCTTTGAAAGGAAGGACAGTCTCGGCGGCATAGTGAGACACGCTATCCCCTCCTTCAGGATAGGTGACGACGCCATTGAAAAGGATAAATCCCTCTGCCTTGCCTACGGTGCGGAGGTAAGGACCGGAACCGAGGTAAAAAGAATCGCTGAATTAAAGGAGCAGGGCTTCAGTGACATCATCATTGCTGTCGGCGCCTGGAAGCACAGCGACCCTAAGCTTAAGTACGGAGAGGCGATGGACGCCCTGGAATTTTTAACAAAGGCAAAGTCAGATCCCGATTCTCTTGACCTCGGAAGGAATGTGGCAGTCCTCGGTGGAGGCAATACCGCCATGGATACCGCAAGGGCAGCACTCCGGATAAAGGGGGTTGAAAAGGTACGCCTTGTCTACAGGAGGACAAAGCGCTACATGCCGGCTGACGAGGAGGAGCTAAAGGAAGCACTTCTTGACGGCGTTGAATTTATGGAGCTTCTTGCCCCTGTGGGAGTTAAGGACGGCAGCCTTACCTGCTCTATAATGGAGCTCGGGGAAGCCGACGGATCAGGCCGCCGTTCACCGGTCGACACCGGAAAGACCACCGAAGTACCTGCCGATACCGTTATCGCAGCTATCGGAGAGACGGTGGAAACAGACCTCTATGAAGATGCAGGCATAGCGCTTGACAAAAAGGGACATCCTGTTACCGACTCAGATATGGCTACAGGCGTTCCCAATGTATATGCCATAGGCGACGGAAGAAGGGGTCCCGCCACGGTTGTTGAAGCGATCTCCGATGCCGCAAGGGCAGCGGCAAAGATAGCCGGAACGGATTATGAAAAATACACAGGGCAGAATATCGCAGACTCGGATAAGCCCTACCTCGATAAAAAGGGCGTGATCTCTTCCGATACCTCCGGAAGCCCCGACAGGCGATGCCTCGGCTGTCCCACCGTATGCGCGGTCTGCGCGGATGTCTGTCCCAACAGGGCAAACCTTTTAATTAAAATTCCGGGCAGGACCGGAGCAGAGATACTCCATATGGACGGAATGTGTAACGAGTGCGGAAACTGCGCGGTATTCTGCCCCTACGACGGAGCTCCCTACAGGGATAAGTTCACCCTGTTCTGGAGTGAGGAGGACTTTAAGAACAGCAGTAATGACGGCTTCGCAGTGACCGGTGATGATGAATACCTTCTCCGCCTTGACGGAAAAGAAGAAAGGCTCGGGATCGGTGGCATAGAAAAGATATCTCCGGAGGCTTCGGAGGTGATAAAAACTGTTGTCATGGATTACGCTTATCTTATATGCTGACCTTTAATTATCATTCTCAGAATGACACGAAGTATCTGACTTATTGACAGAGGATAAAAACAGGAATATCATGTTTGCCAAACAAATTGTTTGGTATCAGAATTTATTTTTGACACTATGAAAGGAGTCGGAAGTAAAATGGAAAAGATCAAATGGGTCCTTAATAAGATGCCGAAAAGCGATGATAAGTGGCTTTCCGTCATGTCTGTGGAAAACGTGAAGAAGGCCCGTTCCTTCCACAGGGGCTTTCCCCAGTACTCGGTAACTCCCCTTGCGGACTTAAAGGAACTGGCCGCCTTTCTCGGTCTCTCCTCGGTCTCGGTAAAGGATGAAAGCTACCGCTTCGGACTGAATGCCTTCAAGGTACTTGGCGGATCCTTTGCAATGGCAAAGTATATCGCCAAGGAAACCGGCAGGGACGTGTCGGAGATGACCTACGACTACCTGACCGGGGATGAGCTTAAGAAAGAATTCGGACAGGCCACGTTTTTTACCGCAACGGACGGGAATCACGGCCGGGGCGTAGCCTGGGCCGCAAATAAGCTGAAGCAGAAGGCTGTGGTCCATATGCCGAAGGGCAGCACGAAGACCCGCTTTGACAATATAGCAAAAGAGGGCGCAAGGGTTACGATAGAGGAGCTTAATTACGATGACTGCGTGCGTCTCGCCGCCAAGGAAGCCGCCGAGACCGAGCACGGTGTGGTCGTGCAGGATACAGCCTGGGACGGATATGAGGAGATCCCCTCCTGGATCATGCAGGGCTACGGCAGCATGGCGGAGGAGGCCGCGGAGGGCCTTAAGGAGAACGGGATCGACCGCCCGACCCATGTTTTTGTGCAGGCAGGGGTCGGGAGCCTCGCAGGAGCCGTGGTTGGATATTTCAGCAACCTCTATCCCGACAACCCTCCGAAATTTATCGTGATGGAGGCAGAGGCCGCCGCCTGTCTCTATAAGGGTGCAGAGGCCGGAGACGGCGAGCCCCGCATAGTTGACGGTGATCTTCTTACCATAATGGCAGGACTTGCCTGCGGTGAGCCTAATACCATTGGCTGGGATATCTTAAGGAACCACGCGGATGCCTTCCTCTCCTGCCCCGACTGGGTAGCGGAAAGAGGAATGAAGATCCTGACCGCTCCCCTAAAGGGAGACGAAAGGGTAATAAGCGGTGAATCCGGAGCCGTCGGGATGGGTGTCTTAAGTACTCTTATGACGGATCCCGGCTACAGCGGGCTAAAGGAAAAGCTCGGCTTAAATAAGGATTCCAGAGTACTTATGTTCTCCACTGAGGGAGATACGGACCCGGATAAATATAAGGAGATCGTCTGGGGACTGACAAAGAAAGGTTAATTATTATATTTATAGAAAGAAAGGAGCAGTTATGTCACTGGATTTTGAAAAGATCAAGGAAACAGCGGAAGGCTACAGAGAGGATATGTGCCGTTTTTTGAGGGCCATGATCTCCCATCCCAGCGAGAGCTGTGAGGAAAAGGAGGTTGCGGAGTGCATCAGGGCCGAAATGGAGAAGCTTCAGTTCGATAAGGCTGAAATAGACGGCCTCGGAAATGTTATCGGATGGATCGGCGACGGAGACAAGATAATCGCGATCGACGGACATATAGACACCGTGGGTATAGGAAACCGGGATAACTGGGAAAAAGACCCCTACGAGGGATATGAAACCGATGAGATAATCTACGGAAGAGGCGGCTCCGATCAGGAGGGTGGCGTAGCCAGCGCGGTATATGCCGCAAAGATGATGAAGGACCTTAACCTTATCCCCAAGGGCTATAAGATCATGATCGTAGGCTCCGTACAGGAGGAGGACTGCGACGGAATGTGCTGGCAGTATATCTACAATAAGTCCGGCATAAAGCCCGAATTCGTTATCTCCACAGAGCCCACCGACGGAGGGATCTATCGCGGACACAGAGGCCGTATGGAGATCCGTGTGGATGTAAAGGGCGTATCCTGCCACGGCTCGGCTCCGGAAAGAGGCGACAACGCGATCTACAAGATGGCTGACATAATTGCGGACATCCGTTCCCTTAATAATAACGGCTGTGATGAGAGCACCGCTGTCAAGGGACTTGTAAAGATGCTCTCTCCCAAATTTAACCCCGACCACTACGAGGATGCAAGGTTCCTTGGCCGCGGCACCTGCACTGTTTCTCAGATCTTCTACACCTCTCCGAGCCGCTGTGCCGTTGCCGACAGCTGCGCGATCTCCGTTGACCGCCGTATGACAGCCGGTGAGACCTGGGAATCCTGTCTTGACGAAATACGGGAGCTCCCCAGCGTGAAGAAGTACGGTGACGACGTGCATGTTTCAATGTATATGTATGACCGTCCTTCCTGGACCGGAGAGGTTTATGAGACGGAGTGCTACTTCCCCACCTGGATAAATAAGGAAAACGCAGCCCATGTACAGGCTCTGGTGGATGCCCATAAGGGTCTCTACGGCGACCACAGAATGGGTCCCGATTCCACTAAGGAGCTAAGGAACAGGCCGCTTATCGACAAGTGGACCTTCTCAACCAACTGCGTTTCGATTCAGGGGCGTTACGGCATACCCTGCGTAGGATTCGGCCCCGGCGCTGAAAGTCAGGCCCATGCCCCGAATGAGATCACCTATAAGGACGACCTTGTACGCTGCGCCGCAGTTTATACCGCAGCGGTAAATCTCTATAATGAGGAAAATAAGACAGAGGACGTGACCCAGTTCAGGGCAGGAAAGACCGATAATGACATAAAGTGATGACGACCGGAACACCCCTGTCATTCTGAGGGCGAAGCCCGAAGAATCCTTCAGCCGGAAGGATACAAAAACAGGACAAAGCGAAAGGAGACAAAACAAAGCATGAGTAATGTTCAGGAATTTACCGACGGGTTAAGTAAGCTCGATTTCAAAAATATGTATGAGGATAATTTCTTCCTCACCTGGGAAAAAACGGATGATGAGATTGCCGCCGTATTTACGGTGGCAGACGCACTCCGTCATTTAAGAGAGAATAATATCTCCACGAAGATCTTCGACTCGGGGCTCGGGATCTCCCTCTTCAGGGACAATTCCACAAGGACCCGCTTCTCCTTCGCCTCTGCCTGCAATCTCCTAGGACTTGAGGTACAGGATCTCGATGAGGGCAAGAGCCAGATAGCCCACGGGGAGACCGTCCGTGAAACCGCCAACATGATCTCCTTTATGGCGGATGTTATAGGGATCCGGGATGATATGTATATCGGCAAGGGCAATAAGTATATGCATGATGTGGTTAACGCGGTCACGGAGGGCTATAAGGACGGGGTCCTCGAGCAGAAGCCCACTCTCGTAAACCTGCAGTGCGATATCGACCACCCCACCCAGTGTATGGCGGATATGCTCCATATCATCCACGAATTCGGCGGTGTGGAAAATCTGAAGGGTAAAAAGGTTGCCATGAGCTGGGCTTATTCACCTAGCTACGGCAAGCCCTTATCCGTGCCCCAGGGTGTTATCGGCCTTATGACACGTTTCGGAATGGACGTGACCCTTGCCCACCCCGAAGGCTATGATGTGATGAAGGAGGTCGAGGAGGTTGCGGTGAAGAACGCGGCAAAAACAGGCGGAAGCTTTAAGAAGACCAATTCCATGGCAGAGGCCTTTAAGGATGCCGACATTGTTTATCCCAAAAGCTGGGCTCCCTACGCAGCAATGGAAAAGAGGACCGATCTCTATGCAAAGGGGGATCAGGCCGGCATCGATGCACTTGAAAAGGAGCTTCTTAAACAGAACGCGGAACATAAGGACTGGTGCTGCACCGAGGAGCTTATGAAGACCACAAGGAACGGCAAGGCCCTCTATCTCCACTGCCTCCCTGCGGACATCAATGATGTTTCCTGCAAGGACGGAGAGGTTGCCGCCTCCGTATTTGACCGCTACCGCACACCGCTTTACAAGGAAGCAAGCTTCAAGCCCTATATCATTGCGGCAATGATCTTCCTTGCAAAGGTAAAGGATCCCGCAGCTACCCTGAAGGCTCTTGAAGCGCGGAACAGCTTACGGCATTTTCAGTAAAAAGAGGTGAGCTCTTATGGGAAAGAAAATAGTAATAGCCCTTGGGGGAAACGCCCTTGGAAACAACCTGCCGGAACAGATGCAGGCTGTAAAAAAGACGTCCGTTGCGATAGCCGACCTTATCGAGGACGGCCATGAGGTCGTTATAGTCCACGGAAACGGTCCCCAGGTGGGAATGATACAGAACGGGATGACTCTCCTTACGAGATCCGATCCCGGGAAGTACGTTCTCTGCCCTCTTTCGGTGTGCGTTGCGATGAGCCAGGGCTATATAGGCTACGATCTGCAGAATGCTCTCAAGGAGGAGCTTCTTAAGCGTGGAATAAAGAAGGACTGCGCTACGGTGCTGACCCAGGTTGAGGTGGATATTAACGATCCGGCCTTCGATAACCCCACAAAGCCCATCGGAGCCTTTATGACAAAGGAGGAAGCGGAAGCCCTTGTCCGTGACAGGGATTATAAGGTCGTTGAGGATTCCGGCAGAGGCTACAGAAGGGTCGTGGCGTCTCCTAAGCCCAGAGCCATAGTGGAGCTTGATACCATCCGCTCCCTTATGGAATCAGACCACATCGTAGTGGCCTGCGGCGGAGGCGGGATCCCTGTCTACCATAGCAGTGAGCATCACCTTAAAGGAGCGGCTGCGGTTATCGACAAGGATTTCGCGGCTGAATGCCTGGCTGAAGCGCTGGACGCGGACTTCTTAATAATCCTGACTGCTGTTGAGAAGGTCTCGATCCACTTCGGAAAGCCGGATGAGAAAAAGCTTTCGAGCCTTACTCCCGATGAAGCCAGAAGGTATATCTCCGACGGTGAATTCGCCCCCGGCTCAATGCTGCCGAAGGTAGAGGCTTCCGTAAAGTTCGCGGAGTCCGGAAAGGACAGAAAGGCACTTATCACCCTTCTTGAAAAAGCAAGGGACGGAATAGCCGGAAAAACCGGCACCATAATAATGAAATAAGGAGGACAATATGAATCAGACAGTACACACAGACAATGCCCCAAAGGCGATAGGCCCCTATTCACAGGCAATAAAGGCGGGAAACACGGTTTACGTATCCGGACAGCTTCCTGTAGATCCCGCAACCGGAGAATTTGCCGGGGATGATATAAAGACCCAGACAAAGCAGAGCCTTACAAACATAGAGAATATCCTTAAGGCCGCCGGAGGCGGTATGGGGGATGTGGTAAAGACCACCGTGCTTCTTTCAGACATAGGTGATTTCGGAGCTATGAACGAGGTATATGCTGAATTTTTCAAGGAGCCCTTCCCCGCAAGGGCAGCCTTCCAGGTAGCTGCGATCCCCAAGGGCGCAAAGGTCGAGATAGAAGCTGTTGCCGTACTGCCATGAAGACGGTTATAAAAAACGGTACCGTCGTAAGTGACAGCGACTGTTTACAGGCGGACGTTCTAATTGAGGATGGGATCATAAGTGAGGTCTCATCCTCAATAGCTGCTCCCGATGCAGAGCTTATAGATGCAAAGGATAAGCTCCTTCTCCCCGGAGCCGTGGACGCCCATACCCATATGGATCTTGACGTGGGCTTTACCCGTGCCTGCGATGACTTTTTCAGCGGCACCGTGGCTGCGGCTGCGGGCGGCACCACCACGATAATAGACCATATGGCCTTCGGACCGAAGGGAGCCTATCCCTGGCATCAGGTTAAGGAGTATCACTCTCTCGCAGACGGAAATGCCGTGATCGACTACAGCTTCCACGGCGTTCTCCAGGAAAGGGCTGATGACAGGACCTTTGCGGAAATAAGAGAGATCGCGGAAAAAGAGGGTATCACAAGCTTCAAGCTCTACCTTACCTATGATATGATGCTTCACGATAAGGATGTTTTCGCGGTACTTAACGAAGCAAAGCGAAATAATATCCTTATAACGGTACACTGTGAAAATGACGGTATTATTAATTATCTCCGGGACCGCTGCGGTGAGGAGCATAAATTAAGCGCTGCCTTCCACCCGAAAAGCCGGCCGCCGGATGCCGAGGCAGAGGCCGTAAACAGGATGCTCTATATGGCGGAATGTGCGGGCGAAGCACCGCTTTACATCGTACACCTGTCAAGCGAGGCAGGCGTTCGGGAGGTTATTGCCGCCAGGAAGCGGGGTCAAAAGCACTTCGGTGTGGAGACCTGCCCCCAGTACCTTGTACTTAATGACAGCCTCTATGACGACCCCTGTGAAGGGCTGAAAGCCATCATGTCTCCTCCCTTAAGAAAGGACAGTGACCGCTTTTGCCTGTGGGAAGCTCTGAAAAACGATATCCTTGACACCGTGGCAACGGACCACTGCCCCTTTACCTTTAAGGAGCAGAAGCAGAGGGGAAAGGATGACTTCCGCCTCTGTCCGAACGGTGCTCCAGGGGTTGAGGAACGGCTCCCGCTTCTTTTCAGCGAGGGCTATATGAAAAAGAGGCTGAGCCTTCCCCAGCTTGTAAAGTATGTCTCAACAAACCCCGCAAGGATCTTCGGGCTCTACCCGAAAAAGGGAGTGATAAGACCCGGCTCGGATGCGGACATAGTTATTATGGATCCCGGAAAAAGCTATACATTGACAGGTGAAACGATCCATGGAAATGCCGATTATACCTGCTATGAGGGAATCGGGATAAAGGGGGCCATCGACATGGTGCTCCTCCGCGGAGAAGTGATAGTCAGGGATAATAAGTTCCTCGGTAAAAAAGGAAACGGGCGGTATCTTAAAAGAGGGATCTCATCTCTCTGTTAAACGGAGTATTTTTGATGCAATACAGAAAAGACAGATACGGAAATGATGTTTCGGCGCTGGGCTACGGCTGCATGCGCTTTTCCACCGTAAACGGGAAGATAGATATGGCAAAGGCTGAGAAAGAGCTTCTCCGTGCGGTGGAGCTCGGGGTCAATTATTTTGACACCGCCTATATCTACCCCGGGAGCGAGGCTGCCATTGGTGAGATATTTGAAAGGAACGGCCTGCGGGAAAAGGTCAGGATCGCCACAAAGCTCCCCCAGTACCTTATCGGCAGCAGAAAGGCCGTGGACAGATATTTCGATGAGCAGCTAAAAAGGCTCAGGACAAGCTATATCGATTATTATCTTATGCATATGCTTACCGATATAGAGGCCTGGAATAAGCTCGTGTCACTCGGCATAAGGGAATGGATAGATGAGAAAAAAAGCTCCGGCGCCATAAAGGAGATCGGCTTCTCCTTCCACGGAAACACCGATACCTTCTTAAAGATCTTAAATGCCTATGACTGGGATTTCTGTCAGATCCAGTATAACTATCTGGATGAAACCACCCAGGCCGGAAGAAGGGGGCTTGAGGAGGCGGAAAAAAAGGGGATCCCAGTTATAATAATGGAGCCCTTAAGGGGCGGTAAGCTCGTGGAGCTGCTCCCTGAGGAAGCAAAAAAGCTTATCGCCGGAGACCAGCGGGGCTACTCTCCCGCGGAATGGGCATTCCGCTGGCTCTGGAACCAGAGCGGTGTCACTGTGGTACTTTCCGGTATGAATTCCATAGATATGGTTGAGGAGAACTGCCGCACCGCGGCCGACTGCCTTCCCGGCTCTCTTAATGACGAAGACCTTGAATTGATAGCGCGAGTAAGGGAATGTATAGAAAGAACCATGAAGATAGGCTGCACCGGCTGCAGATATTGTATGCCCTGCCCGAAGGGAGTGGATATCCCGGGAATCTTCCGCTGCTATAACCATATGTATTCCGAAGCCAAAGCCGCCGGACGGAAGGAATATTTCCAGACCGTCGCCTTCAGAAAGAAAAGCGCCGATGCTTCGCAGTGCATAGGCTGCGGAAAGTGCGAATCCCACTGCCCCCAGCATCTTGAGATACGTAAGCTCCTGAAGGCCGCCGACCGGGAGCTGCGCCCATGGTACTTAAAAGTATTCACCTTCTTTGCAAGGCGCTTCAGTTTGTAGAGAAAAAAGGCGACAAGCCTCAGTCCACCACCTGTACGGCTGAGCCGTAGGCCTTGTAGGGTCTTCCGTTCTCATCAAATTCAGCGGTATAGCGGACATGGAACAAAACCTTATCAGCCGTAAGAGGAAGGATCGCCTCCAGGTGATCCGCCCCCTCTGCAAGCTTTTTATGCCAGTCCCTGTACATATCCGCGATCTCGGCCGGGAAGAGGCCGCTTTCTATCACTGGCTCCGGATAATCCTTTATCACGGAAGGAAGTCCCAGCACCCTCTTGCAGCGGGAGCAGGGTCTCATTTCCTTTGATAAGATATTGTATTCCCAGGAGAAGGTATTGCTCTGATCTCCTGCCATTTCGAATTTCTTTATATTATCATTAAGCTCACCCACAGCCTCCTTTTCGGCCGTGATATTCCGTATGGCGGAAAAGAACAGGTATTGGTCGCCCATTACGCTTATAAGCTGTATGCTGCTCCTTATACACACCCTGTCCCGTCCGCAGCAGTCCGAATCCAAATTCCTCCAGGTTTCACATTCTTCCTCTTTATAGGTCTTGATGATGTCTTTTAGAACGTTCTCATATTTTTCCCTGTCGGCATTGTCAATGGTGTTCCAGGGGTTCATCCTGAGAATGGAGGCTTCATCCATATGCATGGCAAGCTCATTTATGTATTTCTGGTTGACCCGTAGTACGTTTACCTCGCCCTTCTGATAGGTAAAGATCCCGGCGGGACCAATGAATCTGTTAAAGAGCAGGGATTCGACGGAATGCGGATTCCAGAAGGAGTTGTCCTTGTTTTCTCCAAAGGACTTATAATTGAAAGACAGGGATTCGCTCTTTACATCCTTTATCATTTCAAAAAATTCTTCGCTGCCTACAGGCTCTTTATAAAGCTGTCCCTGAATATAGTAGCAACCCATGCTCTGCATAAAGTCAGCCTGCTCGACGGTTTCAACTCCCTCTGCTATAACCGGCGTATTCAGCCATTTAGCCATCTGAACCACGGAATTGATGATCTTTCCGCTCCGGACATCCGTATTTTCGGAAAGGAAGGACATATCGAATTTCATTATATCGACCTTCAGGTCCTTCAGTATATTAAGTGAAGAATAGCCGGTTCCGAAGTCGTCCATTACTACCACATAGCCAAGATCATGAAGCCTGTCCAGGGCTGAAAGGATAAGCTCCTTTCTTTCAACCGCAAACTTCTCGGTGATCTCGATACGAAGATAGTAAACAGGAATATCATATGCCTTTCTTATCTTCTCCATACTGTTCACAAAGGACAGATCCTCTGCTATGTCCGATCTTGATATATTCACGGATACCGGCACAGCATAAATACCCTCATCCCTGCATCGTTTCTGGAAAGCACATACCTCCTCGAAGACAAAAAGGTCTATCTTGTACATCAGTCCCTTTGTCTCAAGAACCGGGATAAAATCAACAGGATACTGGGGTCCGAACTTCGGATCCTTCCATCTTACCAGTGCCTCCGCTCCCACTATCCTGTTGGTGGAATAATTTATCTGAGGCTGATAGGAGACATAGATATAGTTACGCATAAGAGCATCATCAAGACGGGAAACCGTCTCCTTTTCCGTAAGCTTTCTTTCCATTTATCATAGCCCTCCGTAAACCCTGTACACTTTCCTCATCAGGAGTATATAACAGATCCAACCTTTAATTCAAAAAAGCCCGTCTATAAAGATCACTACGATCAGAACCGGAAGTATATAACGGAAATAGGGTATCAGTTTTTCAGACATCCTGATACCCTTTCCTGTATTCGTTTCCTTCAGATACTCCTCCTGTCCCCAGCCTGCCTTAAGCATACAGAAGAGTGTGAAGACAAGGGCTCCCGCGGGAAGGAGTATATTGCTTACGATAAAGTCCTCGGAATCCAGAACACCGCGGCCGCCGATAAGACTTAGTCCGCTTAAAACATTGAAACCCATAACACAGGGAATACTCGTGATAATAACAATAAAAAGGTTTACGGTAACAGCCTTTCCCCTGCTCCATTTCAGGATATCCGTCATCCATGCCACAAGATTCTCAAAGACCGCTGTTACGGTTGAAAAGCTGGCGAAGGTCATAAATACAAAGAACAGTACGCCCCATAGCCTTCCTCCCGGCATATTTATGAATATGGAGGGAAGGGTAACAAAAATAAGTGAGGGTCCCTGATCCGGCTTAACCCCGTAGCTGAAGCAGGCCGGAAATATGATGAGCCCGGAGATCAGTGCCACAAAGGTATCAAGGGCACATATCCTTATGGACTCTCCCGTAAGGGCATTGTCCTTTGACATATAGCTTCCCATGATCTCCATTGCTCCGATACCGATACTTAAGGTAAAAAAGGCCTGATTCATGGCGGCCGACATCACATTGCCTATTCCGATCTCAAGAGCTCTTTTCCAGTCGGGATAGAGATAAAACCTCAATCCTTCTCCGCTGCCCTCCAGGGTCAGGCTGTGCACGGCAAGGACCAGGATCAATCCAAGGAGTCCTGTCATCAAAAAGACGTTTACCCTTTCAAGACCCTTCCGCACGCCAAGGCTTAGGACGGCAAAAGAGAAAACAACTGTTATTATCATAAAAAAGCCCATTTCGATCGGATTTGACAGCATATCATCAAACACTTCCCCAACCTTATCGGCCTTTATTCCGGAAAATGTTCCCGCAGCGAATTTATAAAAATAAGCCAGCATCCAGCCGGATACTGTCGTATAGTACATCATAAGAAGATAATTTCCGGCTATACAGAACCAGCCGTGAATATGCCATTTACTCCCCTTCTTTTCAAGAGCCTTATAGCCCGGGACCATACTCCTCCGGCTGGCGCGTCCTATGGCGAATTCCATTGTCAGGACCGGGATACCGATAAGTACAAGAAAAAGGAGATAAAAAAGCACAAATACCGCCCCGCCGTTTGCTCCTGCCACATAGGGGAATTTCCACACATTTCCTATACCTATGGCACAGCCTGCACTTACCAGGATAAATCCCAGCCTCGATGCGAATGTTTCCCTCTTCTCTCCGACCACTTCTTTTCCCCCGGCTATTCCTTTCTTACTGCCTTCATTTCCTTCTTACGTTCGTACATCATATTGTCCGCCCGCTTGAATACATCCGATGCGCTTCTGTCCTGCTCCGGGTCAAAGAAGGCTGCACCTATAGCCGCTGAAACCTTCTCCCAGCGAGGGATCTCAGGATCATTTCTGATGATATCCATCTCCTTCTCGAAACGCTCCTTTAATTCCTCATAGTGCTCCATGTCATGTCCCCGGAGAATAACCACAAACTCGTCCCCTCCTATCCTGAATACGGGGGAATGGTCAAAAATGACGCAGACCATATGGCAGAGCCTCTTGATGGCGAGATTTCCCTGCTCGTGGCCGTAGGTATCATTGATCTTCTTCAGATAATTAAGGTCGATTATGGCGATACCGAAATCTATGGGGCTCTCCTTTAATCCCATTTCGATAAGTCCCATCTCATGATCGTAGGCTGTCTTGTTCCTTATGCCCGTAAGTGCGTCCTTATTGGCGAGAGCCTGCATGGAGCTTGCCCTTTCCTTGGTTTCCGTAAGCTCCTTATGGGTAGCGATAAGGTTCTTCATATGGAAATCAAGCTCGACTATCATTGATGATATCTGACCTGCCAGCTCCGAAAGCTCGTCCTTATTATTATTGAATTTATCAAGCTCCTTTGAAACGTCCGAATCCTTGTCAGAGGAATACCGTCCCACGCTTTCCGACATTCCGATGATCTTCTGGATATAGAATCTGTTTATCAGTGTCAGTGTTATGAGTACGCATATCACCAGTACTATGGTGATAAGGAGCATCTCCTTCAGGGTATTGACGAGGATATTGTAATTCACATCATCCACGTCCACCTCGGTACAGATAAGGCCCATCTTGTTATTGTCGATGATAAGCGGGACATAATTTGTATAGGTGTGTCCGTAGTCGTTGTCCCATTCCTGGAACTCGTCAACTTCCTGTCCCGTGCTCCAGGCCCTCCACTCCACAGGCTGGTTTTCCGGGGTGTGGTGGTACTGGTCGGCAAGATGCAGGAGCTTTCCGCCGGATCCGTCTCTCTCGGTCCTCTCGCCATCCAGCATGTAGTAGACCTCATAGCTTCCGTCATTATTCTCTTCCACCGTGAGGTAATAGCAGTAGGCCAGATTAAAGTCCCGTTTCGCATCCTCGAAGGTCAGGAGCCAGTATTGATGCGTCCATTCCCCATAAAGCTTTTGAAGCTCGGGTGTAAGGTCATCGAAGCTTATATCCACTCCGTAGTTTTTCCCCGTAAATTCTTCGGAGAGACGGACCTCGAATTCACGCTTCTTATCGTGGAAATCCTCAAAGTCTATCGGTATCTCCATGTCATGATAATTTTCCATAAAATATCTCTGCAGTGTGGAGAATTCCAGCTTCTCATTCTGTATCATGCTTTCGAGATACTTTCCCATCATCCGGATATTATCCTGACACTGCCTTTTATAGGACTGCATCTGGGAGATATACATCATTATGCTGCAGAAAAGCAGCGTTACTACCGTAAAGATAAAGAACATAACCCCGAATTTGAAGATTAATCCATCAGTCTTTCTTTTCATTTCAGTCTAAAACATACCCTTTCCTAAAATAAAAGCCTGTCAAGTCCCTGTCTCGCAGCCTCGAAGCTTCCCGCCTTTTTATAATACCCTATTGCGCTTTCCCTGTCACCTGTTACTTCCGATATCACCCCTGCATTATACCACGCCATAAAGGAGTTTGTCCCCTCTGTGGAGGAGGGCGGAAGAAGGGTGCAGGCGATAAAGGCTTCCCGGGCTTCGTCAAAACGCGCGTTATTCATAAGGAGCATGGCATAGAGGAAGAGAAAATCCGCGTCCTCAGCGTATCTTTTTTCGGACCTTAACGGTCGTAAAAGCTCCAGCGCTTCCTTTGCCCCTCCGGTCTCAAGAAGGGCGTAGCCCATAAGGCAGTAGAGATCCGAAAGGTATTCCTTATCATCCGGCGGCCTGAGCTCCAGAGCCTTACGGAAGCTTTTCACGGCCTCCTCATTTTTCTTCCCTGTATAGTAGCTCTTCCCCAGCTGGTAATAAAGGTAGGGATCCCGGGGCTCCTCCTCTGTCTCTTTAAGGAGAAGTGCGATATTCCTCTCTGCCTTTTTTTTAAGCTCATCGGGACTCAGGTCATATCCGTCGTGAAAAAGCTTAAGTCCGGTCCTAAACATCGCGTAATCGTACAGATCCCTTTTCCCTTCAGCATTCCTTAGGGATACCTGTTCATGGATCCGTCCGGTGAAATGAAAAAGCCGCCTGTCAAAGAGCCTGTTTATCCATTCGCCGTAATTGACCCTGAGCCCCTGCCGGTTTATATAGGAGTTAATTCGCCTTATCCTGCCCACGGCCCCGGGATGCTCCTTACAGCCCTTTAATAAATCCGTGATGCCGTCCTCTGGCGGAAGAAAGCCCTCTATATATTCGTCACTGTCGATTATCAGCACAAGATCGTTTGCCGCCATATCAACACAGGCATTCTTCGCCGCGGAAAAGTCGTCGCACCAGTCAAAGCTCCCGGTATTTGAGGTAAATTCCGCTGCGGCACTTAAGGATCCGTCAACGCTCCCTGTGTCAAGTACCGCGATATCCGTACCGCGAAGATGCTCTCTCACGGCTCTTAAGCACTTAATCAGCTTTTCCCTCTGATCCCTGGTTATTATGCAAACAGACAGATCCTTATAATTCATTCCCAACATTTGCGGCAAATTCCCTTACCAGCTCATCAAACCTTCCCATATCCCCGGATGCCGTGTCAAAGTCCATAAGCCTCTTTGTATAGCCAAGGCTTCTCATCTGCAGGAGAACGGGATTATTCTCATAATCAGGGAAAAAGGCCCTTACCGTATCCTGCATATTCTTTACGGTGGGAGCATCATAGCTTAAGCCCCGGGGTATATTATTAAGAAACGACCTGTTGAAATAATTCTGGATAAAAAGAGCCTCCGGAACCACGCTGTCCCTCTCAAGATAGCCCTCGTCCTTAAGGAAGTGATAGAGCTCAAACCAGGTCCTTGCGTTGTCGTCCCGGTGCTCCGCCTTTTTCACAAGGTTAAAGACCGTACTCTCGTGGTTTTCATAGTACCTGTGCAGCTCCTCATTAAGAAGATAATACCTGTTAACGGACAGAAAGGCGGGTATCGTAAAAAGGCTCTCCTCGTCAAAGACCCCTTCGGCATAGCGGAGCTTATGGTCAAGAACAAAGCTCCTCTTATAGAGCTTATCCCAGCAGCCCCTCATTGTCCGTCCGCTGAATAAGAGCTTTATCCTGTCTCCGGTATCCGTGACCTTAAGGAGCTCATTTTTTATCCCGGTCTCATATTCCCTGTCTTCGGGATCATATTCATAAGCATTCCTTGAAAGGTAGCCTACGATCTCCGCTCCTGACTTAACCGCCTTTTCATAGATATGCTCTACGGCCTCCGGAAGGAGCCAGTCATCGGCATCGAGAAACATAAGGTACTCTCCGAGTGCGTAGCCTATGGCTATATTTCTCGCGGCCCCCTGCATAACATGCGTTTCAAGGGGGATAAATGCCACGGTCTCCGGAAAACGTTTTTCCCATTCCGACACCCTCTCCCTGCTGTCATCCTGAGAGAGATCGTCAACTACAAATATCTCCAGAGAATCCGCTCCTATGGTCTGCTGCGTGAGACTTTTCAGACATCTGTCGATATATTTCCCCGCATTGTAGCAGGGGACTATGACCGAAACCTTCTTCATATACCCCCCTGGTTTTCCCTGCAGATCTCAAGCCATTTTTCGTTGTATTCGTCGATATTGCCCTCGTTTACCTCAAGATCCACAAGCTCCAGAGCCTTTTTATAAAGCTTCATCCCCATAAGGGTCTTATTCTTCCTGTATTCAGGGAAAAGCCGGTGCACCGTGTCCTGCATAACGTTTACAGTTTCGACATCATACTTTATCCCCCTTGATTCCGCGAAGATAAAGGATCTTATGTAATAATTTATGACGAAGAACCATTCGATAAGCTCGTGCTGGGTTTCCAGATCCCCCAGTCTCTTTAGCTCTTCATAGGTGGCAAGCCAGGTCTTTGCGTTATCGTCCCTTCTTTTAAGGTCTATCATAAGGTTATAGGTGGAGCTTATAGAATTCTGGAAATATCTGTGAAGGTACTCATTCAGCTCGTATACCCGGCTCATATGCAGATAGGCGGGGGTGGTAAAAAGACTCTCCTCGTCAAATACCCCCTCGGCGAACTTCAGACCCAGGTCCATAACAAATTCCCGTAAGAAAAGCTTGTCCCAGCAGCCCCGGAGGAGCGGAGCGTCGCCATGGGCAAAGTAGCCAAGCCTTTCTTCATTACTGTTAATGACTATCATCCTGTCCTTCTTTCCGCTTTTCGTGGATGGGTCGTCATTTGCGGGATCCCCGTAGACCTTTTTGGACAGGTAATTCACTATCTCCGCTCTGTTCTTCTTCGCAGCCCTGTATACCTTGTCAAGAGCAGAGGGAACAAGCCAGTCGTCCGCGTCAAGATATGCTATGTACTCGCCATGGCAGTACCCGAGGGCGATATTTCTCGCCGCTCCCTGCATCACGTTTTTTTCAAGGGGTATCACACAGATATTGTCGGGATACTTCATTTCCCAGAGAAGAAGCTTTCCCAGAGTCGCATCCTTTGACGCATCATTGACCAGAATGATCTCAAGGGAGCTCATTCCTATGGTCTGTTTTTCGAGGGATTCCATGCACCTGTCTATAAAAAGACTGACATTATAGCAGGGTATTATCACACTGATCTTTATCATAATAAAAACCGCTTCCGTTACAGTATATAAACCAAAGATTCCTAAAGTCTATAATACCACAGAAGCGGTTGATTTTATAGATTATTGATTTTCATCAGAAAATCAATAATCGTAATGCTTACACTTAAGAGACAGCGTCAGTTACTCTGTTTCAGGGACTTAATAGGGATATTCGCATAAAGCGCCGGTACCGTGGAGCCC
>JAFTEC010000081.1 GCA_017453865.1 Lachnospiraceae bacterium
AACGAACGCAGGAGCAATCGGATACGAAACCATCTATCCTGCCGGGTTATTCGTCCCCGAGATCGTATGTCCATATATGATATAAATGACGAGGAGAATTGTACCGCAGAAAAGCGGGAAACAGGCTTTCGCATGGGACGGAAATAGCCGTAACCCTTTCTATGCTTTGGTGTCTTGCTGAAAAATAGAAGGAGGGATGCCATGATGACGGTGGAGGTAAGAAAAATGAATGGCAATTATGCAATCCTTACGGATGAAAATAAGGAAATGGCAGATACTTTCATTGACTTCCTTGCATTTAAGCAGGAAAAACGCGAAAGTGTAATCCTTGACGCTATCAAAGAGTATGAAGACGGCAATGCCGCTGGACCCTTTGATACTGTAGATGAGCTTATGGCAGATTTATATGCTTAGAATACAACGCTCAACCCGATTCAAAAAGGATTTTAAGCGCATTGTACAGCAACCGTGTTATGATGAAGCTGAATTTAAGCATGTAGTTGATACGCTCGTTGCACAAAAACCCTTAGAAGAGAAATATCGGGATCATCCACTCAAAGGAAAACATGCTGGTATCATCGGATGTCGGGAATGCCATATTAAGCCTGATTGGATTTTAGTCTATAAAGTATATAAGGAAGACTTAATTCTATACTTAATAGAAACCGATTCCCACAGCAATACTTTCTAAATACGGCTAACGACAACGCCTTCTGCCCCAGTCGGGGTGGAAGGCGTTTCACGTCTGACGGGCTTTTCAACGAATAAAGCCTCAACAGGATAAAAGAAAGTCGAACGGAATACGAATTAGCCGAGGATGTCAAAAATGAGTAAAGGTAGTGAGCGTAATCCGGCTCGCAGATAACGCCGGCAGATCCGGGGTGAACCAAACCGTCAGCCGATAAGCTTCTTTATTGAATTTACGGCAAGCTTTATGGCGGCTTCCGTGTCGTGCGCGACGGGGTTCGGCAGCCCCTTTTTTGCTCTCTCCTGATTTGCAAGGCAGAGGAAGCAGGCTCCTACCCTGACACGCAGGAACTGCCCCACGGTAAAGAGTGCCGCAGTCTCCATTTCGGAAGCAAGGCAGCCCATCCTGAGATACGCTTCCCATTTATTTTGGAGTTCATAGGAAACCGGCATTATCCCGCTCTCGTGCTGTCCGAAGAAGGAATCCTTGCTCTGAACAACACCCACGTGGTATTTGATCCCCATTTCGCCGGCACATTCAGCCATTTTGCTTAAAACGGTATAATCAGAAACGGCAGGATATTCGATCGGCGCATATTCACGGCTGGTTCCCTCCATCCTAACGGCAGCGCTTGCTATGACCACATCACCGCCCATTACCTCCTCCTGCATGCCTCCGCAGGTTCCGATCCGAATGAAGGTATGGGCTCCGCACTTTGAAAGCTCCTCTATGGCAATGGCGGCGCTCGGTCCTCCGATTCCTGTGGAAACCGCACTCACCCTTTCACCGTTCAGATAACCCGTATAGGTGGTATATTCCCTGTTACTGACCACAAATTCAGCATTATCAAAAAAGGACGCAATTTTTTCAACCCTTCCGGGATCCCCGGGAAGGATCACGTACCTTCCGATGTCGTCAGAGGACACCATTGTGTGATACTGTTTTCCGCTGCCTTCGGTGTAGTCGATCATATTGTTTTCTCCTCATAAAAATAAGATGAATGACATTTCCCTTAACTCAGCGTGAGAGGATCTCCATAAGCGGCAGCTTCCTCTTTTCACGTGTGATCTCCGCTATGCCGAGTCCCGTCAGATCTATGAATTCCGCTCTAATCCGGTCTTTATTAAGCTCCGATCTTAATTCCGCTATGACCTTTTCCCTGTGGTCACGGGAGCTCATATTGATAAGGTCTATAAGGATCATTCCGCTTAAGTTCCTGAGCCTCATCTGCCTCGCAGCCTCCCTTACGGCCTCCAGGTTGGTTTCAAGTATCAGCTTATCCCTGGAAAGCTTCTTTGCATTCCTTCCGCTGTTAACATCCATTATAAAGGCGGCCTCGGTTTTCTCTATGACCAGGGTACCGCCGTCATTAAGATAGACAGTCTTTTTAAAGGCCTCATCAATGGCGGCCTCCAGCCGGCAGAGCTTAATAAGCGGATAATCCCTGTCAGTGTAGAGCCTTATCCTCCCGGAAAGCTTCTCATCGGAATTAAGCTCATCCTTTAGTGTCCCATAAACTTCACTGTCATCGGTCACCACTTCATCCGGAGGCGTCCTCAGATCCCTTAAATATGAGCTGATCTCCGACGGAGCGCTGTATAGCCTTATAAAGGGTACCGAGTATTCTGCTTTTTTCCCGATATTCACCATCTCTTTATAAAGCTTCTCAAATTCCTCCAAAATAAGAGACTCGGGAGCTTCCTCCGCGTTTGTCCTTACCACGGCCCCTATGCGGCTCTCTCCCCCAAGCCTTGAAGAAAGAAGCTTCTTTAAGCTGTCCTTCTTTTCATCCGGGATCCTGCGGCTTACACCCACGCCGCAGCGTCCGAATGTTAATGCCACATACTTTCCCGCCACGGAATACGCGGGAGTCACGACCATCTCCTTTTCCCCGAAGGCTTCCTTCACAATCTGTACTACGATCTCGTCCTCAGGCCGGATGTCCGTTCTTTCCTTTAACTCCATAAAGGCCTTAACAGCGCTGCCAAGCAGGAGAAAGGCTGCGTTCAGATTACTCTGAATGCTTATTACCTTCGCCTTTACGATGTCGCCGGGGCGGAAGTCACTCTTCTCCCCGGAAGCTGTGGCAAGGATATCCCAGATCCTGTCATCCCTTATCAGGGCGGTTATCATAAAATCCCTGTATTTTGTTATGACTACCCTGTCACTCAAAACCTCTCTCCCGCTTCAGATAAAGGCTTTCCGTCACTGTCAAACAGATCCTCTCTTGTGATAAGAAGATCCGTAAGGGACGGGTACTCCTCCTCTTCATCTGAACCCTGAACCATAATGCCTTTCAGGGCTCTTATAAGAAGGGCAGGCTTCACATTGTCACCTGACGCCGCAGAGAGCCGCATGCGGAGATACGGAACCTTTTTTTCGGGATCCTTTATCTCGTCCCCGCTTAAGGGCCCGTCCGGAAAAAGGAAACCCAAGGTTTTCTCCTCGATATCAAGAGAAAAAACAAAATCTTTAAGCTGAATCTCACGGACGGATTTCTTGCTTTTTTTAGTGATCTTAAGAGAAGGCAGATCCTTAAAAGCCCTGACAGCCTCGAAAATATCCCATTCCGGCTCGTGCCCCGGACGGAATATCACGGTATACTCCGCGGAGTGAACCGTGGCCATTGCCTTTTTCGCCTTGTCCGGAAGAAGCACCATATCCCTTATTTCAATGCCCTCCGCAGAGGCCGCATTCATCCTCTCTATCATATCCGAAGCGGTGCTGAGATCAGTCACCTCAAGATCAAAGTATTCCCCGTTACTTTCGACTCCGACGGAAAGAGGCTGGGCAAAGGACATTATCTGATGGGGTGAAAAGCCCTCAGAATAGGCGGCATTTATACCGGAGCGCCTTATCACCTTCTGGAAATAGCGCATGGTGTCAAGGTGCCCTGTATACTTCATAAGACCGTGCTTAGAAAATTTAATTCTTAAAAGACTGTTTCCTTCCTTCATCTTACGCAAACTCCGGTCTTAAATCCTGCAGCGCCGCAGAGCGAGCACTTTTCCCTGCAGTTCGGAGTTACAACCCCTTTTTTTGCATTCTCCCATTCCCGTATAAGGAAGTCCTTTGAAACCCCTGTATCTATAAAGTCCCAGGGCAGTAGCTCCGACGTATCTCTTTCCCTTTCCGTATAAAAGGTCTTTTCGATACCTGTACTCCTAAAGGCCTCATCCCAGCGGCTTTTCTCAAAGATCTCAGACCAGCTGTCATAGACCGCCCCGTTTCTGTAGGCTCTTAGGATCACCTCCGCGATCCTCCGGTCCCCTCTTGCAAGCACTCCCTCAAGCTCCGAGATATCGTTCTCATGGTACTGGAATTTAAGTGACTTATGATTAAGCTCTTTTTTAACCGCTTCCTTTACGAGCCGGGCTTTTCTCTTAAATTCCTCCGAGGAATTCATTGGAGCCCACTGGAAGGGCGTAAAGGGCTTTGGGATAAAAAAGGAGGCTGAGGAATTTACCATGACCCTGATCCCCTTTCTTTCCTCCTTCGGAATCGTGTCAAAGTAGTTCATGGCTACCCTGTCTGAAAGATGGGATATTTCAAGGACATCCTCGTCGGTCTCAAAGGGAAGCCCCAGCATAAAGTACAGCTTTACCTTGTTCCAGCCCCCCTTAAAGGCTTCGGCGGAGCCCCGCATA
The DNA here is from genome assembly GCA_017453865.1 of Lachnospiraceae bacterium. GTDB lineage: Bacteria > Bacillota > Clostridia > Lachnospirales > Lachnospiraceae > NK4A144. The sequence continues at coordinate 4,336 of JAFTEC010000081.1, forward strand.
ATGTCCTCTTCGGTAATGCCCTTATTTATTACATTCCTCATCCTCTGGGAGCCGGCCTCCGCCGCAAAGGTAAGACTCGATTTCTTTACATCCTGCACCCGGCTCATGATATCCAGCGAAAAGGCGTCGATACGGAGGCTTGGAAGTGAGATATTTACGAATCTGTCCCTGAAATTGTCGATAAGGAAATTGACGAGCTCAAAAAGCTCACTGTAATCGGAGGTGCTTAAGGAGCTCAGTGTTATCTCGTCATGACCCGTGGATACAAGAATTTCCTCAGCCTTTTTCTTGAGGAATTCGAGGCTTCTCTCCCTTACCGGCCTGTAGATCTGACCTGCCTGACAGAAGCGGCAGCCCCTTATGCAGCCCCGCATAACCTCCAGCACCACCCTGTCCTGGGTCACCTGGATAAACGGAACAAGGGGCTTCTCCGGGTAGGACACGAGGTCAAGATCCGTAACCAGATTTTTCCGTATCCTTTTCGGCACATCATCATAAAGAGGAAAAAAGCGCTTTAAGGTGCCGTCCTCATTGTATTCCACATCATAGAGGGAGGGCACGTACATACCCTCTATCTTCGATGCCTCCCTTAAGAATTCCTTTCTGCTCCTCCCCTCTTTCTTCATTCTCTTATAGAGATCGAAGAACACGTCATAGCTCTTTTCGCCCTCCCCGATATAGAAAACATCAAAAAAGTGAGCTATGGGTTCGGGATTATAGGTGCAGGGTCCCCCTCCTATGACTATGGGGTCATCCTCCCCCCTGTCCTTCTGTAAAAGAGGGATGCCGGAAAGCTCAAGTATCTGAAGGATATTCGTATAGCACATTTCATATTGCAGGGTGATCCCGAGGAAGTCAAAATCCTTTATTTTATCCTGTGACTCCAAAGCAAAAAGAGGGATAGACTTATCCCGCATGATCCTGTCAAGATCCACCCATGGCGAATAGACCCTTTCGCACCACATATCCTCACGCTTATTGAACATATCGTAAAGTATCTGTATCCCGAGATGGCTCATGCCTATCTCGTACACATCCGGGAAACAGATGGCAAAGCGTATATCGACCCTGTCCTTATCCTTGATACAGGCATTTATCTCATTTCCGATGTAGCGCTCGGGCTTTTCTATCGTAAGTAAAAGCTCGTCGCTGAGTGCCGTTTTCTTGATGGTGTTTCTCCTTCCCCTACCTCGAATTTATCTCCTTGGTTATCTCGTCCCAGGTAACTCCCTTTTCCACCATCAGCACCATTGCATGATAGAGGAAATCAGCCATTTCGTATTTTATCTCCTCGGGATTCGGGTTCTTCGCGGCGATTATTATCTCCGTGCATTCCTCTCCGACCTTTTTCAGTATCTTGTCTATGCCCTTGTCAAAGAGGTAATTGGTGTAAGAGCCCTCCTTGGGATGTGCCTTTCTGTCAAGTATGGTATTGTATTCCCTCTCAAAGGCCTTTAAGGGATTCGCGTCGTCGTACTCCTTTTTCAGCATCGTATTAAAGAAGCAGGAGCGCTTGCCCGTATGGCAGGCTGCCCCGATCTGAAGTACCTTGGCAAGTATCGTATCATTATCACAGTCAGCGATAAGGCTCTTCACGTATTGGAAGTTTCCGCTTGTTTCCCCCTTCATCCAGAGCTCATTCCTGCTCCTTGAGTGGTAGTGCATAAGCCCCGTTTCTATGGTCTTTACATAGGCTTCCCCGTCCATATAGGCAAGCATCAGTACCTCATCCGTCTTGTAATCCTGGACTATGACCGGTACAAGGCCGTCACTTCCTTTCTTAAAGTCCTCCCACTGCATACTGCTTTCAAAGGTATTTACGGAGATCCCGAGGCCCTTGCACTGACGCTTAAAGTCCATAAAGCCTTCATACTTTTCATTTATGTCGCCGCCGGACACGCCCTGCACCGAATAGTTTCTGAGTACCGCCGCAAGCTCGTGGTAGGATTTCTTATGGAAGACCGGCACAAAGCCCACGGATATCGGGTTCGCATTATTGCTGCAGGCCTTGTCCACCCAGTCAGCCGAGGGCTCTAAGTTATTCTCGTTCACAAGGATAAGCGTACTGATATAATTCTTTATCTCGTTCCTTCCCTGCTCAAGCTGCGAGGGATTATCTATGCAGGCAGCGATATGGTCCCGTCCGAAGCGGGTACTGACCTCCTCTGAAAGACTGATGTTTTCCGGCTTTTTATAATTAAGGGCGGCCTTGCGGCAGCCGGCGTAGAGGAGCTTCTTTATGTCCTCTAAACGCTTCACGTTTCCGGCTCCTATTACGGGGATGTCGATCGCGGCGCAGATATTCTTTATGAGATGCAGATTTTCCTCATGCTCCGAATCCTCCTCGGAAAGATCAAAGATGATGAGTGAATCCGCCCCGTGATTCGCATAATCCATGGCAAGGCTTAAGGGATCCTTTTTTAATGCGCTCTTTCCCCCGAACCACTTTACCGCCTGCCCCTTATTTATGAACATACAGGGGATAACTTTTTTATATTCGTTACTCATAATACTCCTTTTGTGGACAGTACTCCGCCTATCCTGTCGTCAAAAGACGTGGCTATATCCAGTGACTTTGCAAATGACTTAAAGGCAGCCTCCATTATGTGATGGCTGTTTAAGCCGCTTATTTCCTTTATGTGAAGGTTCATGGCGGCTGAGTAGCTGACTGCATAGAAAAACTCCCTCGCCATTTCCGTATCCATATCCCCGCAGCTTGACTCTCCGAATTCAAGGTCGTAGGAAAAGTACGGCCTTCCGGACAGGTCCACGGCCGTAAGGATAAGTGCCTCGTCCATCGGCAGGATAAAGCTTCCGTAACGCTTTATACCCTTTTTGTCCCCTATAGCCTCCTTTATGGCCTGTCCCAGCACTATGCCGCAGTCCTCAATGCTGTGGTGGCAGTCAACATTTAAGTCGCCGCTGCACTTAAGCTTAAGGTCAAAAAGCCCATGCCTTGTGAAGCCGTCAAGCATATGGTCAAAAAAACCTATACCGGTATCAAT
>JAFTEC010000082.1 GCA_017453865.1 Lachnospiraceae bacterium
AGATCAACCAAAAGCCCTGTTTCAGGAGTGCCGCTTAAGTTTCCTGCTTCAAATAAAGCCTGACAATATCTCAGAAAGCCCATGCGTTATTTGGATATCCTGATCACCGCCTTCGGAGCACCTGCCCTCTTCAGCTGGTTTCGCAGCTTCTTCGCATCCTTCTTACTGTCTACCGAAATAGTAAGTCCTTTTCCTTTCTTCCCGGTACCGTTACCCTTAAGGGCGTTCTTTCCGAGCATCCCCTTCTCTACAGACCCGGTTATATTGATCTCGGTTATCCCGCAGTCCTTAAGCGCTCCCGTATCTATCTTATTGACAGTCTCAGGTATGGTTATCTCACTGACCTTCTGCCCCTTCAGGGCATCCTTCCCGATACCGGTCACGGGATAGGCTTCACCATCGACTCCCTCTATATAAGCAGGTATCTCTATGGACGTTCCATTCGTCTTAATCTCGGAAAGTATCAGGGTATTCTTTTCACCGGCATCAAAGGATGATTCTGTGTTCTTCCCTGACGAATCTGTATCTTTAAAGGAAACACCCGTTACTGTTCCTGAAGCTTCCTTCGAGATCACGGTCTGCTCTGCATTTCCGTAAGCATCCCTGACTTCCTTCTTTTCCGTTATAGCTTTTGTTTCCGGATCCGTGGTCTTTGAGGATACTTCAGAGCCTACTGTTTTACCGGTCTCATCCTGTACTATGAAGGTCTGCTCGAAATCTCCGGTAGTCTGCTCGGTCTTTTCAAGGAATGTTGAAGTCCCGTCAGCAGCTTTCGTGCCTTCCGTAGTAGTTACGGAACCATCTTCATTCTTAGTCTTTGACTCCGTTGTTTCAGTTGTCTGCCCGTTCTCAAGAGTCGTTACTGTCTTCTGTATATAGCTTCCGTCAGCCTGTTCCGTCCTTCCGGTCTCTGTCTTTTCTCCGGTCAAAGGATCCTCAGTAATTGTCTGGATGTTCTTTGTCCCGTTTTCTTCCTCGACCGTGGTAGTGACCGTATTAGAATTGGTATCTTCTACTATAATAGTCGTCGAGCCGTCTGTATTCTTCTGTTCCGTGGTCTTTACACCGCTTTCCTCGGTTACCTTTGCTTCACCCTGAGGGGTCTTTCCTTCGGTCGGATCGGCAGAAGGGTTTACATCCTCTGCGGGATCGGGATCAGAAGTCGGCATTGGTTCCGGTGTCGTTGTCGGAGTCGGATCCGTGGGCTCCGGGGTCGGAGTCGATCCGCCTCCTCCGCCGGTACCGCCACCGCCTCCGGAACCGGAGCCGGAAGACTGAGCTGTCGAGATTGTCAGTTCCAGACTCTCTGATGCAAGCCTGGTATCAGTTTCCTTATATCTGACATAGTAGGTGCCGCTTGCAAGTCCTGTGATGGCGCTTCCCGTGCCATCTCTCCAGGCTCCTGCATCGGACTTTTTATATTCCATCTCTGCTGTGACACCGGTGAGCTTGCCGTCGTTGTTGGCGGCAGTGGTGCAGTTTTCCGCCCTCGGAGCGGTCGGTGCGCCGGGCTTTGTCTTTGGGGTCGGTGCGGTGAGCGTGATCTGAGCATCCGCTGTCGGGGTACCGGATACGGTAATCTGCGTGTAGCTGTTTCTGGCTACTGTGATACCGTTTACGGCAACGATGCTGTAATTCTCCGGGAAATAATACCCCTTATCCGCCGTATAAACCAGGTCTGTCATGGCATCCCCTCCATTCACAGTCTGGCTCTCATTACCAGCTGTCTTTGTCATGTTCGCCCCGGTTGTCACATCCACTTTATAGGTTTTATGACTCCACTGTGCATAGAGCGTGACGGACGCGCCGTCAGTATAAGCCAGGTTATTAACTGTCTCGCCATCCGTATAATGAACACCTTCTCCATTTTGTTTTGTGTTCCATCCTGCAAAGTCATAGTCCTCCCTGGTGAAAGTATTTTTTGTAAGCGCCTGTGCTTTCCCGCTAAAGAAAGCCATATCGGCCATCGTCCCTTCTCCGCCGTTTTTATTAAAAGCCACGGTGTATGCTGTCAGCGCTGTTGGAACGATCTTCTTTCCGGCTATGTTATCGGCAGTCGCCGGGGTTTCCGTACCATCCAAAAGGAAGTGGTCACTGAAGCTCACATTGCCCCTGTAGCTGTCTGAAAAAATGAAATCGCTCATCTGCGTCCAGCCAAGTTTTATGGTTCCGCCTGCGTTCTTGCCTCCGCCGATCCCGTTATTTGCCGTAATCCGGCCTCCGTTGATCGTCACATTTCCGGATTTGTTGTCCCCGCCTCCGATGCCGGCTCCGAACATGTCTCCGGATGTATTGCCGTTTGCAGTCACAGTTCCGCCGTTGATCGTAATGGTTCCGCCTTCTCCATTTTCTCCTCCGCCGATGCCCGCACCGCCGTATTTCCCTGTCGCCGTAACCACACCGCCATTGATCGTGATGTTTCCGCCGGACCCATGGTCTCCGCCGCCGATGCCTGCCGCACCATAGCAATCAGTTCCTCCGCCTGTTGCGGTAACAGTGCCTCCGTTTATTGTAATATTTCCACCGCCTCCTGAATATCCGCCGCCAATACCGGCTCCTACGCCATGGGAAGAGCCGCCCGTGGCATTAATCACCCCACCGTTAATGATCAACGTTCCGCATGAGCCGTTTTCTCCACCGCCAATCCCTGCGTTGCCACCCCCTGCTCCGTTGATCGTCAGCGTACCGTTTCCTTTGGTCTGGCCGTAAATTGTCAGCTTATTATTGCCTGTCAGCGTAATGCCCAGTGGGACGGACAATTCCACGCCATCGCACAGGATCAGCTTCACATCACCGTTGATGTCGATCCTTTTATCTGAGATCGTCTTATCTTCCTGTGTGACATACCAGCCGCTATTAAGTATCGATCCATTGCCCAGGCCTGTTAAAATGTCATCATTACTTCCACTCAGAGTCTGCCCGATACCGTTTTCATCCACATAGCTTATCCCGTCCGAGAAGGAAGCACTGACTGTCACATCTCCCGCGGGCATGGAAAAGGTATACTCATTACCTCCGATCGAAGTGATCCTGACATACTTTGTTTCACTTCCATCGATATATGACACTCTCAGGATCGCCGAATTCACACCTTCCGGCTTTGCGGTCAGCGTCACGGTATCATCTGTTTGAGCAGTTTGTTTATCCGAGCTGAGGGTTCCATCGCTTCCGGCAGTACAT
>JAFTEC010000083.1 GCA_017453865.1 Lachnospiraceae bacterium
ACGCGGGAACGGTGATGACCGCTTCAGTCACCTTTTCACCGAGGTAGCTTTCCGCATCAGCCTTCAGCTTTGAAAGGATCATTGCCGATATCTGCTGGGGTGAATACCTCTTGTCATCTATTGAACGTCCGTGATCCGTTCCCATATCCCTCTTTATGGAAGCAATCGTACGGTCCGCATTTGTCACCGCCTGACGCTTTGCAGGCTCACCTACCAGTCTCTCGCCGTTTTTCGTAAAGGCTACGATGGAGGGAGTTGTACGCGCACCCTCTGCATTTGCTATAACTGTGGGCTTTCCGCCTTCCATAACCGCTACGCAGCTGTTTGTTGTTCCAAGATCGATTCCTATTATCTTACCCATTTTGTTTCCTCTCTTTCTATTCTCTACCGTATGGTGTACTAACAAGGATTATTCACTTCGCGACTCCCACCATCGAATGGCGGACGACGCTGTCGTTATACATATAGCCCTTCTGAAGCTCCTGCGCTATGATGCCGCTGTCATATTCCTCACTGTCGACCTGCATCACCGCGTTGTGGAATTCGGGGTTGAATTCCTGACCCACTGCCTCTATGGGCTTAACTCCTATCTTATCAAGCTCATCCATAAGCTGCTTATAGACCTTCTTCATACCATCCATAAAGGGGTCCGCGTTTTCTTCGCCCTCACCGCTGTCCGGCGCCATATCAAGGGCTCTTTCAAAATTGTCGATAACCGGCAGTACCTTCTCTATAACGGACTTCGCACCGGTCTCAAACATCTGGTCCTTTTCCTTGTCGGAGCGCTTGCGGAAGTTCTCGAATTCCGCCATAAGCCTCAGATTCTTATCGTTTAATTCCTCTATTTTCTCATCCCGTGGATCCTTCTTTTCCTCCGGAGCACTGTCCTCTGCTGCTTCTCCAGCCACAGCCTCTGCCTCAGGCTTTTCCGCTCCCGCTTCCCCTCCGGCTTCGTCCGTCCCTTCGGTATTCTCTTCTTCGGGGGACAGGTCGATATTTTCCTTAAGATCTTCTTTATTTTCAGCTGAAGGCTTTTCCGTCTTCACTTCCTGGTTCTTTTTCCTGCTCAATTTGTTTACCTCGTTTTATTTAATATTCTTCGCTCCGCTCAGAAAGACGTGGGCTCCCCACCGCTACTTCTTATACAGGGTGTCCAGCTGCTCCTGCAGAGTCTCCAGGGCATGGGTGACCTTTTCATAATCCATTCTCTTCGGGCCGATGATACTCATCATTCCCTTCATATTGTCTCCCAGCTCATACGTCGCCGTCACCACCGAGCAGTCCTTCATAGACTCAATGGGCGACTCATTTCCTATATAAACCTGTATGCCCTTCTTATCATCGCCGCCGGTTCTTTCCTTTTCCAGGGACTCACTGATAAGGTTTCCGAACTGGTTCTTCTCCTCAAAGGTACTTATTATCTCGCTTGCCTTCTGATTATCCGCAAGCTCGGGATATTTGAAGATATTATTTGCACCGCTGGTGTAGATCTCCAGATCCTCGTCGGCTCTTACCGCATCGGCAACAGCATCAATAACCTCCGCGATCACGTCTGAATGTATCCCCGCTCTTTCCTTGATAAGGGTAATCAACCCGAGATTTATCTCCTCAAGTGAAAGGCCGTTCAGGTGGGTATTCAGGAGAAGATTCAGCTTCAGGAGAGTATCGTCATCCATCTCACCGTTAACGCTTATCATCTTGTTCTTGATGATATTGCCTTCCACCACGATGACTGCAAGTATATTCCCTTCATCCACCTTGGAAAGCTGCAGGAATTTCAGCTTGTTCCTGTGTATCTGGGGTGAAGAGATGAGAGCCGCATAATTCGTGTTGTCGGCAAGGAGTCTCGCAACCTGCTTCAAAAGCTCCGAAAGCTCACCGGCCTTTTCCACCACCATCTCGTGCATATCCGAAACTTCTTTTTCCCGGTCGGCCATCATTCTGTCCACATAGAATCTGTAGCCCTTGTCCGAGGGGATACGCCCTGAAGAGGTATGGGGCTGGATGATATAACCCATTTCCTCCAGATCCGACATCTCATTCCTTATGGTCGCGGGAGAAAGCTTGATATCAAGATACTTGGAAAGGGTCCTGCTTCCCACCGGATCTCCCGACTCCAGATAATTCCTGATTATCGCCTCTAATATTTTGGTTTTTCTCTCATTTAATTCCATATGCCCTTTTGTGTTAGCACTCATTTAATTTGAGTGCTAATATCTTCAGACCATACGATAACACCCCCGCCTTCGTTTGTCAACAGGATTTTCACTTAAGTTTTTTACTTAAGTGTCCAGAGCTCGGTGTTCCAGACCTGTCTGCCCGTGCGGAGCTTATACTCACCGGCTTTTTCATATTTCAGTGAGAGATCGCTTCTGTCAAATACCTCATCGGTTCCCTCAATATAGGAAACAAGGGAATACTCTCCCTTCCTGACCTTATCAAGGATCTTCTCCCTGAAAGCAAAATGTGAGGTAAAGATATTTTCGGCATAGGGATACTTCTCCATCTTGTCGGGGTGCCGGTGGTAGCTCTTATAAAACCTTTCGGAGACCACAAAGGGCTGCCCCGTATTGTAGATGTAGATGCCTTTCGCTATTCCGTAGTATCCGAGAAGCGGATAAAGATACATATCGCCGTCGTTTTCATTAAGTACCTTCTCGGCCTCCTCCCATTCTCTGTGATCCTCCTCCGACAAAGGGGACACAGGCAGTCTTTCATCTGCCCTGGAAATGGGAAAGCCTATAAACATTAAAAACAACGCCGACAAAATAAGAAGCGATGTTCTTTGGTTTACGCCAAATAAGCCCTTTACACTGAGCTCCATGCTGAATTTCTTAAATAATACCAGAGCTCCCATTATAAGGGCAGGCATAAACAATTCGAGATAGTAGGAAAGCCAGGCCCCGTCATTCTGTCCGAGATAAATAAGGCAGATCCCGGATACCGCCATATGTATGAGCATTAATAAGTCAAACTCATCAATGCCCGCATTTTTCCCGGCTTCCGTGATGGCGGAAAGACCCTTTGTCCCTGCCGCCTCTTCCGCCTTAAGCTTTTTCCATTCCCTTATAAAGGCTGCAAGGAAATAGATGCATCCCACTGCCTCCGCAATAAAGAAGGTCAGAAAGATGCCGCCTAGGGACATGATCTGCTGGAAATTAAATTCCATTCCGCTCATCCTGACGGTTCCCCTTTTCACCGTGGACGCGATGCCCGTTCCCGGGCCCTTGGCAAAGTACAGCATATAGGTCTCAAAAAGCGGACAGGTGAGCTTCAGCAGGGCTACGGTGCCTGCGGCTAAAACCCCAAAGGAGATCAGGTATTTCAGAACACATTTTATCCCTTTAAATAAGAAGAAAAACGCAGTTGCGGTTCCTGCGATCAGGAGGAAATACTGCTTAGTAAAGAATACCGCCACCGTCAAAAGGGCGCAGAGTATCTCCTTCCCCTTGAAATCCCGAACTGTTAAAAGAAAGAGGATAAGCATCATTATGCAGAGCCCCATGCTGTCAGGATTTGCATTGACGTAGTTATAGCGCCAGTTACAGTTGATAAGGAAAATAAAGGCTGCCAGCCCCAATGTCATAGAACCGGTTTTCTTCCATACGGGGTAAAAGGCCAGTGAGGCGGAGACCAGCATAAACAAAAAGGTCATAAGATAGTGGAGAAGTATGATGTCCGGAGCCAGTCCCACCGCTTTCAGCAGTGTACCCGCACCCGCGACTGCAAGAGAGTACAGCGGCCCGTAGAGATAGATAAAGGGCGGATACTCACCGTTCAGGGCACTCAAGGCATAGGGATTATTTCCCTTCATCAGCTCCTCTGTCATCAGCACATTGGCGCACTCCCTGTACTCATTGGGAATACTAAGGTCCGTAAAGGTATGGGAAAGGATCCCCCCAAGTATGTAAAGTGCAATAAATACAAGGGGCAGGAACATCAGGGCGATTATCTTCCCGTAAGTGCTTTTTTCTGAAAAAGAAAGCCGGATCCTTTCGAGTCCGGCCTGAACTATATTATTCATATATCAGATGGCAAAGCTTCCTGTATCTTCACCGTTGTTGACTGCGAAGTACACAGCTGAATCCTCCGGTTTGATATAGAAGGTAACTTCCTTAACGTCAGAAGCCTTCCTGCCGTAGTCCTTTGTCCAGACATCGCTGAATCTTTCTCTGATCTGATCGGTGCTTACCTCACGGCCTCTGAACTGAACCACCATATTCTCGCTTACGCTTGCTGCCGCTTTCTTTGCGGGAGCCTTATTTGCAGAAGGCTTCTTTGCAGCAGTGGTCTTCTTCGCTGTCGTCTTCTTTGCCGTAGTCTTCTTTGCTGCGGTCTTCTTTTCTGCAGCCGCGGTCTTCTTCGCAGCAGCCTTTTCCGTGCTCTCCGTCTTCTTTGCAGCAGTGGTCTTCCTTGCTGTGGTCTTCTTTGCTGCAGGCTTCTTCTCCGCTGCCTTAGGTGCCTCAGCCTTCTCTTCTTTCTTTACCTCTGCTGCAGGTGCTGACTTCACCTCTTCCTTTACATCGGTGGTTGCAGCCGCAATAGCTCTTTTCTGTATTGCCATTTTTCATTCCCTCCAGATAGAATTTAGCGATCCGGAATCCCCCGATCCCGGATATTTCTATAACAAAAATCCTCTAATAACCGATAATATCCCTAATTTTCGGCTATGTCAACGGTTTATATAAGATTCTTTGCTTCGCATTATCCTTGAAAGTCTCTTTGTTCACAAGGTGTTAACAAACTATTTGAAAAAACTTCATTCACAAATTGAATTTTGTACACAAGATTTGGGTATACTCATAGTATCAAAAAACGACAGCTTCCATAGTAGTTAATACTATATTAAAACTTTTTCATAATAATGCCAGGTGCCCGGCACCTGGCATCCTCCCTTTTAAAGACAGTTTTATATATGAAGGATCTTAAATACTGTTTTTTCTCCATACGTGATACCGGTGCCCCCTGGCTTGATGAGCTTATGGCTGAGCTAGATAAGGAGGGTGTCCGGCTTTTTTCACTCGAACCCGGAAGGAAGATCCCTGAAGGCAGTATTCCGGAGGGTTCCTTTACCGTCACGGATAATGAAACCGGCGTTGAATTTGCGCGTTTTCACGATACGGGCTATGTACTCTATAAAAAGCCGGAGACCACTCCCTGCCGGACCTTTCCCTCCTCAGCTTCCGAAATCTACTCCGGCGCCCAGTGCATAATCGAGGGCTTCGATGAGATCACCCCCGATTTTCTTGAGAAAATGTATCAGAGAAAGCGGGGCATTCCCTGGACCATAGCGGAAACCGGACGCACCATCCTAAGAGAGCTTACACTTAGCGATATCGACCATCTGTTTAAGCTTTATGAGGATCCCGAGATACAGCGCTTTATCCCGCCCCTTATGCCCACAAAAGAGGAAGAGACTGAATTCCAGAGGGCCTACATTGAAAAGATGTACGGCTTCTTCGGTTACGGCTTCTGGAATATCATTGACAGAGAGAGCGGCAGGCTGATAGGAAGAGCCGGTATAAGTAACCGCAGGGGCTTCGATATCCCGGAGCTCGGCTACCTTCTGGATAAAGAGCATAGAGGAAGGGGCATAGCCTATGAGGTCTGCTGTGCAGTTATTTCCTACGGGGAAAGCATACTCGGAATAAAGGAGCTCAATGCCTTTATACAGAAAGAAAATCTCCCCTCCATCCGGCTCGCCGAAAGAATCGGCTTTTCGGATACAGGGGAGAGTGTTTCAGGTGTCAACGGTCAGATGCTGAGGAAATATCATCTAAAGATCCTTCGCTGATCATCACGCCTTGTTGTCTGAACCGAGAACATTGATTATCTTGTTGTGAACGATATCCTTCACGTACTGGCGGCCGTCAGCAATGTACTGTCTGGGATCAAAGTGATCGGGATGTGCTGCCATATGCTCACGGATACCTGCGGTCATTCCGAGACGAAGATCAGAGTCGATATTGATCTTGCATACAGATCTCTTTGCAGCCTCACGCAGCTGATCCTCGGGGATACCGATGGCATCCTTCAGAGCTCCGCCGTTGCTGTTTATGATCTTCACGTATTCCTGGGGAACGGATGAAGAACCGTGGAGCACGATGGGGAAGCCGGGAAGTCTCTTGGAGATCTCCTCAAGGATATCCAGACGGATGTGGGGATCCGTGCCGGGCTTAAACTTATATGCGCCGTGGCTGGTTCCGATGGCGATAGCAAGGGAATCAACACCTGTGCGCTCTACAAACTCAACTACCTGATCGGGATTCGTGTACTGTGCGGTCTCTGCAGCAACGTTCACATCATCCTCAACTCCTGCAAGGGTTCCGAGCTCTGCTTCCACAACAACGCCCTTGTCATGCGCATACTCAGCAACCTTCTTTGATATTTCCACATTCTCATCAAAAGGCTTTGATGATGCATCGATCATAACGGAGGTGAATCCGTTATCAACACAGTCCTTACATACATCAAAATCCGCACCATGGTCAAGGTGAAGAGCAATGGGGATCTCATCCTTTGTTGCGTCCACTGCAGCTTCAACAAGATGCTTCAGATAAGCAGACTGTGCATACTTTCTGGCACCTGCGGATGCCTGCAGGATAACGGGTGAATGAAGCTCCCATGCAGCCTCGGTGATACCCTGGACTATCTCCATATTGTTTACGTTGAAGGCACCGATGGCATATCCTCCGCTGTAGGCCTTTTTGAACATCTCGGTAGTTGTAACTAATGGCATATCATTTCCATCCTTTCTTAATGATTATTATTATATATGAACACCGCAAGATTAACGGTGAGCCTATACTATTATGTATGACTTCCTGCGGACAAAATCGGTGATTGTCCGCAGGAATCCGGCTTCGCCGGACACGCCGACCGGCAAGCCGCTCGGCTGGTCAATTACGATTCTTGTTTTTCCGATGAAAAACAAGAATCTATAAGATCCGATCTTCCTACCCGAGCAACAGGGCGCCGGCAGGAACCATTATGCCGAGAGACCTCCGGCAATTCCGGACATTGACCTCCGTTAAGCTTCCCCCGAACTCACCGTCAAGTGTCCATGCCACCGGCTCGTCACTCTTGAAGCTTATCTCACCGGTCTTGAAATAGCTTACGAGATCGTTGGAGCTGCCGTTCATCACGGCTCCCGCTACCTCTCCCAGCTCCACCGGATCCTCGGGCTTCTTTATAAGAGCAACCTCGAAGAGCCCGTCATCCAGTATCACATTCTTCCTTCCAGGGCTCTTAAAGCCTCCAATGGAAACGGAATTACTTATCATTCCGTAAACATACTCATTTTCCTCGGTGATGCCGTCGTGCTCCACCTTTATACGGAAGGACTTAATGGGTCCGCCTATTCTGGACATAGCCTCCATGATATAGGCTAAATGCCCAAAGGTGTTCTTCAGATCCTGCTCGGTTCCGTAGGAGATATCCGTGAACATTCCGAAGGCCGCAACATACACGAAGTTCTTGTCATTAAAGGAGCCTGTGTCGCATTTGAACTCCACACCCCCTGTCACAACCTCCGCAGCCTTCCGCATATCCCTGGGGATACCTAAGGTTATGGCAAAATCATTGGTACTTCCTGCGGGAACGTATCCGATGGGGATCCTTTTTTCCCGCTGCATCATCCCCGCCACCACTTCATCAAGGGTGCCGTCCCCACCGGAGCATACCAGCAGGTCGTAGCCGTCCTTCATTTCCACGGCTGCACGGGACGCATCCCCTCTCTCCTGGGTGGGGTAAACCGTAACCTCGAAGCCCGCCTTAACGAAAATATCAATGATATCCAGAAGGTTACTGCGGATCCTCTCCATTCCGGCATGTGGATTGTAGATGAAATAAATTCTCTTTTGCATCAACCCGCGGCGAGCTCGCCCCTCAGATATCTGCAGATCTCACCGGCGGCATTTTCTTCATCACTGCCCTCGGTAACCACATCAACCCTGTCTCCGTTCTTCAGGGCAAGGGTCATCATTCCCATAATACTTTTGGCATTCACATGCTTTTCATCATACTCGATATAAACAGTAGCCTCGTACTGGCTTGCTGTCTGAACAAGCATCGCTATAGGTCTGGTATCCGTTCCTCCCTGCATTGATACCTCAACTGTTTTCCTGGTCATAAAGATTCCTCCTTAGATCATCCGCTATACGGCTGAGCCTTCTCAGCCTGTGGTTTACCCCCGATTTACCCACCGGCGGATTTAGAAAATTGCCAAGTTCCTTTAGTGCCGCATCGGGATACTGAAGCCTGACTTCAGCCATTTCCCTTAAGGCATCGTCCAGAAAACCAAACCCCTTTTTTTCCTTGATAAATTCAATATCATTAACCTGTCTCACTGCAGCGCTGACCGTCTTTTTTATGTTCGCGGTCTCGCAGTTCACACGGCGGTTCACGTTGTTCCGCATATCCTTGTATATACGGGCGTTTTCCATTTCCATAAGAGCTGCCGGCGCTTCCATGATGTTCAGCATGGTAACTATGTCATCCCCCTCCTTCAGATAGACGACAAAGCTGCGCTTCCTTCCGGCGATACGGCTTTCGATATTGAAGCCGCTTATTATACTGCGGAGACCTTCCGCTTTCTCCCGGGAATCACACACGAATTCCATATGGTAGGATCCCTTCGGATCACTGACCGAACCGCCTGAGAGAAAAGCCCCCCTGATAAGATTCCTCCTGCAGCACGATCTCTCGTATAATAAGCTGTCCGGCTGACTGTCCCCGGGTCGTATCTTCAGCATCGACAGGACCACGGAGGCCGCCTCTCCCTTCAGCAAAAGCCTGTAAACAGGGATTTTTCCCCATCTCACCTGAACATCAGCACTTATTCTAATAGTTTTTCTTAATAATGTAAAGCAAATTCTGATGACGGCCTCATTCTCCGAATGAAAAGAGATCCTGTCCTCTCCCCCGGTGCCGAAGAAAACATCGGCAGTCATCAGGGCGATCCCCGCAAGAAGTGCTGTTCTGCAGTGTCTTGCTTCCGGAATATCCTGGCTTATTTCCTTTTTTACATCCTGTGAAAATGACATTCGCTACCGCCGGAGGCTATCCTTCATTATGTCCCTGTGCTCTATCCTTATACCGTAGCTGCCTTTACTTTCGAGACGCTCAAAGAGCCTGTTTGCCAGAGTGACGCTCCTGTGCTTCCCGCCGGTGCAGCCGATGCCGATTACAAGCTGGTTCTTTCCCTCTATGACATAATTCGGGATAAGGAATTCGATAAGATCCTGCAGCTTGTCGAGGAAGATACCGGCCTCCTTAAAGCCCATAACATAATCCTGAACCTCCTTATCCTCACCGCTTTTATTCTTCAATTCGTCGATATAATAGGGATTCGGCAGGAACCTCACGTCAAAGACCAGATCGCAGTCATTGGGTATCCCGTATTTATAGCCGAAGGACAGCACGGTAATATAGAGATTTCCGTAGTCCTTGTTCTTGGAAAAGATATTATCTATCTCATTCTTCAGCTCCCTGACAAGAAGATGGCTGGAATCGATAATATAGGAAGCCTCTTTTTTCAGGAATTTGAGGATCTCACGTTCCTTCCTTATCCCGTCCTCAACCCTGCCGTTCATCACGAGGGGATGTGCCCTTCTGGTCTCCTTGAAACGCTTAACGAGGACATCATCCTCGCAGTCAAGAAAGAGTATCTCAAAGGAATAGCCCGCATCCTTCATATCCTGAAGCGCCCGGTCCACCTTTGAGAGCCCGGTCCGTACATCTATCCCCACCGCAACCTTCTGCAGCTCGGAATTCGGCTCATATGAAAGCTCCGCGAACTTTCCGATAAGAGGAACCGGCAGATTATCTACGCAGAAATAACCAAGATCCTCCAGCATCTTTAAGGATGTACTTTTCCCCGCTCCGCTCATTCCGGTAACAATGACAAATTTCATTTAAAAATCTCCAATCATCATAACCTCGGATTCAAGCAGAACCCCGGATCCTTCCTTAACCACTTCCCGCACCTTTTTTATCAGTCTGTAGACATCATCGGAGGTGGCATTCCCCCTGTTGATGATAAAACCGCAATGCTTCTCCGAAACCGAGGCACCGCCGACGGAAAAGCCTGCGAGTCCCGCATCCATAATGAGCTTTCCCGCGAAATGTCCCTCCGGTCTCTTAAAGGTACTGCCCGCACTGGGGAATTCCAGAGGCTGCTTCTCCCGCCTCTTTGCCGAAAGCTCATCCATTTTCGCCTTTATCTCCCCCTCATTCCCGGGATTAAGGGAAAAGATTATCTTAAGGACCGTAAGCCCTTCGCTCTTCACGATACTTTTTCTGTAGCCGAAGCCCATTTCGCTATTGGATAGGTTCACTCTCTCTCCCTCCGGGGTCAGGGCTTCCACAGACTTCACGACATCCTTCATCTCTCCGCCGTAGGCTCCCGCATTCATAACCATTGCGCCCCCGGCTGTTCCGGGAATACCTGAAGCAAATTCAAAGCCTGAGAGGGAATTTTTCCGGGCTGTGTCCGCGATCCCGGAAAGCAGCGCCCCGGCTCCCGCATGGATCTCATTCCCCGACACCTCGATATCCGAAAAGGCCTCAGTCACTGCGATGATGATACCCCTGTAGCCTCTGTCCGAAACCAGAAGATTGCTGCCGTTTCCGATGATAAAGTATTCCCGGCCTTCTCTCCTGCAAAGCCTGATAAGCTCAGAAAGCTGCTCCGCATTTTCCGGCATAAGAAAAAGATCCGCCGCCCCGCCTGTGCGGAAGGTGGTATGCTTTTTCATTGATTCGTTTATAAAAATCCTGTCTTCAGGCAGGATCTTTTTGATGGTGTCGATATGGTTTTTCATTAATCAGAATTTATATCAATAGCGCGGCGGCGCCGTAGATGCCTCCGTCGTTTCCGAGGGTCGCCCTGGTGAATATGGTGTCGCCGCTGGCATGGAAAACATGCTCCTTAAAGTTTTTCGTGATATAGGGCATGATAACGTCCCCCGACATGGAAACGCCTCCGCCGATTATTATTATCTCAGGGTTCAGGACACCTGCAACAACCGAAAGACCGGTGCCAAGATACTTTCCGAATTTTTCTGCTACTCTTATGGAAAGCCTGTCTCCGTTTTTAACGGCTTCCCACATATTCTTTGAATCAAGGGGCCTGTCCCTCATTTCGGTGGGCTCATCCGGATTATTCTCCAGTTCTTCCTTTAAGAGCCTGACTATGCCCGTAGCCGAGGCGAACTGCTCGAGACAGCCTCTGTTGCCGCAGTTACAGGGCTCCTTTGTATCGGCGCCCGTGTATATATGCCCTATCTCTCCCGCTGCACCCCAGGTTCCGGTGACGATCTGTCCGTTAATGATGACACCGCCTCCGATACCGGTTCCGAGAGTGACCATGACAATATTCTTATAGCCCTTTCCGGCTCCCATCCAGGCCTCGCCCAGGGCCGCCACATTGGCGTCATTTCCGGCCTTTACCTTAAGCCTCCCGTCAAAGCAGGCCGCCAGCTTCTCCTCCACATTGAAGGTATCGTGCCAGTGAAGATTTACTGCCTTCCTTATAACTCCCTTATCATCCACGGGGCCCGGAAGCCCCAGACCAACGCCCAGGATCTCTCCGTCAGCTATTCCCTTTTCCTTTGACTTTGCATCTATGGAAGCCGCTATATCGGGAAGGATAGCCTCACCGTTATTCTCCGTCCTTGTGGGAACGGACCACTTTTCGATGAGCTCCCCTTCTCCGGAAAACAGGCCTATCTTTACTGATGTGCCTCC
Organism: Lachnospiraceae bacterium; assembly: GCA_017453865.1. Classification (GTDB taxonomy): domain Bacteria; phylum Bacillota; class Clostridia; order Lachnospirales; family Lachnospiraceae; genus NK4A144. The sequence goes on from JAFTEC010000083.1 coordinate 11,749, forward strand.
CACATCAACACCGTAAACAAAGCTCATTTACTGATCCTCCCGATTTTTCTTCAGATTGTCCTGTACCCTCTTATAAAGCTCCTGCGCCGCATTGTAGCCCATCTTCTTCTGCCTGTAATTTATGGCTGCGGTCTCACAGATAATGGCAAGGTTTCTTCCGGGACGGATGGGGATATTGTGGCAGACCACCCTTTTCCCGAGATATTCGGTGTACTCCTCCTCCATACCGAGACGGTCATAGTCCTTGTCTCTGTCCCAGTCCTCAAGCTTTATCACCAGATCTATGCTCTGGGTCTCCTTTACGGAGGTGGCACCGAAAAGCGCCTTTACATCTATTATCCCGATACCCCGAAGCTCGATAAAGTGCTTTGTGATATCCGGTGCGGAGCCGATAAGGGTATCGTCACTGACCTTTCTTATCTCCACCACGTCGTCGGAAATAAGCCTGTGTCCTCTCTTTACAAGCTCCAGCGCGGCCTCGCTCTTTCCTATACCGCTCTCACCGGTGATAAGCAGTCCCTCACCGTTAACGTCAACAAGAACCCCGTGTATGGAGATACAGGGTGCAAGCTTTACATTGAGCCATCTGATAGTCTCCGCCATAAAATCGGAAGTGGATTTCGAGGTCTTTAAGAGCGGAACCCTGTTCTCCCCGGCATACCACTTGAATTTCTCGTCCGGCTCCAGATCCCTGCAGAAGATAACACAGGGAATGCCGCTTGAAAGGAGCTTTCCGTATATCTCATCCTTCCTGCTCTCCTCCATCTCCAGCATATAGGAATACTCCACAAAGCCCACTATCTCCACTCTGGAGGATTCAAAGTGGTCAAAGAATCCCGTGAGCTGCAGGGCCGGCCTGTTTATCTCGGGCTGGGTGATATTCACATTGTCGATGGAAATATCCGGAGTAAGGTTATAGAGATTCATTTTGTCGATAAATGTTTTTAAGGAAACCGTTGCCATGGCTTTGGATGACGCTCCTTTCAGGTTTATTAAAGAATCATATCTGTTCAGAACCCCATGGCTTCTGAACAGATACTGCGCATTCGGCTAATTAAATCGTGCTTCGCACGATGAGCCGAATGCCTAAATTCCAGAGCTTTCATACGCCCTCAGCAGCAAGTGCTTCGGGCTGTTCTGGACAGTTACAAAGAATCTTCTACAGTATACCATCATTTTACTCATTATGAAAGAAAGCGAAGACAGCCTCCGCCGACCTTTTATTCATTTCAGGTACGGCGGCAAGCTCCTCCTCTGAGGCTTCTTTTATATTCTCTACCGACCCGAATTCCCGTAGAAGTGCCTTTCTCCTGGTATCCCCTATACCCTGGATGTCGTCGAGAATAGAATGGAGCTGGTTCTTCCCGTGGAGTGAACGGAAGTAATCAATGGCAAAGCGGTGGGTCTCATCCTGTATCCTTGTTACCAGACGGAAGCACTCCGAATGACTGTCAACCGGCAGCTCTTCATTATTGAAATAGATCCCGCGGGTCCTGTGGTGATCGTCCTTCACCATACCAGCCACAGGGATATCCAGATTTAAGCGGGACAGTACGTTCAGGGCTATATTGACCTGGCCCTTTCCTCCGTCCATAAGGATAAGGTCCGGAAATCTCACAAAGGAATCCCCTTCCCCTTCGCTGCCGTCAGCATTTACAAGTCTCTCAAACCTGCGGGTCAGGACCTCCTCCATTGAAGCATAGTCATTGGGTCCCCTGACACTCTTTATCCTGAACTTCCTGTAATCGGAATTCTTGGCTCTTCCTCCCTCAAATACCACCATGCTCCCGACGGACTCGAATCCACTGATATTAGAGATATCATAGGACTCTATCCTGTCAGCCCTGTCGATACCGATAAGTCCGGCAAGCTCGGCCACCGCTCCCTTTGTTTTTTCTTCGCTTTTCCTGAGCTTCTCCCGGTCGGTTTCAAGGATAAGCTCCGCGTTCTTCTTTGCAAGCCGGAGAAGTCTCTCCTTCATTCCCCTCTTCGGGATAATGAGTGAAACCCCTGCTCCTCTTTTACTGCTGAGCCACTGCTCAATTATCCCGTGATCCTCTATATCCGTTTCCAGCATGATCTCTTTAGGTATAAAGGGTGTTCCGGAATAGAACTGCTTAACAAAGCTTCCCAGTATCTCGGACGTCCCTAAATCCCTTACACCGGTCATATAGTAATGATCCCGTCCGGTGAGTCGTCCCTCCCGGATAAAGAAGATCTGTACAACAGCCTCATCCTCATCGGTCTTGCAGGCAACGATATCCCGGTCATCATTTTCTCCGGCAAGGGTGATCTTCTGCTTCTGGGCAACACTCTGTACTGAGCCCAGAAGATCCCGCCAGGTAATGGCATCCTCGTACCGGAGCTCTTCTGAAGCTTTATTCATCTTTTCCTTCAGCATTGAAAGGATCGGGGTATAGTTTCCGTTCAGGAAATCAAGAGCCCCGTTCACCGCTTCCCGGTACTCCTCATCAGTGACACAGCCGCTCTTACAGGGGCCGGAGCACTGCTTAATGTGATAATTCAGACAGGGCCTGTCCTTATCCCTGTCCCTCGGGAGCACCCTGTTGCAGGTACGAAGACCGTAAATCTTATTTATGAGCTCTATGGTATCCCTCACCGCCCAGGCAGAGGTATAGGGTCCGAAAAGACGCTGCCCCGTCTTCCTGTCAGTTCCCGTGTCTCCCCGGGGCCTTCTGCTGAAAAGTATCCTGGGATATGCCTCATTGACTGTGACCCTTATATACGGATAGCTTTTATCGTCCTTCAGCATGGTATTGTATCTGGGACGATGCTTCTTTATAAGATTGCTCTCTAAAACAAGAGCCTCCATCTCAGAATCGGTGACGATATACTCGAAGTACGCGATATGCGTCACCATCTTCATGATCTTGGGGCTCTTTTTATTCTTCCTGAAATAGCTGTGTACCCGGTTAAAGAGGTTTACCGCCTTTCCCACATAGATGATCTCGTCGTCATCGGCGTGCATAAGGTAAACCCCGGGCTTTTTCGGAAGGACCTTTAAGCTTTCTTCGATGTCAAATTCCATCTGAGATCCGGGATCATACGGGGATCCCGCTGCTGTCTCCGTCTGTTCCTCCGGCATCGCTGCCGTTTCCGCCGCCGTTATCCGTAGCTCCGGCCTCTTTATCCGGTAGCCTGTCCGTCTTCCCTGCAGCATTCCTGTCAGGGATAAGGCTGTCGTCAATGGTAAAATCTATCTGCTGTCCCGGCATATGGTTCTGCGGCGCATTGTTCCTTGCCTGCCAGTCATTCTGCGGAGAATATCCGTTGTTTCCGGTATTATCGGCTCTGTCCTGCCGGAGACTCAGCTCCTTCTGCTCCGGTTTCTCCTCCGGAGGGGTCGTATCCTCCTCATCCCTGCTGTCCCGCTTCGCTTCCTTGAACCTCTCCTCATAGGACTTCTTTTCGGGAACGGGGATTCCTTTTTCCCTGCAGTAGATCTTCATAAACTCGGCGCCGGTAATCGTCTCCCTCTTAATAAGGAAGGCCGCCAGCTTATCCAGAAGCTTCCTGTTCTCCTTTAAGAGCTTCTTCGCCTCCTTATAGGATTCCTTCAGAAGCTTCATAACCTCATTATCCACATCTGCCGCGGTCTCATCGGAGCAGTGCATCACCGCCCTGCCGTCAAGGTAGCGGTCCTCTATGGATTCAAGGCTCACTAGTCCGAATTTCTTACTCATTCCGTACTGGGTAACCATAGCCCGGGCGATCTTCGTTGCCTTCTCGATATCATTGGACGCTCCTGTGGTGACCGTATCAAATACCAGCTCCTCCGCAGCCCTGCCCGCCAGAGTGGTCACGAGCATTGCCCGAAGCTCGGCTTCGCTGTTTAAGTACTTCTCCTCCTCCGGAACCTGCATCACATAGCCCAGAGCCCCCATGGTACGGGGTACAATGGTTATCTTCTGCACAGGCTCACTGTTTTTCTGCAGGGCGGAAACAAGGGCATGCCCTATTTCGTGATAGGAAACTATCCGTCTTTCTTCCTTACTTAATACCCTGTCCTTCTTTTCCTTACCCACAAGGACTATCTCCACGGCATCCATAAGGTCGTTCTGTGAAACATATTCACGGCCTGCCTTTACAGCGTTGATGGCAGCTTCATTCACCATGTTCGCAAGATCCGAACCCACGGCACCGCTTGTTGCCAGAGCCACATCCTCGAAATTCACGGTCTCATCGAGCTTAACGTCCTTCGCGTGAACCTTAAGGGTATCTATCCTGCCCTTCAGATCGGGCTTGTCAACGATGATCCTCCGGTCAAAACGTCCCGGACGGAGAAGAGCCTTATCCAGGGTTTCCGGCCTGTTGGTGGCGCCGAGTATCAGTATTCCCTTGGAGGTATCGAAACCGTCCATCTCTGAAAGGAGCTGGTTTAAGGTCTGTTCCCTCTCGTCATTTCCGCCGTATCTTGAATCCCTGCTCTTTCCTATGGCATCAATCTCATCTATAAAGATTATGCAGGGCGCATTTTTCTCAGCCTCCCTGAAAAGATCCCTTACCCTGGAGGCACCAACGCCCACGAACATTTCCACAAAGTCGGAGCCCGCAAGGGAAAAGAAGGGCACATGGGCTTCACCCGCAACAGCCTTTGCAAGCAGGGTCTTTCCTGTTCCCGGAGGTCCCACGAGAAGAGCTCCCTTTGGAAGCCTCGCGCCTATCCGCGAATACTTGGCGGGATTATGGAGGAAATCCACCACCTCCTGCAGGGATTCCTTAGCCTCATCCTGACCTGCCACGTCCTTAAACGTAACCCCGGTCTCCTTCTGGACAGAAACCTTGGCATTGCTGCGGCCCACGCCCATCATGCCTCCGCCGCCCATACGCTTCATCAGAAAATAGGTAAGTCCGCATACCAGAAGGATAGGGAAAACATAGCCGATAAAGCCCGATACCATGGCACCTGACCTGTCCGGCACCTGACTCTTGAAGTCTATTCCCGCCTCCGTCAGCCTGTCCGTAAGAAACGGATCAACCACGATACCCGTATAATAGGTCATCTGCATGGAGAGAGGGTTATTGCTCTTCTCATCCTTCGGATAAATCGTGATCTTGTCCGGGTCGATCTCCACACTTCCTATCTGGTTCGCTGAGATCATTGAAAGGAATTTGGAATAGCTGATCTCCTGTGTGGAATTCCTGGTGACAAGACTGCTCATCATGCTCATGCAGAAGAAGGTAAGCACCGTCGCCACTATCATCGCGATCAGGGTCTGTCTGTTTCTGGGATTTCTTCCGCCGTTATTATTGTTCTGGTTATTATTGTTTTCATTCATAATTATCTACTCGATGGAAAGATCCTTACTGTTGCTTCGCGTCTCGTCTCCCGACTCGGTCCGCGCTAAACGCGTGCCACTGGCACGCAGCGCCCCTCGCCGGGGCGGCATCCCACATCTTCGATGTGGGATAAGCGTCGCTGACGCTCAGGATGACATTGGTCAGCTCAGATTGACAATACTGTGGTTTTGCATTTCTTCATAATAAAGCCACTTGCCTAAAAACGCAAGCAATAAAATACCCTCCTGCTGTAATGTCCGCAACAGGAGGGTACCAGAGCTTATTTTGATTCTGTGGGCATCAGTCGCCGGAATTTCCGATGTGCTTGAAGAGATATTCAAGTACATCCGGGGTGAATTTCTTGGCACTTATTCCAACGGTATAGGTGCCGTCATCGCGCTTTACCATACGTGCAACGGTAGCGTACATGATAACAGTATCCGCAACGATGATGATGTCCTTATTGGCTATATCCGGCCGGTCATCCTTCATCCAGAGTCCCATACCCCGGGGACTCGCATCCTCCACCATCACGTACAGGGTTTCGCCGGTGTCACAGAGCACGATAACGCTCGGTGCCTTGAACTCGACTCTCCCTATCTTACGCTTGTCGCTGGTTACTTCTGCCTCCAATGTCATTTAAGTGTACCTCCTCCTAAATTCTGTTACCCCATACCTTTCTTTATCTTCCCTGCTTTGCGGCCTCCTCTTCCTTCCTCTTTCTGTGATCCATATACATCTTGACCCCTGTTGCACCGAGGATAAGGATCAGCAGCCACCATCCGAAGGGAATGCTTGCCTTAACGTCATCATTGAGAACCATGCTTCTGTCGAAGGTTCCGTTCTCCACGGCCTCAACGACGGGTGCAAGTCTCTCTCCGAGTACCTGAGCTACAGGATTTGCCCTGTCTCCGAGAACCTCTGATGTGACTCCGCCTGCAGCCTCTTCAACTGCTCCTGCGGGTGCTGCTGCGTCCCCGAGTACCTCTCCTGCGGGGGTGCCGGCATCTTCGAGTACTGCTCCGCCGTCAACCGCTCCGCCGCCTGCTTCCAGAGTTACAGTCTCTCCGATAGCTGCCGGTGCTCCTGCATCAGTAAATGCACCGTCCGCCGTTCCGGTGTAAGTGGTAACTGCAACGGGTGTGCCGGGGGCAGCCGTCTCAGCCGCTGCAACTCCCGTAGCTCCGGCATCTGCTGCGGGTGCTCCTGTATCAGCTGCCGCAGATCCGTCAACCTCAGAGGCTGCTGTGTCATCATCTCCGCCGCCTGAGCTGGATCTTGTCCTCGTTCTGCTGCTGGTAGTTGTTGTTGTTGTACTCTCACCGCCGCCGGCGGGAGGAGCTACGCTGTCGCCACCGGAACCATTTCCGCTGCCGCTGTCGGAATCTGAAGGATCATTGTCTCCGATGACGGGAGTGTTGTCCGTTGATGCCGACTTCACCTTAAAGCCACTCTCAATTATTTTATCTATCTCGGCCTTAAGATTCTCCAGATCTCCCTTTACTTCTTCATACTTTGTGTTTGCATCATTATACTTTTGCTGAGCCTCTGCAAACTCATCCTCAAGCTGTTTGATCTTCGCAGTACTTACAGACTGCTCATAGCTGGCATTCACAAGAGCCTCTGCTGCATCATTTACTCTCTGCTGGGCATATTCCGCAGTCTTCTGGATCTTCATCATCTTCCCGTATTCTACAACGGCAGCGGCATATTCCTTAACTGCCTTCGCATAGGAAAGATCCGTATTCAGATCATCAAACATGCTCTGATAAGCATTTTCGTCGATATAACGTGATCCCTCATCAAATTTCCCTCCCAGACTGAGCTGTCCGTCCGCGCCGGTATTGCTGACTACTACGATGTTTTTCACAATGGAGGTATTCTTTAATCCCGACTGATCCAGAACATGTTCACCGTTTTCATCCAAAGCAAGATAATCAAAGTAGAATTTTTTGGTTTCATCCCCGATCTTATACGTGATCTCACCATAATTATTCTCTGAACCCTGGCCGGTTCTCCACCAAACCGATCCGTCACTATTCCGCTTTACGTCCATAGTAACAGTGGACAGATCAACGCCCTGCTCCTTCAGCTCCTGCATAAGCTTATACTGGGTAAGAAGCGATGCCAGCTCTCTGAATTCTATATAGCTCTCCTGAATGTTGTTGCCTTCTTTAACCTTTACATTACCAACCGTCTCCTGCTGAATCTTTATCTTCTCGATCAGAGAAGAAAGTACATTGTAGCTATTACTGATAGCTTCATATCCGGTATTTGCCTTTTCTGCGCTTGCCTTTGCGGCATCATATGCTTTCTGTACTCTATCCTTATAGGCTTCATCAGTTTCATCTTCGCCCTTGCTGCCTGCCAGTATTTCCCGAATGGTATCCGCATTGTTATTCAGATCATTCATGGCTTCAACAGCCTTGTATGCGGCTTCGGCAGCTGTAAAGGAAGTATTTACTTCGTTAAACCTGGCATTTGCTTCATCAAGCTTATTGCCTGCCTCAGTCACTTTTCCTTCAGCCTTGGTAATATTATCGCTTAAGTTCTGCAGATTAGTCTTGGAGGTATTATAGCCATCAAGATAGCCGATCAGATCCAGTTTTTTATCCTCACTATCACCGACTGTTATGGATTTTCCTGTGACAGTCTTACTATCATCCCTGTCCAGCTTAACCTCACCTAAAACCGTATCTGTGTCTTTCCCGTTCTCAACCAGCACGACCTTGTATGTGTCATAATCATTGCTTAATTTGTCGTTAGGAGTCCCCTGGGCATCATATTTCATCCAATTGAAAATAAGACTCTTTTGTTCACCGGACTTTGTTGTATAATTTACTGTTATTCCTCCGTCTATCTTCTTTCCGATGCTGGTTACAATACCGGTCTTTTTGTCAATCGAAGGTTGGTTATCTTTATCAACCTCAATGGACTCCGCTTCTGCATCTTCATTGTCAATGAGATACAGCTTTGCAAAATAGAAGGCCAAAGCACGATTTTTCCCCCAATTGTCCTCCACATTTGTCAATTTGCTGTCTATAGTCTCATAAATTGATGCATGGACTTCATCATATGTTTCCTGATGCGTGGCGAGAGCCGTATCATAGTTATTCTGCGCTGAGGTCAAGTCGTTCTCTGCTTGCGTCTTGGCTCCTTCTGCCGTAGACACTTCACTTGCCGCGGTTTCACTCTCAGACTTAGCAGTATTGTATGCCTCTGTGATCGCTTCGGAATTCTTGGCCAGCGTCTTAACCGCGTCTACTCCCGCCTGTGAATAGTCTGCATCGGCTTCATCCACTTTTTTCTTTGCTTCATCAACAGCGTCAGCCGCTTTTTCTGCATTTGACTTTGCGTTTTCAACAGCCTTAGCCGCACTGTCAATAGCAGCCTTGATATCCCCATCCAGATTTGAGATGTCGCCGACCGCCTTAATTGTATCTCCTTCTTCCGTAGCGGAAATGCCATTAGCCTTAAGGAGATCCCTAAAGTTTTCCTTTGCGTCATTCAGAGCTTTATCGGCTTCGCCCTTTGCTTCCTGAGCTTCCGTCAACTGTGATTCTGCATTGTCAAGTGCCTGTTTTGCTGAACCCAGATCTGTTTTGGCAACATCGATGACTCTGTTTGCTTCTCCAACTGCCTTATCCAGCTGAGTCTGTGCCTCAGTCTTTGCAGCATCAGCCGCATCCTTGTCTTCATATCCGGCAGAAGCAGCCTCGGAAACATCCTGTTTTACAGTCACGCCAATATTGGTATTTACCTCGGTATCTGCTGTCTTAACTGCGTTCTCGGCAGATGGCATTGTCCAATCGTTAAAGACAGCCAGAAACTCATTATTCTCAACTTCCTGAGCTGCAGCAACAGCAGCAGCATCCACTTTTGCAGCATCAGCAAAAGCTTTATCCACTGCAGCAGAGGCATCCACAATATTATTCAGGCTGCCTGCAGCATCAGACAAGGGTTCGCTTACACTCTGATATCCGCCGGTCTCCTCGCCTGTCCCGGCCTGGGCGCCGGCACCTTCTTCAGTGCCTATCGCACCTGCTTCGTTATTGATCTCATTTTCTATTACTCCGGTAGCATCTGTAGGCGAAGCACCAAGCAATTCCGGAACGTTAACTGCCTCATCTCCTGAAGCTCCGGTTATCTCCGGAACGTTAACAGACTCGTCACCTGCAGCCTCACCGCCGGCAGCTTCTTCGCCACCGCCAGCAGATTCTCCGCTTCCGCCGTCAAATACTTCTCCGCCGCCAGTGGACTCTTCGCTTCCGCCGTCGTAGGATTCTTCTCCGCCGCCATCATATGATTCTTCACTTCCGCCGTCGTAGGATTCTTCTCCACCGCCATCATATGACTCTTCGCTTCCGCCGTCATCATAAGACTCTTCACCGCCGTCGGATTCGCCATCATCACCGGACTCGTCTCCGCCGCCTTCTTCGTCCCTTACCTCATCGGCAGCATCTTCTACATCATCATGAGAGCTTTCCACATCATCCGTGTGCTCGCTGTGATCCTCGTGATCGTCATGGCTGTCGCTGTCGTGGCTGTCGCTGTCATGGCTGCCGCTGTCACTGCTCTCGCTGTGGCTGGAGCTTCCGCTGTCTCCGCCGCCCTCACCGTCATCGGCAAAAGCGGTAACTGTTGGCATCATCGCCATAGCTGCCGCGAGCCCTATTGTTATTGCTTTCAATACCTTCCTGCTGACTTCTGTGTTCTTCATAAGCCTTCCCTCTTCCTCGTATCTTTCTTTCAACGACACCCTTTAGTTACCGTCCAACCGGGCGGACATTTCCCTTTTTGTATAGCCTAAAAAATAATACAATAAATATCCTCAATTGCCTTCTATTTCAAAAATGGACAGGTAAACTGAAGATAAATATTCTTATATCTCTTATATCGACAATTCTAACAGATATGTTAGGTAAAATTAATAGAAAAAGAGCAAATAAAAAAAGATTGTATAAAATTACTTAAACAATTAAGTTTCGACCGTTATTTTTTATTTAAACTTAGTAATCATGAAACGGCTCTGTGAACGCGTACGATCAAAAGACAGAGCGTTTATTCATTTGAATAGTTAAAAAGCACGAATTCTTCAAACAGTGGCAGGTACATTTTAAGACCCCGTACTCGTCCTATTTACGTTTTATAAAATGAATTACGCTTCTTTACTTCTTTTTACGTTTCGTATATCAGTTTAAGCCCTTTTACGCTTTTGTCAATTCAGCTGTTTGTCTTCATTTTGCTGATATGATATTATTTCAGTGACTTTGTTTCCCCGGAGCCAGTGTACTGTGAAATGAACCTGTCAGTCCACCAGGCCCTCAAAAAACGGAAGGAGCGCTTGGACTGTATATGATAGCAAATCCCATTATCAAGTCCTGTCTGGACGAATTAAAGGCAATATCAAAGGTGGAGCTTGCCTGCTATGATATAGACGGTACGCTTGCAGCCACAACAGATAAAGGTCCGGAGGTAAACGCCCTCAGCATACGTTCCTTCCTTGACAGCGGCGCAGATTCGCAGGTTCACGGCGGCTGCCATTTCTTCCGGGTCACGGATGGGGATATTGCGATCTACGTCGTTGTTACCGAAGGCAGCAGCGAGAATTCTTCACTGACCGGGCGTATGGCCGTAAGCGAGCTTTCACATCTTGACCGGGCCTACAGGGATAAATTCGACAAAAACTCCTTCTTCCAGAATCTCCTTCTTGATAATCTTCTCCTTGTGGATATCTACAATAAGGCGAAAAAGCTCCATATCGACGTTGAAAAGAAGCGTGCGGTCTACATCGTCGAGCAGAAGAACAACGGGAACGGCGACAATATAATCGATGTAATAAAGGGACTTTTCAGCAGTGCCCACGGCGACTATGTGACAGCTGTGGATGAGAGAGAGGTCATCGTAGTAAAGGAGCTGGAAGCTGATGACAGCCCCGAAGCCATGAAGAGTATAGCCGCAACCCTTGTTGATATGGTTAATACAGAAGCCCTTGCGGATGTCAGAGTGTCCTATGGGACCGTGGTGCACGAAATAAAAGAGGTCTCAAAATCATATAAGGAAGCCCGCATGGCTATGGATGTGGGAAAGATCTTCTATGATAATGAGAACATTTCCGCCTACTCCGAGCTTGGCGTGGGGCGTCTTATCTATCAGCTGCCGGAAAATCTCTGCAACTTCTTCCTGCATGAGATCTACGGGGACAGGATCCCCTGGCATCTGGATGAGGAAACACTGCAGACCATAGACCGCTTCTTTGAAAACAACCTGAATATTTCCGAGACCTCCAGACAGCTCTACGTTCACAGAAACACTCTGGTCTACAGGATAGAAAGGCTTCAGAAGACAACAGGGCTGGACATCCGGAGGTTTGATGATGCCCTGACCCTGAAGATCTCGCTTATGGTCATAAATTATCTCGCTTACCTGAAGAAAAGGAACGGTCTGTAAATGCTGCCGGTCGATGAAAAATATATGCGGGAGGCCCTTAAACAGGCAAAAAAGGCCCTTGCGCTAAAGGAGGTTCCCATCGGCTGCGTGATAGTCAGGGACGACGGTGTCATAATGGGGCGTGGCTACAACCGGAGGAATACGGACAAGAGCACCCTTTCCCATGCGGAGATATCCGCCATTAAAAAGGCCGTGAAAAAGGCCGGAGACTGGCGCCTCGAGGACTGTACCATATATATCACACTCGAGCCCTGTCCCATGTGTGCGGGAGCCATAGTGCAGTCAAGGATAAAACGCTGTGTCTTCGGTGCTTCCTCCCCGAAATCCGGCTGTGCGGGAAGCATACTGAATATACTTGATGAGGAGAGATTCAATCATCAGGTGGAAACTGTGCAGGGTGTTCTTCAGGAAGAATGTACGGAGATATTGCAAAGCTTCTTTAAGGATTTAAGAGAAAGGCTGAAGGCTTCAGATGAATGAACTTCTAAAGGAATCCACCCACAAACTGATAAAGCTCGCGAACCGGCTTATCAAAGCTCCCGATAATTATTCACGGGCAAGAAAAAGCGCTTCTTATAAAAAGCTGAAGATAGCTGTTCTCGGCTCTTACTCTATACAGCACTTTGTAAAGCTTCTCCGGCTTTTTCTGGACTATGAAAATATTATCGCCGATATTTACGAGGGTGAATATGGCGGCATAAATATGGATGTACTGGATCCGGCTTCACCTCTCTACTCCTTTGAACCCGCTTTCGTTATCCTCCTTTTAAGACATAATGATTTTCGTTTTCAGGATGAATGCGGGCTTAAGGAAGCCATAGAGTATACGGATAATATATTTTCCCATATTTCAAAGATCGATGGTGTAACCGTTTTTATCTCAAATATTGCTCTTCCTCCCGAACGCCCCTGGGGTACTCTGGAAGCGGATTACGCTCATACTTCCCGTTCCCTTATGCAGAAATACAATTTGCATTTAACGGAACATCACCCCGGCAATGTGCGGATACTTGATATGGAGTATCTGTCCTCACTGAAGGGGAAGGAGAGCTGGTTTGACGACACCGCCTACTTCCTCACGAAGCAGGGCTTCAATATGGATTACCTGAAGGATGTGGCAGCGGAGGTCACGAAAATGATACTTCCGGATCTGGGAATGGTACGCAAGTGTCTCGTTCTGGATCTGGATAATACCCTCTGGGGCGGCATAGTTGGTGACGACGGTCCCGAGGGAATAAACGTCGACCCTAATGATCCTGCGGGCGAAGCCTTCCGTGCATTTCAGAGCTACATTCTTTCCCTGAAAAAGAGAGGCGTACTCATTGCAGTCAATTCCAAGAATGATGAGGATATCGCGAAAGAGCCCTTTGAGAAAAATCCTAACATGATCCTGAAGCTTTCCGACATAGCCTGCTTCACGGCAAACTGGTCTGATAAGGCCGGCAACATGGCCTACATCGCAAAGCAGCTTAATATCGGGATGAACAGCCTCGTTTTCTTTGACGACAATCCGGCGGAAAGAGAGATGATCCGCCGCTTCTGTCCTGAGATACTCGTGATCGATGTGCCTGATGCTCCGGAAAACTATGTGCAGACTCTGGACCGGGCTGATCCCTTTGAATGGACTGTTATCACAAAAGAAGATATGAACCGCTCGGATTCCTATCAGGAAAACCGGAAAAGAGAGGAGATGGCCGCATCCTTTGTTGATTATAAGGAATACCTGAAAGCCCTCGAAATGAAAGGACGTACCGGGATCGTCGGTGAAAAGGAGGCTGAGAGATTCGCACAGCTTACCAATAAGTCAAATCAGTTCAATCTGCGCACTATGCGGTACTCCGACGGAGAAATAAGGAAAATGATGTCAGCAGACGATACACGTCTCATCTTTGTATCACTATCCGATAAGTTTACGGAGTACGGTATCATTTCCTGCATCGTACTAAAGAAAAGCTCCGGCGTACCGGAGCTTGGAAATACTGATTGTTTCATTGAGAACTGGTGTATGTCCTGCCGCGTTCTGAAAAGAGGCGTGGAGAACTTTGCCTTCAAAGCAGTATGCGATGCCGCCCGGGAAATGGGATGCTCACGTCTCGTCGGCGAATATATAAGAACCCGGAAAAATGGCATGGTTGAGGGGCTCTACGCCTCCCTCGGCTTTTCTCCGATGGAATATCCCGGCCGTGTTCTCTATGAATATGATCTGGCAAAAACAACAGAGACGGACGGTGTTATACTGTCATCCTGAGGAGCGCAGTCTACGGGGCACTGACGCGCTCAGCGCGTCAATACGTGCCCGAAAAATGTCCACTGGACATTTTTCCATCCTGAAGGCTTTGCCCGAAGGGTCTGAGCGTCAGCGAAGGATCTTAATTCGTGATCGTCTTCTCTGTGTCTTTGTCAAAGATGTGGATCTTCTCTGTGTCTATCGCAAACTTTACCTTATCACCGGGACGGGCGTTTGTCCTGGGATCTACCCTTGCAGTCATCGAGAAACCGGCAAAATCAAAGTACAGGAACACTTCTGCTCCGAGAAGCTCATAAACCCTGATCTCAGTCTCGAATACCGCTTCCGGATTTATGGTGCTGACTGCCATCTCCGAATCATATACATCCTCGGGACGGATACCGAAGGTAACGGTCTTCCCGTCATAGCCTCCTTCTATTACCTTCTTTGCCTTTGCGGGGGGAAGCGGGATGGAATGTCCCTCGATCTCCAGGCTTGCCTTCTCTCCTTCGGCCTTTACGACCGCATCGAGGAAATTCATCTGCGGGGATCCCATGAAGCCTGCCACGAAAAGGTTATCCGGCTTCTCATACAGATTCTGCGGTGTATCAACCTGCTGTACTACGCCGTCCTTCATGACTACTATCCTGTCGCCCAGCGTCATAGCCTCTGTCTGGTCGTGGGTAACGTAAATAATGGTGGTGCCAAGGGTCTGGTGGAGCTTCGCGATCTCTATTCTCATCTGTACACGGAGCTTCGCGTCCAGATTGGAAAGGGGCTCGTCCATAAGGAAAACCTTGGGATTCCGGACAATGGCACGACCCATGGCAACACGCTGTCTCTGTCCTCCGGAAAGAGCCTTTGGCTTCCGGTCGAGAAGCTTCCCAAGATCCAGTATCTCAGCGGCCTTACGCACCTTCTGGTCTATCTCATCCTTCGGAACCTTGCGGAGCTTCAGTCCGAACGCCATATTGTCGTAAACCGTCATATGGGGGTAAAGAGCATAATTCTGGAATACCATGGCGATATCCCTGTCCTTCGGCTCCACATCATTTACCATCTTGTCACCGATATATAATTCTCCCGAGGTGATCTCCTCAAGTCCCGCAACCATACGAAGGGTGGTGGACTTTCCGCAGCCCGAGGGTCCTACGAAGATTATAAATTCCTTGTCCCCGATCTCCAGATTGAAATCCTTTACGGCCTCAAAGCCGTTGGGATATTTTTTGTAAATATGCCTTAATGATAAACTAGCCATTTCTCCTCCTCTGCCAATACTGTTTTTGATCTATGGTTTTCAACCCACAAGGAATGATAGCACAAGGCGGCAAACGAAACCATCAACGTGTTGCCCAAAGATTTTCATAAAGTGATGTGCAGATTTACGGGAATACTGTGAAGAAGGAGCTTCTCACAGCCTTTCAAAAAGCTTCCTGAAAATATACGAGGAGGCAAGGGAAATAAGAGAAAAGCCCATAAAAAGATAGAAGGGGATCCCGATAAGCGGGTAAAAAAAGCCGGCGAGAAAAGGGAGCACCATAAGCAGGAGCAGCACCACAGTCCATGGCAGGAAGCGGATGGACAGGAGAAGTGCATTTTTCAAGGTGTTTTTTATTGTATTGTCAAACCTTGCGAGCAGGGGGAACACGTAGACAAATACAAAGAGCCACATGAGACCCGCGGGAAAGGTAAGGCACCATAAAAGGAAAAATATCCCGCCTGTTCCGTATTTTAATAATACAAGGAGATCCGTTACAAATACCAGAGCGAAGAAAAGAAGTATGAGCCAGATGGCTGTTGCCTGGAGAAAATTCTCCTTAAAAGCCTTGAAATAGCCCCTTAGGATATAGCCCTCCTCCTTTCCTGCCATTTTTCGGGTAATGGTCGAAAGGGCGGTAAGCGCGGCTCCTGCAGTAAAAACAGGTATGCAGCATATTATAAATATGAGATTCAGGATAAGGAGATCCGCAAGGCGCTCCAGAAAGCTTATCAAAGGACCTTCATAGCTAAAAAGGTTACCCATTTCAGTACCTCAGAAGCTCCTGATAGGACGATATGGCATACTGATCAGTCATTCCGGCGATATAATCAATAACAGCCTGAGTGAATATGCGCTCCGATTCCAGAGCCCCGTATATCTTCTGATTATCACAGTCAGGACGGTTGAAGCCCGCAATGCTTATCCTCGCGCCGGGAAGGGTCACATACCTTGCAAGCCATTCCCCAAATGGAAGCATGAGCTTCGGATAATGCTCTCCCGCCTCATGAATCCGTTCAAAGGTCCTGTCGCCGTCATAAACATCACTTAATGCCATAAAGAGCTCACAGAGCACCAGCTCGGCGTAGTGCACGAAGGGCAGGAGCCAGTTACTGTTGTAAATATGCTCATAATTAAATTTCTTTATCCTGACAAGCTTCTTCAGTCCTTCACGGCTAAGAGCAATGCCTGTGTCCGGATCCGAGTTTTCGCAGACATCTATGATCATACTGTGCATTATGATACCGGTGTTTATGGCGCCCTCCGACTCGTCTCCCGCCATTTCCTCCAGGGTCTTCAGCTGTCCTCTGTCCAGTATCTTAAGGGACATGGCATCCTCAATATCACGTCCGAGATAGGCGATCTTGTCCGCGATCTTTACCACCGCACCCTCCCAGGTAACAGGCTGGAATTCACCGGCCTTCTTGAAATCCGTCTCAAGGTCTATGAAGTCCTCCCTCGGACGGATGGCATTATCGTCCACCTCTCCGCAGTGGGATATGATACCGTCCCTCACTGCGTATGTCAGATCCAGATTCCTGTAATGCCTGAAATTATCCTCCAGAAGCTCTACCCGGTCCACAAGGCGGAGACCGTTCCTCTCATGCCAGAAGCCGTGTCCGAGATATTTTTCCGACAGCCTTGAAAGGGTCTTCTCTCCCTCATGCCCGAAGGGCGCGTGCCCCAGGTCATGCCCCATGGCTATGGCCTTGATAAGCTCCAGATTCAGTCCCAGGTATTTTCCGATGGTACCCGCCACGGACTCCACATGAGCCACATGCTCAATACGGGTACAGATATGGTCCGAGCCCGCCGCATTGTAGAAAACCTGGGTTTTGTGCTTCAATCTCCTGTAGGCGAGACTGTGAAGTATCCGGGTATAGTCCCGTGCAAATTCACTTCTGATATCGTCCTGTCTCGTGTAAAGAGAGTACTGCCTCTCTGTTAATTTTTCATAATTCGGATTGCCCGGAAAGGCGGCAACCTCCCTGAATGTTCCCTGCTGCAAATTTCTTTCCTTCTTTAATTATAATCAATATCCATAAACTTCGTGAACTCCGGCGTCCATCCGAGCTTTCTCGTTCCCACCGCTCCGTTTCTCTGCTTCGCTATCATTATTTCCGCGATGTTCTTTTCTTCCGTATCAGGGTGGTAATAATCCTCCCTGTATATAAACATAACCACGTCCGCATCCTGCTCAATGGCGCCCGATTCCCTGAGGTCGGAAAGCATGGGGTGCTTGTCCGGACGCTGCTCGACCGCACGGGAAAGCTGGGAAAGCGCCACTACAGGGACATTCAGCTCCCTTGCAAGTGCCTTCAGGGATCTGGAGATCTCAGAGATCTCCTGCTGCCTCCCTGCATCCCGTCTCATATTTCCCGCACTCATAAGCTGGAGATAATCCACCATCACGAGATCCAGTCCGCCCTCCATCTTCTGCTTCCGGCATTTGCTGCGCATTTCCGCTACCGTGATCGCGGGAGTGTCATCTATCACAAGCTTTGATCTTCCTATGATGGCGGCGCTTCCTATGACATCCTTCCATTCCTTTTCCATGATCTGTCCTATCCTGATCTTTGAAGCATTCACATAGGACTCCATGGCAATAAGCCTGTTGACAAGCTGTTCCTTTGACATTTCCAGGGAAAAGATCATAACGGGCCTGTTTTTCCTGAAGGCGGCATATTCTGCGATATTCAGGGCGAGGGCCGTTTTTCCCATGGAGGGACGGGCCGCTATCAGTATAAGATCCGATTTCTGCAGACCGGCGGTCATGTTGTCTATGCCTCTGAAGCCGGTCTCCACTCCGGTCACCGTGCTTCCGCTTTTCTGGGCTTTCTGGATATTGTCAAGAACATCCATCACTATCCTGCTGATAGGAGTAAGACCCTCGCCTGTTCCTCCTGACTGGACTATATCGAAGATCCTCTTTTCCGCAAGCTCCAGAATACCCGGGGTTTCAAGTGCTCCCTTATAGCACTCGGTGGCAATTTCCTCATTTGCCCGTATAAGCTCCCTCTTTATGGCATTATCCCGTACGATCCTTGCGTAGGAGCGTATACTCGTGCTGGAAGGCACGCTCTCTATAAGCTCTGCGATAAAGCGGGCATTCCTTATCTCGGGCGGAGCCTGCATTTCCTTCAGCTTTTCAAGGATAGTGACCGAATCCACGGGCTTTCCCGCGTTATAGATCTCCAGTATCGCCTTAAAAAAAATGCCGTACTGCCTGGCATAAAAGCTTTCCGGAGTAAGCATTTCGGATGCCGTCAGAATGGCATCCGGTGAAAGCATCATTGAGCCGATAACGGACATCTCCGCGTCCATTGAATTCGGCGGAGTCCTGTTTATAGCTGTTCCTTCCGCATCCATAAAAATTACTCCTGCACTACGTGAAGAGTAAATTCACCGGTAACCGACGGATGCAGCTTTACCGGAATACGGTAATCTCCCAAGGCCTTGATGGGATCCTTTAGTACTATCTTCTTTTTGTCCAGCTCTGTCCCCTTCTGCTCCTTAACCGCTTCCGCGATCTCCTTTGAGGACACGGATCCAAAGGTCTTCCCGTCCGCGCCGGCCTTAATATGCACGGTGATCTCCATTTGCAGAAGCTCCTCTGCCGTTTCCTTTGCGGCAGCCAGCTCCTGGGCGGCCACCTTTTCCTCGTTGGCCTTTTTCAGCTTTACGTCATTCAGGTTCTTCTGTGTGGCCTCCACAGCGAGACCCTTGGTGAAAAGAAAGTTTCTGGCATAGCCGTCACTAACGTTTATAATATCTCCCTTTTTTCCCTGGCTTTTCACATCCTGTAAAAGTATTACCTTCATTCTATCTCTCCTTTTTCTTCCATTTCGTCAAGAACTTCCTTAAGCTCCCTGCAGGCTTCCTCAATGCTTTTGCCCTCCATCTGGGCTCCCGCGATATTAAGGTGTCCTCCGCCTCCGAATCTCTCCATAATGATCTGTACATTGACCTCGTCTATGGATCTGGCACTAATATATATCTTTCCTTCATATTCGGTAAGTATGAAGGCAGCCTTTACCTTGTCGATATTTAAGAGCTCATTTGCCGCCTGCGCTCCCGTAACGGTGGGATTCTCAACATCCTTCGGGCTAACGGATATGGCAAACTTACCCCTGTAAAGCTCCGCATGCTGAACGGTCTCGGCCCTCGCCTTGTACTCCTTTATGTCATTACGGAAAAGCTTCCTGACCCTTGTCACGTTCGCGCCGTTACGACGGAGAAACGCTGCGGCCTCGAAGGTTCTCACACCCGTCTTTGTCATAAAGTTATTGGTGTCTATCATTATGCCGGCGTACAGACTGTCCGCTTCCACAGCCTTCAGCTTTATGCCGTCACCTATATACTGCAGGATCTCCGAAACCATCTCACAGGCACTTGATGCGTAGGACTCAATATAGGAAAGGGTGGCATTGCTTATCCTTTCCGTTCCCATCCTGTGGTGATCCAGAACCACTATGGTCTTTGCTATGGAAAGAAGCTCCGGACACTCGGTATAATTGGGGCTGTTGGTATCAACCACCACAACCGCGGTATTGTCATCACAGATCTGCTCCGCCTCGTCACTTGATATGATGAGCCCCGGACTGTACTCCCTGTCCTCGGTAAATGCTTCCACGAAGGGCTTTATCGACTTTGATACCTCATTTATGACAATATTGCACTTTTTCCCGAGAGAATCAGCTGCCCTGAATATACCCACGGCAGCGCCCAGAGAATCGATATCCGTATTTTTGTGCCCCATGACAAGGACCTGGTCTTTTCCTTCTATTATCTCTCTGAGCGCATGGGCCTTCACCCTCGCTCTTACCCGGGTACTCTTTTCAACCTGCTGGCTCTTTCCTCCGAAATAGGTGATATTTTCCCCGGTCTTGATGACAGCCTGATCCCCTCCTCTTCCAAGCGCCAGGTCTATGGCGTTTCTCGCGTATTCACTGTCGGTAATGAATGATTCGGCCTCCATACCGAAACCGAGGGACAGGGTCACGGACATCTGGTTTCCGATACTTATGTTCTTCACGGAATCAAGGATGGCAAATCGGTTCTCCTGCATTCTGTCAAAATCAACCCTCTTCATAACGGTGAAGTATTTATCGGTCTCAACCTTTTTGACTATGGCATCATATTCCTTCAGATATTTGTTTATCTGCCTGTCAACAAGAGCTGTCAGCATGGAGCGCCTCACATCCTCCACACTCTCCAGGGCATCATCATAATTATCGATATAGATAAGTCCCGCAACCAACGACTGCTCATGGTTTAAGCGCATATAAAGATGGATGTCCGTTACATCAAAGAAGAAGGCCGTTATAAGGTTTCCGTCAAATTCGGTATTCCTTCTTCTGCCCTCCTTCAAGGGAAGGAGCCGGAGATCCACCCTGTAATCCCGCTTCTCGTAATTGATATCAAAGGTGACCACCTTCTGATCCCTGGGAAGCATGTCCTTTGTTATTTCGGGGAAAAACGTTGTGAT
The DNA here is from genome assembly GCA_017453865.1 of Lachnospiraceae bacterium. Taxonomy (GTDB): domain Bacteria; phylum Bacillota; class Clostridia; order Lachnospirales; family Lachnospiraceae; genus NK4A144. The sequence continues at coordinate 32,473 of JAFTEC010000083.1, forward strand.
CGAGCTGGAATAAAACCTGTCCTTATGGATAATGGCTGCAAAGCCCGCATTACTCCATATGAAATGTCCGTCCTCATCAAGGATGGCATAGGGTATGGCAAGTCCCTTCAGGAGCCCCTTCTGAACCTGCCCGTATTCCGAGGCAAAGTTCACCATTTCCCTGCGTATCCTCCTCTTCGAGGACGCAAAGAAGAGGCAGACCAGAAGCACATAAACGACCCAGACGATCCCCAGTATAAGGGCGGAACACCGGTCGGTCCTGTATATCATAATAAGTGGGAACAAAAAGATAAGGGACATCAAAAGCGGGACTGTCCCCATAAGCTTCAAAGCACCCTTGGTTCTGGCTTTTTTCATCTGAATTCTATACCTCTATATCGGATAATACGGCTGCGGCACGGCATGCAGTGAATCCAGAAGCTCCCTGACATTACGCATCGGAGTATTCGTATCAACAAGAACGCCTCCGCCGTCATACATCGGATGGACCATCACCTCTATAAGAGAGTCGTCCTTTACCGAACCGTTCATTGCGGAAAGATCCCTGTAGGATCCGAAATAATCCGCCGTGGTATAACCGCATCTCTTTAATCTTTTGTTATAACTACTCTTATATATCCTCTTCGGGATACTCATTTTCAGGAAAAGATTCCTGCTAAGTCTCACGGATCTGAAGCCGTATCTGGCCATCAACGGCAGCAGCAGCCCGATGACAGACCTGTCTGTATGCACATGATGATGGGAGTCCAGATGCTTCTCGGGAAGTCCGTAGGAAAAATACTTCCTGATCTGGGCCTCTATCTCCTCGGAAACAGCCCTCGACTCTCTTCTTCCGATAAACAGCCTGCTGGCGGTATGCTTCTGAAAGTACGCATTGAAGGAGCCGTCCTTCCTGCAGAAGCGCTTTTCCCTCCTAATATGCTTTGTCAGCGGATAGCCGCTGGTCAGGTTCAGGTGCAGCCCCACCGCCTCGGAAAAGCCGTTCTTTTTTGCCAGCTCCACGGCTTCATCGGCAAAAGGCATATTCACCATAAGCGTGGTGTTCGTAATAAAGCCCTTTTCAAAGCTTTCAACTATTGCCTCATTCACTTCGGCACTAATGCCGAAGTCATCACCGTTAACAATTGCTCTGATCATTTTTCCACTGTACTTTTTCCGCCGCCCGGTTACTCTTATGAGCACCCCTCACGGGTCTTCTTGATATTTTACCCATTAAGTACCATTTCTGCAAGTATGGTGGTATATTAATAGCTATGAGAAAACTATTTACCGAATGGGCGATGGAGATCGCCGAAGACAGCAAGGTCCGGAGCACCTGCCTCTCCCGTCAGGTGGGGGCCGTCATAATAAAGGATAAGCAGATAATCGCTACCGGCTACAACGGTGCTCCTGCGGGGGCTATCCACTGCACGGACATAGGCTACTGTATAAGGAAGAAACGCGGCATCCCCTCCGGACAGGGACTGGAGCTCTGCCGGGCGGGACACGCCGAGGCAAACGCCATAGACCAGTGCGCGAGACGCGGCACCAGCTGTGAGGGAGCCACCCTCTACGTCACCACACAGCCCTGTGTCTTCTGCTGTATCCATATCATACAGTCGGGGATAAAGAAAGTGATATTCAAGGGCGAATATCCCACGGGCCTGGGTCTGCAGCTTCTGAAGGAATCCGGTATCAAATACGCAAAATACGAGGATGCGCTGGAAGAGGAGCGCCGCTCCGCCGAAGAAAAGCACCTGAAAGAGATGGAGCGGGTGAAGGAGTTTCTGAGTGATCCTCCTCTGTATTGAGTCCGGCGTTCACAAAAAATTCACAAAATTTGTTAGCACTCATACTTGACGAGTGCTAACAATAGTGATATAACATAATCGTAAACAAAAAGAGCTCCCGTAAACAAGGGGAGCCGCAGAGGACTCAAGAGTTTATGAGCCGTATGAAAAAGGAGGCTTTATTATGTTATTACCCAGCATCTTTAATGAAAACTTTGCAGACGACGTATTCAATGATTTCTTTGATCTTCCGGTTAGCTTCAAGCAGGTATGGAATCCCGGCTACGCATCCAATGCAAATCTTATGCAGACAGATGTAAAGGAATCCGACAAGGGCTTCGAGCTCGACATCTCTCTCCCCGGCTTCAGGAAGGAAGACATCAAGGCGGAGCTTAAGGACGGCTACCTTACCATCAATGCAGAGCACGCCGAGAATAAGGAAGAGAAGGAGGAGGGCAAGTTCATACGTAAGGAGCGCTACACCGGTCATTGCAGCAGGAGCTTCTTCGTAGGCGAGGAGGTCACCGAAAATGACATCCGCGCGAAGTTCGAAAACGGTGTCCTGATCCTCAATATCCCGAAGAAGGAGCCTGAAAAGAAGGTTGAGGAAAAGAAGCTCATCGCGATCGAGGGATGATGCGTAAGAAATGACTATTGAAAAAGGCGGTCGCCGGAATCCGGCGACCGTTTTTTTAAGTAATATCCCCCAGCACCTCTCCAATGCTGTCGGCGATGCAGAGATCGGCTTCCCGGTCTCTGGAGGTAGCACCCTTATTTATGAGCACCAGAGCATTCCCATTAAAGTAATCCACCAGCCCCGCTGCGGGATAGACCACGAGGCTCGTGCCCCCGATTATCAGCACATCCGCCTTTGATATAGCGTCTATCGCACCGCTTATGGTGTTCTGATCCAGTCCCTCCTCGTACAGCACAACGTCGGGCTTTATGATCCCTCCGCATTTATCGCACTTCGGTACCGGATCCTTACTTTCCTTCATATAAGCAAGATCAAAGGACTTATGGCAGGACATACAGTAATTTCTGAGGATACTGCCGTGAAGCTCATAAACCGTTTTGCTTCCCGCTGCCTGGTGGAGTCCGTCGATATTCTGTGTGACGACTGCCGTGAGCTTTCCCTTTTTCTCAAGCTCTGCAAGCTTCAGGTGGGCTTTATTCGGCTGAGGATCCTTATCTGACCCTATCATCAGGATCTTATCCCTGTAGAACTTATAGAATTCCTCCGGCCTCCTCATGAAAAAGGTGTGGCTCAAAATGGTTTCCGGCGGATAATCGTACTTCTGATTGTAGAGCCCGTCCACCGAACGGAAATCCGGTATCCCGCTCTCCGTTGACACCCCCGCACCGCCAAAGAATACGATACGCTTCGCGCCGTCAATTATCTCCTGCAGCTTTTCACGCTCTTTACTCATACCTGCCTCCCTTACAGAAATCCTATCTGCATTGACCCTCTCAGGACTTTTTCCCCATCGTACTTTTTTATCATGACCTTTACCCGGATGACCCGGTAGGCATCGTTCTTCTCCGCCACCTCGCCGCTTACGATCAGTCTGTCCCCGGGATAAACCGGCTTCATAAACTTAAGCTCCGTATTCTGTATAATGCTCTTTTCCCCCGGAAGATACATTCCGGCAAGGGTAGACAGAAAGGAAGCGGTCAGCATCCCAAAGGCTGCATGCCCCTTGAAGCCGTGAGCCTTCGCAAACTCATCATCCCTGTGAAAGGGATTGTCGTCTCCGGTAAGTATACGGAAGCTGTCCAGCATCGAGTCTGTGATCTCTGTCTCAAATTCTTCCCTGTGGCCTGTCTCCAGATCTTCATAATCATAAGTATTCATCATAACTTACTCATTATGAGGTCCGCCATTTCGCCCACGTTCTTAAGCTCCCTCACTTCCTTTATATTGAATTTCATATTGAATTCCTTTTCCATAGTCATTACGAGCTCAACCTGGGCAAGGCTGTCCCAGTCCTCTATATCGGCGGCATTTGTCTCATCTACGATCACCAGGGAGTCGTCATCAAATTCCTCCCTGAATATCTCAGTGATCTTCTCGAAAAGCTGTTCTCTTGTCATTTATGTATTTTCTTTCCTTTCATTGTAATAAAGATCCTTCGCTTTGCTCATCTTGTCATCCCCAGATCAGGGCGGAGAGGGTCGTAGACCAGCACGATCTCCTTGTCATCCAGCATCCTGTCAATGGACCTCTGCTCAATAAGATCAAGAATAAGCGGATCCCGAACGAGGTGCTTCCACACTGTGTAGGTCGCCTTCACAAAATCCGGGTTCAGCTGCATCCTTTCCTTTATCAGCGGACAGGTATAGGGAAGCTCCGAAACATTCCAGATAAGCGTGAGATGCCCTTCATCCGGAAAGTGGGGCGAAAGCGGATAGGTCCTGCACTGTATCGGCCTCTTCTCCCTGGGGCAGTTCGGTGCGTTCTTACAGCGGACGAAGAAGACCTTTCCGTTCCAGGAGTAGGGGAATTCATATTCATCCGTGGACTCCTCACTCCAGAAAAGCCAGTCATCCTTCCTGTCGTGAACCTTGTCCTCACCGGGCAGAAGGTAGATCCCCAGCTTCTCATCCCAGTGGCTGTCATCCCCCTTTCCGCAACAGACCGATCCGCATAAGCTTCCGCAGTCATAGCTTAAGGGTGAGACCCTGTCAAGAAAGCGGTAGATCGCCCTGTATTCGTCTTTTCTTATTGTGGACTTAATCATCCTGACCCGTATAGGTGCAGATCTTTCTGCTCCTGTTATTCCTTACATCGTTAAATATGATATCATAGGTCTTTCCCATTTCAATGGTCTTCATGGGAATCCCGTTGATCTCGTATCTTCTGGCGGCTCCGGTCTTCTTAAAATCCTCCTCGAAGGGATAGATGGTGATAAATATATCCTTATCGAGATCCCTCACATTCATCGAATAGGTGCGCTTACTCTCTACCCCGTCATAGTCAATATATCCCGCCGTGAAGTCTTTCAGATAGCGGTAGCTTATCCCTGCCTGCTCCTCCACGTAATGCACAAAGGTATAGGAATGCTGGCACTCCACATCAATGAAGACATTCTTCGTATTGTGATCCCTGCAGTAGGTAAAGGGAGAATCCGCCCCGAAGGAGCTCTTATTGGTCAGAGCGCACAGCTCTTCCGCATCCCTCCCCCGTACAGCAAAGCTGTAGATCGGGTGCTGCGTTCTCCTGAAATCATCCCGTTTCAGCGCCACACTTCCGATAACGCCTGTCTTACAGGGGGTCTTTCTGATATCAAAGGTCTTTCCCTTACAGAACTCCCAGTTAAAGGTGGGGATCAATATGGTGCCTTCCTCTCCCACCACATCTATGATCCCGTCGATCAGATCATTCATATCTCCGGAATCCCCGTTCTCAAGCGCCGTATATATCAGAGCCGTGGCATCGGAGGAAAGCCATATGCTGTCTCCCTTTTCCAGCCCGAAATACTCCGGGATCCTTCGCAGGGGTATGTAATTATCCAAGTTTTTTTCTGCCTTTCAGGTTTATTCAGGATTACAATGTGCTTTGCTTTAGTTTACACCTCCCGATTATACCATAAAAACAGCACCGGGATAAGGAGTTAACCCTGTCCCGATGCTGTGATCGCCTTTTTATCTCCTGCTGCCCTCAGACGGGAAAAACAGGATACTCATGCTCAGGTATTGACTTAGTCGACCGTAGTGATGAAGCAGTCCTTATCACTGTTGTAATAGCCCTCTCCGACCGACTTATCTTTTCTCTTCCGGAATGCTGCAACACCCTCCAGATTATGTGCACCGTATACGATCAGCGTATCATAGCCGTCGATAGTCTTTGTGGTGTACCACAGATCCTTCTTTGTCTTTTTCTTGAACTCACCCTTAAGGAGACTGCTCTCAAGTGAGTCTGTAACATCAGCATCCTTCAGCTTCTGCATCTTCAGTGCATGAGTGATATAGTATCCGGTTGCCTGCACCTTTGCTGCCTTGGGATTTCCGCTGCTCTCCGTGCTCTTCTCGGCTTTATCAGAATCCGCATCCTTCTCCTTTGTATATGCGATGCTCTTAAACTGAACCGTAGCCTTCTTCAGCTTTCCGCTGTTCTTGAAGTCAAGATCATCTCCCATAATGGTCACATATTTAAAGGTAGTATTAACAGCTCTGTTATCTTCACCTATATAGTCTTCACTTACGGTTCCGGCAATAGGGCGGCGTCTGATCTCAAATTCTATCTTATTACTCTTAAGAGCCCTATTAACCTTACTCTTAAGCTTCTTAATCTCTGATGTAGGCTTGATCTTGGTACCGTCCACATCCCTGTAGCTCTTCTTAAGCTTCATCTTGGGATAGAAGCTGGGCTGCTTGGAGGGCTTCTGGAAAGCGTTGCTGTTCAGCTTCTGCCACTTTCCATCCTTTGTGGCACAGTAGGAAACAGTAGCATACATATTGTTCTTGTAGTAGAGATTGTCTACCGTAAAGAGCCTCAGCTTCTCTGCCTTCTGTCCGCTGCTCCACTTTACCACTGCGGCATCATATATGATCTTTCCGTTTCCGGTAGCGCTTCCGCCTTTTTCACTCCAGGTGAACTTGTTGTAATCGAATATTCCGGCGGGCTTTCCGTCCACATCCATGCCCCAGCTATTAACGGATGCGGCAAGAGCCCCGTTTGTGGAAGCTACATATTTGTTGTAATTAGAATCACTTCCGTATTCTCTTCCGAATTCACCGCCGGAAATACCGTATGCATAGACCACATAATAATCGCCCTCAACATGGATGCAGTTGTAGGAAATCTCGTTCTGAATACTATCTGCGAGGTACTCCAGGTCGCCACCCGATACAGCAGCTTTATCAACCTTCTTCCCATTTACTATCTTGTCTGAGGAAACCATGTCCGCATCTTCCAGATCGGTAATCCCCGTCAGATAAAGGAGATAGGTGTGGGCAACAGAATAGGGATCCTTGCTCCATGTGGTGGGTTCCTTGCTGGGATCCGAAACAGTAGCCGTACTATCCTCAGCCACTACAGCGGAATCGCTGATCACAGCCTCATCTCCCGTGCTCTCCGCAGCAAAAGCGAAGGTACCGGAGGTCATGATAAGTGCTGCAGCAAGCAGCAATGCAAGTCGTCTTTTTAATAATTTCAACATTTTCATTCCTCTCTTTTCTTGATACTGAATTGAACTTGACACTTATATAGTAATCAATCTTATCAAAAAGGTTCAAAAAAAGAAAGGAGTTTTTTATGAAATTTTTGAAATCAGCGCCGACACTCGATTTTTACTTTGATCTTTGGGAGAAATCCTTGGAGGGAACGGTAAAGAGCTCCACAGAAAGATCAGTTCTGGATAGCTACAGGAGAATAACGGCCTTTACACCGCCGGGTTGGAAGCGGTCCCTTGGCAGGATGAGACTTAGGGACATCGACAAGGAGATGATCCTTTCCCTCAAAAAATCCCTGTCAGAAAGCTATAACAGTTCCACGGCCAACCTGACACTTTCGCTCCTGAAACGCATCCTTAATGAAGCTCTGGAGGACGGACTGATCGAACGTAATCCCTGCAGCGGCGTGAAAACCCTGCGCAGGTGCGGCCCCTCCGCAAGAGAGACCATACACAGGGCACTCACAAGGAAGGAAACCCGGAAATTCTTAGGCAGCGCAGAGAATTCCTTCTACTTCGATCTCTACCGCTTCCTGCTCTGCAGCGGTCTCCGCTGCGGAGAAGCCGGTGCGGTAATGATGTCGGACATCAGCACACATACCATCCGGGTGCGCCGCACCGTGACCCGCACGGTCCATGGTTATGATATAGGCGAGGATGCAAAGACAGGCTCCGGCCGCAGGGACATTCCGCTTACGGAGGAATTAAAGGAGATCTGTGCCGGCCGTATACTTAAAAACAGAACCCTTTTTCACAGTGAAGACAATATTCCGGATTTGGACGGACGCCTCTTCAGCTCTCCAAGGGGAGGGCTTCTTATCCCCTCAAATGTGGATCAGGACATAAGGCGGATATGCTTAAGATCCGGTATTGAGCCCTTCACAGCCCATGCCTTCAGGGACACCTTTGCGACCCGCTCGATCGAGGGCGGTATGAATCCGAAGACACTGCAGGAGATCCTCGGGCACAGCTCCTACGCCATCACCATGACCCTATACGCCCACGTCATGCCCTCCACCAAGGCAAAGGAAATGGGAAAGATCAGGTTCCTTAAGTGATCTCTGACGTCTTTTGGAATGCGGATGTGTTTCTTTCCCAGAATACCCCGTCGGAATAGCCCTGTATATCAGGGTCCGTTCCTGCCATTTCCAGGCGTTTTCCCGCCCAGACGCAGTACTGCTCATTAAGCTCGATACCCACATAATGGCGTCTGAGCTTCCTCGCGGTCACGGTGGTGGAGCCGGATCCCAGGAACGGGTCAAAGACAACGTCTCCGGAATTTGAGCTTGCGAGAATAAGCTTTGCCAGCAGCTTCTCCGGCTTCTGGGTGGGATGTGCCGTGTTTTCCGGCATAGACCAGTAGGGAATGGAAATATCATCCCAGAAATTTGACGGATATGTATTGCGGAAATTGCCGGAGCCTGTTTCTTCCCAGTCCTTCGGCTTTCCGTTTTCCTTATACGGAGCAATGACTCTTCTCCGCATCTTTACAGCATCCACATTGAATGTGTAGGATCCGGACTTCGTGGCAAACCAGATGTCTTCCATCCCGTTTTTCCAGTTCTTTAGTGCCCCGCGTCCCTTTTCCCTCTGCCAGGTTATCCTGTTTTGGATAATAAAATATTTTTCCAGAATGCTTTCGATAACAGAGCCTGATCTCCAGTCACAGCACACATATATGGAAGCATCCTCCTTCATAAGGGGCAGAACCTTCTTTACCCAGGACTCCGTGAACTCCGCGTATTTTTCATCGCTGGTCTTTTTGAATTTTTTTCCGTTGAAGTCTTTGTCTAGATTATACGGGGGATCCGCAATGACGAGATCTGCGAAGCACCCCGGAAGAAGCGGCATGACAAAAAGGCAATCCCCGAGGATAGTCTTATCAAGTATGTCTTCCAGAGAAGCGTTTGATGTGATCTTTACCGATCCGGCAAGATATCTCCGTCCTTCCTCGACGGAGATATCAATGGTTTTGTTCCTTCCGGACTTTTCCTTTGGCATTACTGCTTACTCACATTTTTCCATGGCACATGCTGCTGCCCGGACAGGAGCTGCAGCCGCAGCCGCAGCCTCCCGTGCCGTTTTTTCCGGACTTCTTAAGAGTACTGTACAGTATGCTCACAATAATTACAAGGAGTATGGCTCCTACTATGATCGTTCCAAGGTTATTTATCAACAGGCTCATAGTTTGACCTCTCATCAGATCCTTCGCTTTGCTCAGGATGGAAAAACGTCCAGCGGACGTTTTTCGGGCACGTTTTGACGCGCTATGCGCGGCAGTGCCCCGCGAACGTTCCTTCGCTTCGCTCAGGATTACATATTACTCACGCTCCGACCGAGGCTTCCTTCAGGGTATTCGACTCCTTATAGGGCCTGAAGAGAAGCCAGATGAATACAAGAATCACAACAACCGCAAGGACTGTTCCGATCATATTTCCCGAACCGGCAAGGCTGCTTCCGAGCTGATACACCACGAAGGATACGAGATAGGCAAAGCCGCACTCATAGCCGATCGCAAACCAGGTCCACTTCGCATTGTTCATTTCTCTCCTGATCGCACCTATTGCCGCGAAGCAGGGAGCACAGAGAAGATTGAAGATAAGGAAGCTGAGTCCCGAAGCCGAGGTAAAGACCGCCGCAAGTGCTGCCCAGGCAGAGCCCTCTCCGCCGTACAGAACGCCCATTGTACCTACTATATTTTCCTTGGCTACAAGACCTGTGACCGAAGCCACGGCTGCCTGCCAGTTTCCCCAGCCGAGGGGTGTGAAGATAAAGGCAATGACTCCTCCGATGGATGCCAGTATGCTGCTGCTTATCTCTTCCTCCTCAAGCATCGTGAATATTCCGTCTCTCCAGCCGAAGCGTGACAGGAACCAGATCACCACGGTTGATAAAAGGATTATGGTTCCGGCCTTCTTTATGAAGCTCCAGCCTCTCTCCCACATGCTCCTCAGAACATTGATGAGTGTGGGCCAGTGATATGCCGGAAGCTCCATTACGAAGGGAGCCGGCTCGCCGGCAAACATCTTTGTCTTCTTAAGTATGATACCTGAGCTTATGATAGCTGCGATACCTATAAAATATGCACCGGTGGAGATCACTGCGCTTCCGCCGAATATGGCTCCGGCTATCATTGCTATAAAGGGAACCTTTGCTCCGCAGGGGATAAAGGTGGTAGTCATTATCGTCATCCGGCGGTCACGCTCATTTTCTATCGTGCGGGATGCCATTATGCCCGGAATACCGCAGCCCGTTCCTATAAGGATCGGTATGAAGCTCTTTCCGGAAAGCCCGAAGCGGCGGAAGACCCTGTCAAGGACGAAGGCAACCCTCGCCATATAACCGCTGGCTTCCACAAAGGCAAGAAGGAAGAAGAGCACCAGCATCTGAGGCACGAAGCCGAGAACTGCACCCACGCCTCCGACGATACCGTCGAGAATAAGCCCCTTCAGCCAGTCCGCACAGTTGACCGCATCAAGCGCACCCTCTACAATTGCAGGAATTCCGGGAACCCATATGCCGTAATCCGCGGGATCCGGCTCCCCGAAGCCGTTCTCTTCAAAGTAGCCCACGGCATCCTTGTAGCTCATAGCATTCACATCATCGCCCGCATCCTCCGGAACGCTGTCAAAGTATACCGAGATCTCGCTCTGTTCAAGGGTCTCCTCATCCTCAACCGTATAAGGAACGACCTCTTCATCCGATGAAAAGCCTTTAAGGGTCTCTATGTCCGCCGACTCGTCAAAGCCCACATAAGCATCCACAGCCTGCATTGCAGCGGTATAATTTTCGGCAGCTTCCTCGGCGGCGGGAGTGCCTATCCCGAAAAGGTGATAGCCGTCCCCGAAAAGCCCGTCATTCGCCCAGTCGGTAGCGGGAGCTCCCACACCCACCATTGCGATCCAGTAGATAAGGAACATAACGATGGCAAAGATCGGAAGTCCCAGTATGCGGTTCGTAACAATTTTGTCTATCTTATCCGAATAGCTGAGCTGCCCGGCATTTTTCTTATTATAAGTACCCTTAAGGATATCCGCGATATAGATATAACGCTCGTTCGTTATAATGCTTTCGGCATCGTCGTCCATTTCCTTCTCTGCCGCGGCAATATCCTTTTCTATGTGAGCCAGCTTGTCTGAAGGAACATTTAGCTTCTCCAACACCTTTTCGTCACGTTCAAAGATCTTTATGGAATACCATCTCTGCTGCTCATCGGGCATGTCATGGACTATCGCCTCTTCTATATGGGCGAGGGCATGCTCCACGGGTCCGCTGAAGGTATGCATCGGAACCTTTTTCCCGGACTTCGCGGCTTCGATTGCCGCTTCCGCCGCTTCAAGGGTCTTTTCATCCTTAAGGGCGGATATCTCAACTATCCTGCAGCCAAGCTCCTTCGCCAGCGCCTTCGTATCCAGGCTGTCGCCGTTCTTTCTTACCACATCCATCATGTTAATGGCAATGACCACCGGGATCCCCAGCTCTATAAGCTGTGTTGAAAGATAGAGATTTCTCTCCAGATTTGTTCCGTCTATTATATTAAGGATGGCGTCGGGCCGTTCCCCTATAAGGTAGTTTCTCGCAACCACCTCCTCCAGTGTGTAGGGAGAAAGGGAATAAATACCCGGAAGGTCGATAACCTCCACATCCTTATGGTTCTTAAGCTTTCCTTCCTTCTTTTCAACCGTGACCCCCGGCCAGTTTCCAACAAACTGGTTTGAGCCCGTTAAGGAATTAAATAATGTGGTCTTTCCGCTGTTCGGATTACCTGCAAGCGCAATTCTGATACTCACTTCTCCACCTCCGTTACTTCGATCATCTCCGCATCGGCCTTTCTCAATGAAAGCTCATACCCGCGGACCGTTATCTCCACAGGATCCCCCAAAGGTGCAACCTTGCGTACATATATGCCGGTTCCCCTGGTTATCCCCATATCCATGATCCGCCTTTTGATGGCGCCCTCACCGTGTATCTTTACCACGGAAACCGTGTCGCCGATCTTCACATCCCTTAAAGTATTCATATTTTCTCTCCTTTGTTCTACACCATTACCTTTCTGGCAAGAGCTTCATCCAGTGCGATCCTTGATTCCTTCACCTTTACTATCACATTTCCCCCGACTGCACTTATCAGAGTCACATCTCCGCCGACTGTAAAGCCCAGATCCTCGAGATGCCTTTTCACCTCCGGGCTTCCTCCTATCTTCGTGATAACGTACTCTTTACCTGCATCGGCCAGGATAAGTGGTAACATACGCGCATTAACCCCCTTCACTTTTTGTTAGCTCCCTCTAACCCTGTTATAACTCCCAATATTTTATTTGTCAAGAATAATTGGAACTAAAGTTAAATATTTTTAATTTGAGTTTAAATAAAACAGTTTTTATGGTATTATGCTGAAAGATCCTTCGCTGACGCGCTGAGCGCGGCGGTGCCCCGCAAAGGATGTTCGGATGACAAGGAGATTTTTATGAACGTAGAAAAAACCATAGAGGATTATTTGGAAGCAATACTTATGATAAAGGAAAAGCAGGGCTATGTGCGCTCCATCGACGTGGCGGATCATCTCGGGGTCACGAAGCCCAGTGTAACCTATTCCACGAAAAGACTTAAGGAAAAGGGCTATCTCACCAGCGATCACGCAGGTATGCTGGTCCTCACGGACGCCGGTATGGAGATCGCGGACAGAACCTATACGCGGCACAAGACCCTCACAAAATTCTTTACGCAGCTGGGAGTGGATCCGGATGTCGCAAGGGAGGATGCCTGCAAGATAGAGCATGACCTGAGCGAAGAGACCTTCCAGGCTCTCTGTAAGCATGCAAAACTGGAATTGTCAGAGTAAATGTATTAGAATAGAAGTTCCTATAATCATTGAAAGGAGAATTCCCGTCGATTAATGGCAGTCCGTAAAGAAAATAAGATGGGCGTCCTGCCCGTAAAGAAGCTCATCATAATCATGTCCCTTCCTATGATGATCTCCATGCTGGTGCAGGCACTGTATAATGTTGTTGACAGTATTTTCGTATCCCAGATCAATGAAAATGCCCTGACCGCGGTTACGCTCGCCTTCCCCATGCAGAACCTTATGATAGCCGTGGGAAGCGGAACCGGCGTCGGCATCAACGCGCTTCTTTCCCGATCACTTGGCGAGAAGCGCTATGACCGTTCCGATGCTGCGGCAAATATGGGTATATTCCTGACCTTTTTATGCTTTATTCTTTTCCTTATAATAGGTCTCCTTTTTTCCCGAAGCTTCATAATGACCCAGACAGATAACAGCGAGATCCTGGAATACGGGACCACCTACCTCAGGATAGTAAGCTGCCTGTCTCTCGGGATCTTTTTCCAGATGACCTTTGAGCGTCTTTTACAGTCCACGGGCAGAACCTTTTACAGTATGATCTCCCAGGCCACCGGTGCCATCATCAATATCATCTTTGACCCCATATTGATCTTCGGTCTCTTCGGTATTCCGAAGATGGGAGTTGCAGGCGCGGCGATAGCCACGGTTCTGGGGCAGTCCGTTGCGGGGACGCTGGGTCTCTTCCTCAATCTTAAATACAACAGTGATATCAATCTTTCATTAAAAAGGGTATTGAATATTGACGGTTCCGTGATAAAAGAGATCTACATGGTGGGAGTTCCTTCCATATTGATGATATCCATCGGTTCTGTTATGACCTACCTTATGAACAGGATCCTCATAGTATTCTCCACTACCGCTACGGCGGTATTCGGTGCATACTTCAAGCTGCAGAGCTTCTTCTTTATGCCCGTATTCGGCCTTAATAACGGAGTGATACCGGTCCTCGCCTACAATTATGGTGCAAAGAAAAAGGAGCGCATAAAGGAAACCCTTAATTTTTCCATTACACTCGCGGTCTGTGTTATGTTAACCGGAACCGTGATTTTTGAAGCAATGCCGGAAAGACTTCTCGGCTTCTTCAATGCCTCGGAGGAAATGCTTGCGATCGGAGTTCCGGCCCTCAGGATAATGGGGCTCATCTTCCCCTTTGCGGGAGCCAGCATCGCAATGGGTTCCATATTCCAGGCCTTTTCCGAGAGCATTTATTCTCTGATAGTTTCGGTCGGAAGGCAGCTTATACTGCTGATCCCCGCCGCCTGGCTTTTGTCCCTTACCGGGGTCGTGGATAATGTGTGGTGGGCTTTCCCTATCGCGGAGATCGGCTCTTTTATACTGTCCACCATCTTTTTCAGGCGCCTTATGAAAAAGGTGTCCGCGGAGCTGTCATGAACGATAAACTAAAGCAGGAGATCAGCCTGATCCTGAGAAGCGATGTTTTTTCGAGGCTAAAGGGACAGACCCATCATATCAATACCACTCTTGACCGGCACATTATCTCGGTAGCCCTTGTCTGCAAAAGGATCTCTTCATTTCTAAAGAGATTCAATGCAGGGATAAATGAGGATGAGCTGATAATCGCGGCTCTCTGCCACGATCTTGGTATGTCTGACAGGCATGATAAGAAGGTTTTTCCGACGCATCGGGATCTGGCGCTTAAGCATGGCGAGAGGAGTGTTTATTATGCAAGGGAGATACTTGGGCTTGCTTTTACCGAGAGGGAAGAAGATATAGTGAAGCAGCATATGTTTCCGATGCTGCGGCCGCCCCGCAGTATAGAGGGCTGGATACTGATAACTGCCGATAAATTCTGTACTGTATGGGATTTCCTGGGATGTGCCTTAAACCGTTTACCTTTTCATAAGAAATCTTAAGAAATTCTTTTGTTCAAAGACACAAACCGTTTTCAAAGATAACGTATTTTTGACACAGTTTCCCTGTATTATATGTTTCATAAAAGAAATGTGAATTGACTTTTTCATAACTCTCCTTAAACTAATTATTTTACTCCCACTAAGCCCGCTATTGTGCCGCGGGCTTTTTGATTTGCCGGAAAAGCACGGTTTCTATACCTCTTCGTAGAAGGTGTCCGGTCTTTCACTGTCAAACTGCTCGTTTGCAAACATAACCGTCACGAGATCCCTGTCAGACTCAAGGTTCGTGATACTGTGGGTATACCCGGGCAGCATTATGACAGCCCTCATATCCTCGCCCCTAACCTCAAAGCTATGAACCCTGTCGCTTCCGATCCTTCTTAGCTTTATGAGCCCGTGTCCCGATACAACGATAAAGATCTCCCACTTGGTATTATGCCAGTGCTGGCCGCGTGTCACCCCGGGCTTTGCAATGTTAACGGAGACCTGTCCGCAGCTACCGGTTTTGATTAGCTCGCTGAAAACTCCCCGGTTATCCGTATTCATTTTCACGGGATAGGACATCCTTTTCTCCGGAAGGAAGGAAAGATACAGGGAATACAGCTTATAGGAAAAGCTGCCCCGGGGCATTTCGCGGATAAAGAGGGTGCTGTTCAGGCTGCTGAAGGACTCCAGTGCCTCGATAACGGAGTCCACCGTAACCTTATAGGTCTTCGGACCTGAAACCGTTGGTTCCGCCTGCTTCCCCTCCAGTACGTCCAGTACCTCCTCTATCAGATCCTCCACGAACATAAGCTCCAGCACCTCGCCGGAGGAATACGCGGGATAATCCTTTTTATCCGCTGCTGCCTCGCAGAGCCTCTGCATAAATGATCCGGAATCGTCCCATTTGCCCACTATCATGGGCGTAGGGTAACTAAGGAGCTCCCTGCCCCCGCTTTCCACCCTTAAAAGGTCTTCTTTTTCCGAAGGAAGGATTATCCGCGTATCCCCTCCCTCGCAGCCTGAAACCGAGCTTATGGAGAGCTCTGCCCTGCTCCGGTTCCTTCCGTCTGAGATTGCCTGAAGGTTTTCCAGAAAATTCTTTTTTATAAAATCATCTTTTCCTATTACCGAGATCTTCATCACACATTCCCTTCATATACGTATTCAAGGCTTTCCCTGGCGGCAGCCGCAAGGTCAAAGATAAGCTTCCTGTCCGTCGCTTCTCTGTCAGTCATATTATACTGCGGGAAAAATCTGGAAATATGGTATGGGATCTCATGACCCTTACCGTCATTGAGTCCCGCGATCCATGATACTATCTCACGTATCTCATCGGCCGTATCATTGATCCCCGGGACAATTAAGGTCGTGATCTCCATATGACAGCTCTTCGCAGCCTCCTCTATAAAGCTTAGAGTCTGATGAAGGTCCCCCTTCAGGATATCCCTGTACACCTTTTCCGAAAAGGATTTGAGATCGATATTCATGGCATCGATATAGGGAAGGATCTCCCGTAGAACATTAAGCTCCGCGGTACCGTTTGAAACAAGCACATTCTTCATACCGGCTCTTTGTACCAGACGGGCGGTATCCCGCACGAATTCATAGCCTACCAGAGCCTCGTTATAGGTGAAGGCAACACCGATATTTCCGTTCTTTCTTTCCCTTTCCGCGATACTTAAGATCCACTCCGGATCTGCCCTGTCAAAGCCAATGTCGTCTGTCTGGGAGATCTCGTGGTTCTGGCAGAAGGGACAGCGGAGATTGCAGCCGTAGGAACCAAGGGACAGGATGCGGCTTCCCGGGAAAAAGCGGTGTAAGGGCTTCTTTTCTATCGGATCAAGGGCAAGGGAGGTAATGACACCGTAATTTTTGGCTTCGATCCTGCCCCCTTTATTATGTCTTGCCCTGCAGTAGCCTGTCTGACCCTCCTTAAGCTCGCAGTGACGGAAACATACCTCACACCTCATGCCTTGTAACCTCAAAGCGCTCCAGCCGTACATCCTTATCACTGACAGGGATACCTGCCTTCTGCTTTGCAATGGCGACCTGTTCCTCAATGGTATCCACGCCGTCTAGGTTCGGGAGCAGAAGTCCTCTCTTCATCCCCTTTGTGACTATCACCCCGTAGCGCTTCACATCCAGCTCATCTTCCGAATCTATTTCCTCCGGCTCATCCAGAATATCCACACTGTATTCAAGGAACGGAAGCTCATCCTCCCTGACCGGAGCAAACCTTGGATCGCGGGTGGATGCGCTTATGGCATTGCTGATGATCTCTTCCGCGATGGAATCCCTTACCGGAAGGATCGTCCCGATGCAGCCTCTAAGAGCCCCGTCTATATGAAGGGATACAAAGGCTCCGGCTCGTTTTTCCAGCATTTCCGAGGGAAGCTCCTCCGGGAGCTTTATTATCTTCCCGTCCTTTATATAGCTCTCTATGGTCTGCCTGGCAAGCCTAATATACTCATCCTCAGCGCTCTTCCTCATTTCAAGCTTCTCCTTTGCGGCGAAATACCACTTATCGAAAAAATTCCGTTTCGGATCCTCTCCCCTGACGCGGAAGGTGCAGATACCGTAGCCCACACCGGTCACATCCTGATGGGAAAGCCTCTCTATATCCAGGGCTGTCCTGTCAAAGGCGCCGGCCATTATCACAAAGGAACGGTGCCCGCATTCCGCAGATTTCTCGAGGAGCTCAGGCTCAAAATCCATTAGTCTCTCAAACTCCCCGCTTCCCATTACATCCATGATCCTTTTATCATATTCCGGACCTGCGGGGTCAAAGCCATAGGGACCGTGATGCTTAAGCTTATGGGAAAGGTCTCCGCTTGCCACATAGAGTACCCGCCTGTCAAGCTCCTCCGCAGCCTTTTTTATCATCATTCCAAGGCTGTAATGCTCCAGAAGGGAAATTCCGGATATTCCAAGCCTTACAAGCTTAAATGCCGTATATTTTTTTAGGATAAAATATAGCGGTACCATGGTGCCGTGATCAAGCTCGGGACTTCTCTCTCCCTCCGTACCTGCGGGAAAATTCACCTCGGCACAGAGCTCTACTATACGATCCCTTAGCTCACAGTCATAGTCCACATTCATACCTGCCCCGGGAGCATTGAACTGCCTAAGGTTTCCCCCGGCTCCGTTTCCCGGACAGATATGCAGGTAGTCCGCGTACATCACCACATGGGGCGATGACAGGACTATCGTATCGGGCTTCAGGGCGGCGACAAATTCCGCCGCCTTTTCATAAGCCCTGGTGGTTTCTTCTATGACTCTCTCTTCACCCTTTCCAACCTCCGGAACAATGAGGGGAGGGTGAGGCACCATTATACCGCCGACTATTGCCATCTTTCCTCCTTTGTACGGAAGCTTCAGGCAGCCTTTACAACGCCCTCCTGCTGCAGCGCAAGTGCTTTCACGCTGTTCAATGCCTTAGAAACCGCAGGCACAAGAAGTATCACAATCGTGAACCCTGCTTCCGCAAAAATATATGCACCGTTATAAGTAAAAGAATACACTGCAGGATTCATTCCCTCGGGGGCATAATCCGCGAAGAAGATGAAGCCTGAAAGGAAGGAGAATACAAATCTCCCGATGACACCTATTATATACCCTTTTATCAATCCATGCTTTGCATTATGGAAAATACCTGAGAGCCCCAGAGCTCCAAAAGCAAAGATATAATCACAGAATACCTGTGGTACGCTTAAAATGTAGGGGTCAACTATAAGCTGGAGAAGACCATACGCAAGGGCTGCGCTAAGTCCGGTCCTGAGTCCGTACCAGTATCCGATCAAAGTGATAAAGAACATGGAAAACAGCGTGACTGATCCGCCCATTGGCATATGAAATATCTTGATAAATGATGTTACATAGGCAAGCGCCATAGCCATTGCCGCGAAAACGAGTCTCCTGGTACCGGTCCTCACCCTGGTCGTCGACGACGTAAGATAGCAGGCAATAAGCAGCAACAGGAGCATCAGCACTATGACCGCCGTATAGCCTACTCCTGTAAGTGCATAACTTCCGTCCTCTGTGAGTGTTGCAAAAATAGACATAAAAAAACCTCCTTAAAAATACACACGGAGGGGAAAAATGACATCAAAAACAATGTCTCTGCTTTCCTACGCCGGTATTACCCGGTTCAGGTCCAAGGGTCCCGGTGTTCTGCCAAAAAACAGGCTCTCCACAGGTTCTCAGCGAAAGCTCCCCCAGCGTTCTCATTAAGTTTCGGCACTACTATAGCGGTTTTCCGCCCTGCGGTCAAGTTTGTTTTCCGCATTCCGGGGATAAACGCAGTAATCATTGCAGCGTTAATCCCTTCCCACCCAAGTTTTGATTGAAAACACAGCGTAAGTATGGTATTTTCTTTCGTGGAAAATCTGAGAAAGCTGGTAATAATACTATGGAAATGCCGATGGAATTCATACGGAAGCTGCCTACTCCCATGGAGCTGAAGGAGCAGTTTCCCGTAAGCAAGGAATTAAGCAGAATAATTGACAGACGGCTTGACGAGATAAAGGCTGTTTTTGAAGGAAGGGACGACCGCTTTCTTCTGATAATCGGGCCCTGCTCCGCGGACAATGAGGATGCGGTGATGGACTATCTCACAAGGCTTGCCGGTGTTTATGATAAGGTTAAGGAACGGATCCTGATAATACCCAGGGTCTATACGAATAAGCCCCGTACCAAGGGCACAGGCTACAAGGGTATGCTGCACCAGCCTGACCCCGAGGGAAACGAGGATCTTCTTGCCGGAATAATCGCCATAAGGGAAATGCACACGAGGGTTGTCC
The DNA here is from genome assembly GCA_017453865.1 of Lachnospiraceae bacterium. Classification (GTDB taxonomy): domain Bacteria; phylum Bacillota; class Clostridia; order Lachnospirales; family Lachnospiraceae; genus NK4A144. The sequence continues at coordinate 51,936 of JAFTEC010000083.1, forward strand.
GTGAAACCGGCTTCACCTGTGCGGAGGAAATGCTCTATCCCGAAAACCACCGCTACCTGTCGGATCTTTTGTCCTATGTGGCTGTAGGGGCGAGATCCGTAGAAGACCAGCTGCACCGTATCGTTGCCAGCGGTATCGGCATCCCTGTGGGAATGAAGAATCCCACCGGCGGCGATATCACGGTAATGATGAATTCCATTTCAGCCGCCCGCAGCAGACAGAAATTCCTCTACAGGGGCTGGGAGGTTAAGACCGAAGGAAATCCTCTCGCTCACGCGATCTTAAGAGGATACGTGGACGCTTACGGCATAAATCACGCAAATTATCACTATGAGGATCTCCGGACCCTCATAAAGAGCTATAAGGATAACGGACTGGACAACCCCTCAGTTATCATAGACTGTAACCACGCAAATTCCGGAAAGAAATACTTAGAGCAGATCCGGATCGCAAAGGACGTGATCCACAGCCGCCATGTTTCAAAGACCATCAGGGGAATAGTGAGGGGTCTTATGATAGAGAGCTACATTGAGGACGGCGCCCAGAAGATCGGCGAGGGCGTATACGGAAAATCCATAACCGACCCCTGCCTCGGCTGGGAAAAAAGTGAACGGCTGATCCTTGAGCTCGCAGAGATACTTTGACAGATTAAGAGCGAAGCCCGAAGAATCTTTCTACCGATAGAAAGATTCTTCGCTTCTCGCCGCTCACATTTCAGAGATATTTTCCTGATCCACCAGGTGGAAGCCCCCAAGCTCCAGAGTCGATTCGGCTCTGTCTATGTGTGCAACCTTCATTATGAGAAAGGCCTTATTGACTTCCTTCCCCCCGAGAAATGCATACATATATTCAAGATTTACCTGGGCTGCGGACAATGTCTTCAGAACCTTATTCAGTCCCCCGGGCACATCCGGTATCTCGACCGCCAGAACATCACTAAGGCGGTTGACGAATCCCGCATCCTTTAATACCGTTGTGGTCTCGTAGACATCATCCACTATGAGCCTTGCTATTCCGAAGTCCTCGGTCTCCGCCACGGAAATAGCCCTCATATCGATATTGTTCTTTGCCAGCACATCCGTCATTTCTTCAAGGGTGCCGGGTTTATTCTCCATAAAAACCGAAATCTGCTTTATACTCATCAGCTCGCCCTCCTCAGATCTTTCTGTTGTCGATAACGCGCACAGCCTTGCCCTCCGATCTCTGAATGGACTTCGGAGCTACCAGTGTAACCTTTGCCTTTATTCCGAGCATTGACTGCATTCCAGCAACCAGCTTAGCCTGACGTGCTTCGATCTCACCCAGATTATCCGTGAACATCTCGGGAGTCATCTCCACATGCACGTCGAGAGTATCCGTATTGTTGACCCTTCCCACTATTATCTGATAATTTGCGGCATAGCCGTTATTCAGAAGAACAGTCTCTATCTGCGACGGGAATACATTCACTCCGCGGATTATCAGCATATCGTCCGTGCGTCCCTTAGGCTTCGCCATCCTGATAAGGGTGCGGCCGCAGGAGCACTTCTTCCGTGAAAGCTTGCAGATATCACGTGTACGGTAGCGGAGGAGCGGGAAGGCTTCCTTATCCAAAGCGGTAAATACCAGCTCTCCCTCAGTATCATCCGGCAGAACCTCCCCCGTATCAGGATCGATTATCTCAGGGATAAAGTGATCCTCATTAACATGCATGCCCTTCTGCTCTGAACATTCAAAAGCCACCCCGGGGCCGGAGAGCTCTGTAAGACCGTAGATATCGTAGGCCTTTATTCCCATTGTCTTTTCTATGTCATGGCGCATCTCCTCACTCCAGGCTTCAGCGCCGAATATGCCGGCTTTAAGCGGTATTTCCTCGGGTGAAAGGCCCATCTCCTTCATCCTCTCTCCTAGGAACGCGGCATAGCTCGGGGTACAGCAGATAATGGAAGCCTCCAGATCCCTTATGAACATGATCTGTCTGTCGGTATTTCCGGATGATGTGGGTACAGTCAGACAGCCCACCTTATGGCTTCCGTCATTAAGACCCGGTCCTCCGGTAAAGAGTCCGTAACCGTATGACACCTGAACCACGCTCTTTTTCGTGCCCCCTGCTGCGGTTATGGCTCTGGCGGTGCAGTCAGACCAAAGCTCCAGATCTTCCTTTGTATAAAAAGCAACTACTCTTTTACCGGTTGTTCCGGATGTGGACTGGATACGCACACACTTTTCCAGCGGTGCTCCAAGCAGCCCGTAAGGGTAGCACTCCCTTAAGTCCGCCTTTGAAAGAAAGGGGAGCTTATGGAGATCATCCCTGGACCTTATGTCATCGGGAGAAAGCCCCTTTTCCTCCATCTTTTTCCTGTAATATGCCACGTTGTTCCAAACGTGCCTTACCTGCTTAACAAGCTTCTCGTCCTGAAGCTTCTTCATATCGCTCCGGGACATACATTCGATCTTTTTCTGAAAATATCTCTCCATCTTTTTTCGGCTACCGCTCCTTTCCTTTAATCCTCACCGGCTGCATTAAACCCAAGTTCAAAGGCACGAATATTGATATCCAGCAGCTTTTCAGGCACATTGGCCTTCAATGCCGCCTCCCATGCTTCCTCCGGAAAATCAAAGTAGTGTGATAATCTTCCCAGAAGCACAACATTCACAGCCTTAATGTTCCCCGCTTCCCCTGCAAGCTTCAGGCAGTCAAGGGCATCAACCTTTGCCCCCGTCTCCCTCATCTTCGAAACCAGGTTCTCCGGGTACTTTTCAACCCCCAGTACAACCGGCATGGGATCTATCTGCTGGGTATTGGTGACTATCTGTCCCCCTTTCTTCAGACGACTTATCCAGCGTGCGGCCTCCATCAGTTCAAAGGAAACTATGATATCCGCCTCTCCCTCGTCTATTATCGGAGAATAGACCCTGTCGCCGTAGCGTACATATGTTTCTACACTTCCTCCCCGCTGGGACATTCCGTGAACCTCTGATACCTTCACGTCATATCCCTGATCCAATAAAAGATATCCCAGTGTTTTGCTGGCAAGGAGTGAGCCCTGTCCGCCCACCCCGACTATCATAATATTTCTCGTTTCCATTTCAGCGATCTCCTTATATTCTTGTCATCCTGCGCGAAGCAGCAGGAAGGATCTTTCCCCGTCTGTGTCAGGTATTTGCAAAGGCGTGAACCGCGCACATCTGCTCGCACACACCGCAGCCTACGCAGAGTGTGGCGTCAACCTGCGCCTTCCCGTCCTTAAAGGAAATGGAAGGACAGCCGATCTTCATACAGGACTTGCAGCCTACACATTTATCCCTGTCAACCTTAAGAGGCGGATTCTTTTTTACATATTTGAGAAGCACACAGGGTCTCCTGGAGATGATCACCGAAGGCTCCTCCGCAGCCAGCTCCTCCTTTATGACCCGGTCACATTCCTTCAGATCATAGGGATCCACTACCTGTACCCTGTTAAAGCCCATGGCTCTGCACAGAGCCTCCAGATCTATCTTTCCCGCAGGGTCCCCTTTGATATTGTATCCGGTTAGCGGGTTCTGCTGATGACCCGTCATTCCCGTGATCGAATTATCAAGGATTATGGAAACGGAATTACTCTGGTTATAGGCAATGTTTGCAAGACCGGTCATACCGGAATGCATAAAGGTGGAATCTCCTATAACCGCAACCGTATTGTTGCCGGTTCCCGTTCCGCCCATCTTATTAAAGCCATGGGCAGCTGAAAGGGAGGCTCCCATACAGAGAGTCATATCAACCGCATTTAATGGAGCCGCAGACCCAAGTGTGTAGCAGCCTATGTCTCCCAGTACCGTACAGTTATTCTTCTTCAGGGTGTAAAAAAGACCTCTGTGGGGACAGCCGGAGCACATAGCGGGCGGACGTACCGGCATCTTCTCATCAAGTGCCGCTCCCTTATGCTCTTCGATGCCGAGCGCCTTTGCAACTATGTTTCTGGAGAACTCTCCGGTTACAGGCAGGATGTCCTTTCCCGAAACCCTGAGCCCGAGTGCCTTGCAATGATCCTCTATCACGGGATCCAGCTCCTCGACCACGATAAGCCTTTCGACCTTTGAGGCAAATTCCTTTATCAGCCTGTCGGGAAGGGGATTCACCAGCCCTATCTTTAATACGGATACGCTGTCGCCGCAGACCTCCTTTACATACTGATAGCTTGTGGAGTCGCATATTATCCCGGTCTCGGTTCCGGCCATTTCCACACGGTTCACATTATTTGTGCAGCCGTATTCCATAAGCTTCTTTGTACGCTCCTCCACAATTGGATGCTTCCTTATGGCATATGCGGGAGTCATAACATACTTCTGTATATTTTTCTCATAGGGCTTCTTTTCCGGAAGCACGCGCTCCCCGGCTTCCACCACCGACTGCGAGTGCGCAACCCTTGTACACATCTTTAATAATACCGGTGTGTCGAACTCCTCCGACAGCTCAAAGGCAAGCTTCGCAAATTCGTAAGCTTCCTGCGAATCGGAAGGCTCCAGCATGGGTACCTTTGATGCGATGGCGTGATGCCTCGAATCCTGCTCGTTCTGGGATGAGTGCATTCCCGCGTCATCCGCAACCACAATGACCATTCCGGCATTTACCCCGGTATATGACATGGTGTATAAGGGATCCGCAGCCACATTCAGTCCCACATGCTTCATAGCGCAGAATGAACGTCTGCCAGCCAGGGATGCACCGAAAGCCGCTTCCATAGCAACCTTTTCATTTGGCGCCCACTCCGAATAAACATCATCATATTTTGCAAGCTCCTCCGTAACCTCCGTACTGGGAGTTCCCGGATAGCTTGAGGCGAAGCAGACTCCCGCTTCATATAGCCCGCGGGCAACCGCTTTATTGCCGAGCATTAACTGTTTCATCTTGTAATCTGGTCCTTCCTGATTTGATATACTTATCCGTTACAGTTCCGATGCCGCTTAAGCGACTTTATAAGTTTATCACAATATGAATAATGCGTAAAATGATTAAAGTTTTATGGTACGAATCAGTAAACAAAAAAAAGAATTGACATAAAAGACCCCTTTGGCTATAATATCATTTGCGTCACGGTTTTGGAGTTCCGTGGATGCCCCGAACGGGGTGTGGCTCAGTTTGGCTAGAGCGCCTGGTTTGGGACCAGGAGGTCGCAGGTTCAAATCCTGTCACCCCGATCACTCCATAGATATGCAGGCGTGGTTCAATGGTAGAACACCAGCCTTCCAAGCTAGTAACGTGGGTTCGATTCCCATCGCCTGCTTTCTTTATTTGCCCAGTATTTTCAAGTGTTTCACGGTTTTTTTGACCCGTTGCAACACGTTGCAACAACTTTTTCAGCAGAGAAATTAAGCCCGACGGAATTATTCTCCGTCGGGCTTCTTTACTAATTTTCAGGCTTATCAAAAATCTTTTTCCAGATTTCAGGATCAACATTTATCTTCCCATCAGTCCTGTTATAATGTTCAGTCATAGCGATGTTTGTATGTCCCATGATCCTCCGTATCTGTTCCGGATCAACCCCTGCGTTAAAAAGCTCAGTAGCTCCAAAGAAGCGTATCTTATGTGAAGAGAGATAACGTATCCCGGCTTCCTCACAGTATTTTTTGAGATTTTCATTAAATCTGTTTAGAGTTGAAAGCCATATAAGATATGATAGAATATAGATGTAACAGTAAGTATTATTCAGCAGGTGCAGACTAATTATTATGAATAGGAATGAGATTTTTCGAATATTGTTAGAGCCGGGAGAAATTAGCCAATAGTTGCCGAAATATAATAGCCAAATTGAGCCGGAAGATTTTAGCCACTCATAAGCCGGATTAAAAACGCCAATAGCAATAGCCCCTTATCGTTCATCCCCCTATAATGGTGAT
>JAFTEC010000084.1 GCA_017453865.1 Lachnospiraceae bacterium
CATATTATTTCTACGACGAGATCAAGAGCGAAGAAACCTCACTCCATAAAAACCTTAAGCTTGACAAGATGCGCTTGAAACGCCTGAAGGCCATGAACGGAGGACGAGGGGAATTATGCTGGCTCCAGCACGAGAAAGAGATGAACACGGTATGGCCGGACGAGATGATAAGGCTCTTCTCAGATACCGGATACGACGCATACACTTTCAACTTTGCCCCGGAACAGATGACATATCCCCAGATATGGGAGTATCTGAAAAAACAGTACCGTCTTTATGGCTACACCTGGGATTATACATTGGCCTGCTGGAGGGATTACCTGAATATGGCAGAAAAGTTAAAAATTCCCCTCAACATCGAGAGAAATTACAAGCCCAAAGACGTGAGACTGGCACATAACGAAGCGCGGGACATCCTTCAGGGAAAAGATATCGAGGAAGAAGCGAAGAAGATCAACCGGAAGTGGAGGAAGCTGAACAAGGTATATCCGAAGCTTGAAAAGTATGAGTATTCAGATACCACTTATCAGATCATAGCCCCGAAGTCTACAAAAGACATCGTGAGGGAAGGGATGATATTAAAGCATTGCGTTCATACCTGTGATTATTACTTCCAGCGGATGACCTCGGACGAAACCTATATCCTCTTCCTGCGGAAAGCTTCGGAGCCAAATAGCCCATATTACACCCTCGAAGTAGAACCCTCGGGAAACATCAGGCAGAAGAGAACTACCGGGGACAGGCAGAATAAGGACTTCGAAGAGGCACGGAGATTCCTGGCGAAGTGGCAGCGGGCTATACAGAAGAGACTTACCAAAGAAGAAAAAGCCCTGGGAAAGAAGAGCAACGCCCTCCGGATCAAGGAACTTAAGGAACTGAGAAAGAACGGTAACAGGGTATGGCACGGAGTATTACAGGGACAGCTTTTAGCGGATGTACTTGAAGCGGACTTCATGCCGGTAACTGCAGCAGAAGCAGGAAAGGCGGTATAAGGAATGGCAATAGTGACATATAACTACTATGAAGACTTTAAGAAGCAGTTTGACAGCTGTATGCAGCAGACGGCAAATAATTTCGTCAAGATCGGGTATCTCCTTAAGCAGGCTCGGGACACGGATATCCTGAAGGAGTCCGGGTATTCGGGGATGGGAGAATTCGCCAAAGCGGAATATGGGCTTGATAACTCCACCACAAGCCGCTTTATAGCGATATGCGACCGCTACGGAGCGGGGGATGACCGCCTCCTACCGGAATATGCCGAATACGGATATTCAAAGCTTGCAGAGATGCTTACCCTCCCGGAGAGTGTGGCCGATGCCATTCCCCCGGAAATGACAAAGGAAGATATAAGGGAAATTAAGCAGGAGGTCAGGGAAGAGGAGAAGATCACGGATTTAGAGGTTTATGTCGAAAAGACAGATCATCCTGAAATGAATGGGGATAATCCTCTAACGGAGGTCATAAAGAACTACCTGAAGGCGTATCCGAAGGAGTTCAAAACACTGGCGGAGAATGCGGACATTAAAGCCGTGGATGTTCTTGCTCCTTCAGGAAGCGCCGTAATAATGGCGCGTGTCCCTGGGATCGGGCGGATGATGCTCACTTTGGAAGATGGCCAGCCCGTGAAGCTGGTAAATGTGAGAGCGAATACCTCGGAAGAGTATTCAGATGAACAGCTGGAGGAGGCTGTCAGGAAGATCTTCGACTCCGTGGCAGCGGGATCTGCAGAGGAAGCGTATAAAGAGCTTTACGGTCAGGATATGCCGAAAGAACCGGTCAAAGCTCCGGAGACCAAAAAGAGCTCCGAAAAGAAAAAAGTCAAAATTGCGCCGGCGCAAACGAAAAAGGAGAAAAATCCGAAACCCGCAAACGCTGATTTTCAGAGCGAGGAGAAGGCTGTTACTCCTGAAGAAAGTGAGGATAATACTGGAACGGAGGAAACCCCGGAACCCGAAAACCCTGATTTTCATAGCGAGACCCGGGAAATCGCAAAAGAAGAAAATGAGGAAAATCAAGGTATTGAGAAAAGCCCGGAACCCGTAAACCCTGATAAACAGAGCGAGACCCAGCCGATCAAGGTAACGAAAAGCATCCCCATGATCATAGA
>JAFTEC010000085.1 GCA_017453865.1 Lachnospiraceae bacterium
TCTCGTTCTTTGCACCTACGTCGATACCTCTTGTAGGCTCATCGAATATAAGGATGTCACAGTTTCTCACCAGCCACTTTGCTATGACGACCTTCTGCTGGTTTCCTCCGGAAAGATTCACCACAAGCTGGTCTGCGCTGGGAGTCTTGGTAGCAAGCTCCTTTATATACTGCTCACTGACCTTCTTCTCTTCTCCCTTATTGATGAAGATGCCGCTCATATAATTCTCAAGGGAAGCGAGGGTGGAGTTTTCCGTTATGGTCTTCTGTACCACTATCCCGTAACGCTTTCTGTCCTCTGACAGATAACCGATACCATGCTTAACCGCATCCTGAGGTGAATTGATGGTTATCTTCTCGCCATTTACATAGATGTCACCGCTTGTCTTGGGATCGGCTCCGAAAAGAGCCCTTGCCGTCTCCGTCCTTCCGGCACCCATAAGTCCCGAGAAGCCGAGTATCTCGCCCTTTCTTAACTCAAAGCTCACATCCTGCACCATCCTGCCCGCGTTCAGATGCTCCACCTTAAGCACTACCGGCGCATCCTTGGGAACCTTGCTCTCCGTCTTGGGATCCTCATATATGACACGTCCCACCATCATGTTTATGATGTCTTCCTTCGTGCAGTCCTTGGTTATAAGGGTTCCTACATATCCTCCGTCCCTCATTACCGTCACACGGTCGGTGATGACCTTGATCTCATCCATACGGTGGGAGATATAAACTATCGCGAGTCCCTTCTCCCTCAGATCCCTGATGATGGCAAAGAGATCCTCTATCTCTTTCTCTGTAAGGGCAGCGGAGGGTTCGTCAAATATGATGACTTTTGCCTGATGCGAAATGGCCTTTGCTATCTCGCACATCTGCTGCTTTCCTACCGTCAGGTCGCTCATTTTATCTCTGGGATTGATGTCGATATGAAGCTCATCAAAAAGCTTCTTAGACTCCTCGATCATCTTCTTGTCATCGATCGCAAAGCCCTTCATAAACTCACGCCCGATGAATATATTCTGCGCGACCGTAAGGTCACCCACCATGTTGAGCTCCTGGTGCACGATGACTATGCCCGCGTCCTGAGCCTCTCTTGTATTTGTAAACTCTACTTCCTTTCCCTCATATGTGATCGTGCCGGAATCCTTTGAGTATATTCCCGTAAGCACCTTCATAAGCGTCGACTTGCCTGCCCCGTTTTCTCCCATAAGGGCATGAACCTCTCCGCTTCTCACATCAAAGTGGACATGATCCAGTGCATGCACGCCCGGGAAAGACTTATCTATTTCTTCCATTGTAAGAATCGCGTCAGCCATTTTATGCTCCTTCCCTTAATTCTTCCTGCGGCGTGTCATGACATCCGCATAAACGACTACTATGACTATCAGACCGGTTACTATCAGCTGTATATCCTTTGCAAATCCCAATGCCAGTATCCCCTCCTGAAGAAGCGAGATGATAAGCACACCGATGACCGTACCTCCTATGGAAGCAAGTCCTCCCACCATAGAGGTTCCTCCCATGACGCAGCCGGCTATCGCTTCGTTATTATACTGATCCCCATATCCGGGCTGTACCGTCGTGTAAGCGCCTACAAAGAATATCGCCGCTATCCCCACGAGGGTTCCGCATATAACATAAGCCAGCATTTCCCACTTTTTGGTATTAACTCCGGAAAGCCTTACCGCCTCACGGTTACTTCCAAGACAGAGGATATATCTCCCCGGCTTGGTATTGTTTAATATGATCATGCAGACGAACGCCGCACAGAGGAAAATGACGAGTCCCACCGGAAATCCTTTGAAGCTTACCAGATTCCTGAACCATCCTCTTTCAGGATCCGTAGACAGCGGCCAGCTGACCGACTGAGTCTTGGTATAGACTGCCGCGATACCCTTCGCTATATTCATGGATGCCATGGATACGATAAAAGGCGGGATAGTCCAGTACGAAACAAGATAACCGTTGAAAGTTCCGAAAAGAAAGCCTATGAGGATACTGATGAGAAGGGATACTACTACCGGAGTCCCCTTGTTCAGCATTGTATATCCGGAAATAAGACCACAGCAGAACATTACAGGTCCTATTGAGAAATCTATGCCACCCGTCGCTATTACAAAGGTTACACCCAGCGACAGGAATCCAAGAAAATAAACATAGTTCATTATGCTCATGATCCTCGCCATTCCGAAAAATCCCGGAACCATAAGCGAGAAGGCTATATACATCAGGATCATAACACAAAACAGCACGATCCTGTTAAACCCTACCTTTTTTACAAAAGGAATCTGCTTGAACTTTTCCACTTTACCCTCCGTTCTATGAAACCTTGTCTCTTCGCCCGAAACATTAGGCGAAACGTTTCGCTTAATTATTGTATTATAAAAGCTGCCCTGTGTCAACTATAATTTTGATAATTTCCGTACCGATTCGCCTTCCTTGAGGGCTGCATACAGACTGACCTTCTGGGGAGGATACTTCTTGCCCTCCTCGATCCTCTGCAGCAGTATCCTGGCTCCCTCGGACGCGATATCCTCCATCGGCTGAGCCACCAGCGTAAGCCTCGGGTTCATCACCATGGGAAGTATCAGCTCATCAAAACCGATAAGGGATATATCCTGCGGACATTTCACCCCGGCCTCGTTAAGCGCCATTATCACTCCCAGGCTGACCTCGTAGTTTGTGGACAGCACTGCCGTCGGCCTGTCCTCAAGCTTCAGCAGCTCCTTCATGCTGTTGTATCCGAGCTCTGTAGAATGAGTCCGGCCTGCGAACATATACTGATCCGGAATATCTATCCCGGCCCTTCTCATGGATTCCATATATCCTTTAAACCGCTCACTCCCGGTATATTCCCCGGAATAGATCACGGCTATCTTCCTGTGGCCGCAGCTTATCAGATAATCAGTGGCACGTTCCGCCGCGCTTACGTTGTCTATGATCACACAGTCGAAGGCATCGCTTTCCAGCTCGCGGTCCAGCAGCACTACCGGTATCCCGCCTTTTTCCGCAAACGAAAGAGAGGACGGATCTTTTGACACCGGTATCAGCAGGATGCCGTCCACCTGCTTTTCAACGCAGAACCTTATGCTCTCGGCCTCCTGCTTCTCATCGAGGTTGGAGTCGCATATCATCATGCCGTAGCCCCTGTCATGCAGATACGCCGAGGCATGCTGAAGCAGGACCCCCGAGAAATTCGATGCTATGTTGTTTACCACAAAGCCTATGGTCCTGGTCCGCTTTGTCACAAGGGATCTGGCAGTCTCATTGGGGTGATAATCAAGCTTCCTTATCGCCTCCTCTATCTTCTGCCTGTTTTCGGAACGAACATTTCCTCCGTTCAGGAATTTTGAGATCGTAGCAAGACCCAGACCGGTCTCCGCCCTGATGTCCTTAATCGTAGCCGCCATCTATCTATCTCCCGACAGTTTTCCGGTACAGACTGTTTTTATTCCGTGATCATTCATTTGCAGTCTCCGGATATTTATAAACCAGAGCTTCCCTCGCGGCATTGATAAACGCCGCCAGCTCCTCCGTTACATCAAGGCTCTCAGGTATGATCTCCGTTATCTCCCGGACCTCCCTGGCGATCTTCACGACCCTGCGCTCATCGGTGATATGCCCGAGCCCTAGTACCACGGAGTTATATGTCTTATCCTTTTCGCACAGGTCAAAATAGAATAAGGACAGATTAAAAAGCTCGTCGTGCAGAGCCTTTTCTCCGACTTCTCCGTATTCCCCGCAGAGATCAAACTGCCAGTCCTTTTTTATTGCCTCTATTTCTTTTTCCAGCCTCTTTGATTCGCCGGGAAGGTATACCCTGCGCTTAAGCCCCTGAAGGTTTACCCAGCCGCGGATGCCGTAGTCTATGGCCTGACCGTTCTTTTTATCATAACGTCCTTCCCATAGCTTCCGCCTGACCTCATACTCCGGCTCTCCCTCATGGGCTTCCTTCTCGCGTTCGAGTATACGATGCCTTCTTTCCCGGTCGGTTTCTTTTTTATATTCCGCTATCCAGGCAGCGTCCATAAATCTCCCCTTTATGCCTTGCCGCAGCTTCCGACTACTTCCATCTTCTGCATGACATACTTCTTTATCTCTTCCATTGCAGGAGCGCAGTACTTCTTCGGATCGAAATCATCGGGATGAGCCTCAATATGCGCTTTCAGTCCCTTTGTAAATGCAATGCGCAGATCCGTTGCATAGTTCACCTTGCAGATGCCTCTGCTTATGCAGTCCTTTACCTGTTCATCGGGCACTCCGGAGGTTCCGTGAAGCACCAGCGGGATATCCACTGCCTTTCGTATAGCGGAAAGCACTTCGACATTCACCTTAGGCACTCCCTTGTAAACCCCGTGGGATGTTCCCACTCCTACTGCCAGGGAATCAGGGTTGCAGCGCTCGACAAACTCCCTTGCCTCATCCGGGTCGGTATAAGGGTTGTCGTCCCCATTTTCAAGATCATCCTCCTTGCCCCCGACCTTGCCGAGCTCCGCTTCCACAGGGATATTCCCCGGGTGGCATGCGTCCGTGACGCGCTTTGTCAAAGCTATGTTTTCCTCAAAAGGAAGCTTTGAGCCGTCTATCATTATCGAGGTATATCCTGTACGGTATGCCTGCATGGCAAGCTCAAAGCTGTTACCGTGATCCAGATGCATGACCACGGGAAGCTTCGTCCTCTCCGCAGCCGCCTTTACGTTAGCAAGGTAATAATCAAGCCCCGCGTACTTAAGTGTTCCCGGGGTCGTCTGCATGATGACCGGCGAGCCGGTTTCCTCTGCAGCCGCAAGAACCGCCATGACAAACTCCATATTCTCTACATTAAAAGCGCCTACCGCATAACCTCTTTTCTGTGCGTCAAGCAACAGCTCTTTAGATGTAACCAGCATACTCCCTCCTTAA
>JAFTEC010000086.1 GCA_017453865.1 Lachnospiraceae bacterium
CAAAACTCTTCTCACGTATATACGCATTAACAGGGTCAAATGGCACTCCGTTATCCGAAAAAGTCACGGAATATACCTGCCCCATACGTATACAGGCAAAGCTTACATCATCGGCTCCCGAATAGCTGATGATATTTGCAAATATCTCCTCGCAGGCAAGTATCATTCGCCTGGACTCGTCATTATCACCGAGAGCCGAGATCATCTCCTGCTTTACGGCATTGAAGGATGCAATATCAGAGGACAGCTCCTTCCCGTCGTTTTTGTTAAATACAATGGCTGTACAGGTTATATCATCAAACTGCTCCCGGTTCTTCGAGTATTCCTTTAAAGATGCGGTCACAGCCTTTACCACCTTATCCGCACGCCACAGATTGCCGTTTTCGGTATATGCGCCGTAAACAGTCTTTACAAGGTTCTCCTTTCCGTACTGTTCCATGTCCGCATTGGTGGAATCGGTTACCCCGTCCGTATATATGAGGACACCTTCGCCGTCATTAAGCTTTATTTCCTCCGTAACTATATCTGCATCCTCAAACAATCCGATGGCCATTCCCGGCTGCATCTTCAGAAACGACACTTCACTTCCGAGAAAAATAGGAGCTTCATGGCCGGCGTTTGCATAGGTCAAAAGCCCCGTCTTTGTATTCAGCATCATGACAAATACGGTTGCGAACATATTCTCCGGATTTCTTGCGCATGTTTCATTATTGACCCTGTTCAGGGTCTCATCAAGAGCGTCTCCGTGATTGATCTTTTCAATTATGGCCATTCTGATCATTACCATGACCAGAGCCGCGGAAATACCCTTCCCGGATATATCTCCCACTATCATGCAGATATGATCCTCATCGGGTCTGAAGATATCGTAAAAGTCGCCGCCTACCTCTCTGGCCGGATCCTCACAGGCGTATGCCTCATACCCTGCTCCCGCACAGAAATACTCCTGGGGGATCAGTCCGACCTGGATATTTCTTGCGATGTCAAGCTGGGCATCCCTCTGGGCCTTTTCACCCGCCAGGGTTTTAATATCCTCCACATATCCGTTTATGTCCACGGCCATCTTGTCAAAGGATTCCTCTATGTCGGTGATCTCATTTTCGAACAGTAAACTGTGAGCACCGGCTCCGGCAATGACATCCCGGTTTCTGACAAAATTCCTCATTCTTTCGGACAATACAAGTATGGGACTGATCACTGACCGTTTCAGCAAAAGCAGCGTTATCACATAAGCGACAGCCATTGTAAGGGCAACCTGAACCAGCAGGGTTACGGTGTCCTTATGCTCAAACTCGATTATGTTCTCCATGCTGTAATCCACGCCGATAAGCGCCATTATCCTGCCTTCAGCGTCAGTAACCGGAAGAACAAACATGCACACATTTCCATAGTCATTGTTGATGAATTCGTAATCTCCTTCCAGATTGCCGTTTAAAACTGATATTTCGGCATCGTAAAGAGGGCGTCTGTTTACCGAACCGAATCCGTATTCCTCGTTCATCCTCCTGTCATCTTCATCGCTTTCGGCAGCGCAGATTATGTAATGCTTATGCCTGTTCTCATCCACGGTATACAGGTACAGATATTTAACATCCGATCTGGAGCAGATATACCTGAAAGCCCGGTGTACTCTTTCCCTGGCCTTTTCACTTTCCATCAGATCCTCGACACCCCTCTGCAAACCTATAACCGTTTCGGCCGATATGGCCACTATCCTTGCCATGTCCTTGCAATCCTTGGCAGTATCATTCAGTATATAATCTCTGTTTATCGAAAACGCAACAGCCAGTGACAGGATCAGTGCCACAAGAAACAATAAAGCGATCTGAGTCAGTACGGACAGCCTAAAGCGTTTTCCTCTTTTCTTCATACCATTCCTTATTCAAAGCTTATTTTTCTGTCTATGCCTGTTGCCTTAAAGATGCTCATTATGCCGGGGGAGGCGTTTAAGACCTTAAGCCTTCCGTCTACCTTCTTGTAGGCTGCCACCACCTCTCTGATACCTGAGGATGAAATATACTCAAGCTTTTCAAAATCAATGACGATGCTCGTTATATCTTCCCCCAGAGCGTCTATCTGTGCGCGCATTTCGGGAGCGGCCTGGGTATCGAGCCACCCGTCAAAGAAAAGCACCGCTTCGTTTCCGTTAATCGTTTTTGTGATAGTCATTATCCTTTCTCCTTCTCTGTTATTATTATCAGCGGACAACCGGGTATTTGTCACCATTCACGGTAACTTTTTATTCAAAGTATCCCAGCCCGCCAAGCGCCGACACAAACCTTTCGATATAATCCCAGGTTGTTACCGGCCAGCAGAAGCCCAGCCTGTATAACACCTGAAGCGTATATTCGCAGTGTCTCGTAAGCCTTACACTCTGGCGGCCCGTGGGTGAAGGCATATATGCCATGATGCTGGTAAGCTCCGATGCCTTTTCGGGATCGCTCTGAGCTTTGGCAAAGGCCTTTCCGAAGTCCTCACGCTCCACGTATTCGATGGGATAGCCCAGATTCTTAAGCTCGCTGAAGATTCCTTCCATGGAGATGTTCTGATTGTTGAACACATGGAACAGGGTGCAGTCATCCGGGGTCTCGCACAGCTTAACGACGGCCTTTGCCACCGCATCTATGGGCGAGAACTCCATCGTCGTATCCAGCTGGTCATACGCGGCGCATCCAAGCATCACAAAGGCCTTAAGCCTTCCCATGGCGGAGTTCGTGGCAAAGTTGATCTGGAATTCTCCGTCGGAATGTCTTGCGGCCAGGTTTCCGAAACGCATCACCTTTCCCTTAAGGCCTTTATCTGCGATAGCCTCAAGCACCTCTCTTTCCGCCAGGAACTTGGAATGAACGTACTTATTCTCAAGAAGCTGGTCGAAATACAGCTGTTTTTCATCGGCAGTGTAGCCGGCCGGAACAACATCCTCATATGCCGAGCTTACAACGCTCATCGTCGAGGTCTGTATCATCGCCGCGCCGGTCCTTAAGCAGAAATCCACAAGGTTCTTTGCGCCGCCCACATTTACATCCTCTATCTGCGTTCCCCGGGCAAAGTGCTTGACCACGGCAGCGCAGTTGATAACGGTGTCTATGCTGCAGCTCTCAAGAGAGGCAAGCACTTCGGGATCGGTCACATCGCCGTCAATGATGAACAGTCTCTTTCCCGTTATATCGGAAAGATTTGTATCGAAATAATAGAAATACAGTCTTATCAGTCTGTCATCGGCGGGGCTGTCGGCCTTTGAACGGACCAGGCAGTAGATCTTATTGCCGCTTTCCTCGTCGGAAAGAAGCTCATTAAGTATATGTATCCCCAGATATCCCGCGGCGCCTGTCAGCAGTACGTTTCCAAGCCTGCGCCTTTCTCCCTTCTTAAAGCTTTCCAGAGTGTTCCCTGAAAGCAGCTCATCTATGGCGGAATAATCGTAGCCCGTTATCTCATCATCATCCTTCTTCTGTTCTGACTCACCCGCAGCTTTTTCACCTCCCGTAAGCCTTGCAAGATCCCCGGGAGTGGGATTGTCAAACACATCCGAAAAGGCAATACTGTAGCCTCTCCTGCCCGCTTCTATGACAACATTTGTCACGAGTAGCGACGTGCCTCCCAGATCGAAGAAGTTCTCTCCGACTCCCACATTATCAACATGCAGGAGGTTTGAGAATATCTCGCAGAAGTCCTTCTCTGCGGGCGTGCCGGCCTTACCTCCCTTATCTGCCCTGTAAAGCTCCGGCAGCGGCAGGCTCTTTAAGTCGAGCTTTCCGTTTGGCGTCACCGGCATTTCATCAAGCTGCATATAGGCCGTCGGAACCATGTAATTGGTAAGTGTTCTTCCGAGCTCCTTTTTAAGAGCGCCGATGTCGACCTGATGATCGGCCGAAAACCATGCGCAGAGATGCTCTATACCGTTTATCTTCTCTATCTTGACGGCGCTTCGTTTGATGCCGGCCACCGATGAAAGCACTGCCTCCACCTCATCAAGCTCGATACGAAGTCCTCTGAGCTTGATCTGGTTATCCCTCCGGCCCAGTATGTCAACATCCCCCTTATCGGTCCAACGCGCATAGTCTCCCGACTTGTATATCCGAAGGCCCTTATATTCCACAAAGCGGTCCGCTGTCATTTCGGGAAGGTTGTTGTAGCCTGCTGCAACACCCAAACCTCCGATATACAGCTCTCCCACCACTCCGGGCGGTACCTCGTTTCCGTCAGTGTCCACTATGTACTCAACTACTCCCGGAAGGGGCCGGCCCACATTTACGGTATCATAGCCTGATAATTCCTGGGTATTTGAGGATACCGTGGTCTCCGTAGGCCCGTAGGTGTTAAAGATCAGCCTGTCCTTCTTCTCCTTTAATATCCTAAGCAGCTTATCGGGATATTTCTCTCCCCCGTTTATAAGGACAACACAGTTATCGAGGGCTTTTTTGAACTTATCCGACTCAAGCAGAGTAAGCAGTCTTGAGGGTGTGGATCCGAAGCAGTCCGTGCCTGTCTTAAGCATCCTCTCCGCCAGCCTGTCCGCATCATTGATCTCATCATCCGATGCAAGGGATAAGGTCAGCCCGTTAAACAGCGGCATCCCCCATTCCTTGATGGAAAAGTCGAAGGACATGGTGGTAACGGCCGTAAGGACGTGCCCTCTGGTCACCATGCCGTGGGCGAGGATGTTGTCCTCAATATCGGTTACATAGTTAACCGCTCCTCTGTGCTTAAGCATTACCCCCTTCGGCTTTCCGGTGGAGCCCGAGGTGTAGATCATGTAGGCGATGTCATCCTGATCGATCTTTACATCCGGCTTTGCGGTATTCTCCTTCCGCAGAAGCTCCTCTATATCCACGACATTTTTTTCGGTAAATCTTCCGAGCCTGTCCTGTGTTGTGATGATGAGCTTTGCGCCGGAATCATCGATTATATGCCTTACCCTTTCCACCGGGTAATTGGGATCGCAGGGTATATAGGCCGCCCCGGTCTTAAGCGTGCCGTAGAGTGCAAAGAACACCCTTGCGGTACGGGGAAGCAGCAGCACCACCCGGTCTCCTCTTTCTATGCCATAGCTTATAAGCGCATTTGCAACCCTGTTGGCATTTTCGTCAAGCTCCCTATAGGTATAGTCGCCGTCAACTGCCGTAACGGCAAGGTGATCCGGCCTTTCAAGAGCCATCCTCTCAACGCCCGAGTGGAAGAATACCTCCTCAGGAATATCCACAACGCAGCTTCTCGACCTGAAGCCCTTAAGTATCCTTTCTCTTTCCTCATCAACCAGAGAAATGCTTCTTACCCTGTCCCGTCCGTGTTTTGCAAAGGCATCCATAACGATGGAATATGACTTTATGAACTCCTCTATGGCCTTCTCGGAATACATCGCATCGTTGTATTCCACTTCAACCGAGGGCTTTGTGTCTTTATCGATGATCCTTACGGTAATGCCGAACTTGGCCCTGCCGGATTCCAGCCCTTCCACTCCCAAAAGCCCCGGGATATCCGGCTTTTCCACAACGCCTCTCTGATATTCATACATAAGGCCTGGATTAAAGCCCCATCCGGCGGCAACATCCGCAAAGGGATAATTCTCATGGGCGATGGCCCGGGCAAGGCCGTCGGAGACCTCCTTAATATATTCGTTGACGCTTATGTCGGAAAGCTTTGCGGCCAGCGGCAGGGTATTTACGAACATACCGAAGGTATCCGCAAAGCGCACATCGGATCTTCCGCTTGAAATGGTGGCCAGATATA
This sequence comes from Lachnospiraceae bacterium, assembly GCA_017453865.1. Taxonomy (GTDB): domain Bacteria; phylum Bacillota; class Clostridia; order Lachnospirales; family Lachnospiraceae; genus NK4A144. Next base: position 5,731 of record JAFTEC010000086.1, read on the forward strand.
CATTATCCGATGCCGTAAGCCTTGAAAGCGTATAGTCAAGGGCGGCAAGGAAGAAGCCGGGCTCCGAAGCTCCCAGGCTCCTGCAGGCCTGTGTTACGTCCTCCTCGTTTATGTCTCCGAAGGCAAAGCGTTTGTTTCCGGCGGAAGCATCCCCTGTTTTGTCGGAGGGAAGCTCCGTGGCCGACTCATAATCCTCAAGGAGCTTTCCGAAGTATTCTTCATATTCGGACCTGCGCTCCTGTGTAAGCATATCCTTCTGGTTCTTTACATAGGCAAAGTATGACGCGCCCTCCGCTTCCGGCTCTGTCCCCGTAAGCTTCAGCGCATTTCCCAGGTCCTTAAGGAACAGGCTCATGGAAAAGCCGTCGAAAATAAGATGATGGATATCGGTAAACAGCCTTACGGCCTTATCCGTCCTTACCAGGGCAAATTCAAACAGCGGCCCTCTGTTTAAATGAAAGGCCTTCACGAACCCTGCTTTATATTCCTCACATTCCTCCTCGCTCATGTTAAGAACGGGGATATCAATTACCGGATCCTTATCCCTTACGGCCACCACCTGATTGTCATTCAGATCAAAGTGTACAAAGACCGACGGATGTGCCCTGAGCACTCCGATGACGGCTTCCTTCAGGCGCGCCGTATCGGTATCCGGTGCAAAGGATATGACAGAGGGGATATTATAAGCGGTGCTGTCCGGATTCTTCATGCATTCAATGTATATTCCGGTCTGGGCAGCGCTTAAGCTCATGCTGTCCTCTTTCACTTCACTCTGCTCTGCATCCGCAGCTCTTCCCTCTCCCTTTAACCATCCTTCAAGGATCAGATTCTCTATCTTTGTTATGGTGATGCCCTTCATCTCCTTAACGGGGATGTTGACACCGAACCTCTTAAGGAGCCTGGTTGACAGCCTTATCATCGAAAGGCTCGTAAAGCCCAGGAACTCAAGGGGGATATTAAGGGAAGGATTGTCCATGTTAAGGGCTTCTCCTATCACCTTCTTAAGCTCTGTTTCCAGTATATTGTCAACATGAGCCATATCCTCCTGCTCAGCAGCAATGACAGGCTCGGGGAGAGCCTTTCTGTTGACCTTCCCGTTCTGATTTAAGGGTATCGCGTCTATCTGCATTATCGAGGCGGGCACCATATACGGAGGCTTCCTCTCCAGTATGAAGGAGGCAACGGCATTTACATCGATCTTTTCGTCGCTTACGATATAAGCCGCCACAGCCTTTCCGTCCGCGCCCAGATCCCTGGCAACGACGGCAGCATCCTTTATTCCCTCAAATTCTCTTATAACGGCCTCGACCTCGCTCAGCTCTATCCTGAAGCCGTGTATCTTCACCTGTCCGTCACGTCTTCCGATGAATTCTATCTCACCGTCCATCCTGTAGCGGACTATGTCTCCCGTCCTGTAGGCATGCTCGTATTCTCCGTCGTCGAAGGGATTTTTGATAAACACCTCCGCCGTCTTTTCGGGCCTGTTAAGATAGCCCGCTCCCACATGAGGGCCCGCGACTATGAGCTCTCCAGGGGCTCCGGGCGGGAGCCTGTGCATAAAGCGGTCCACAACATAGCATTTAAGGTTATCCACGGCATGACCGATGGGGATATTGTCCTCTCTCTCCGTGATCTGATATGCGGTTGAGATGATCGTGCACTCCGTCGGGCCGTAGAGATTGTAGAAGTTCAGCCCCCTCGGAGGCTCCATTGAAGCAAGCTTCTCGCCGCCGACGGATAAAGCGCGCAGATACGGGTTTTTCATCTCCGCCGCAAACTGGCGTCCCACCTGGGTGGTCATGAAGGCAAGCGTCACCCCGTGACTGATGAAATAGCCGTTCATGGCTTCCAGATCAAGACGCATCTCCTCCGGAACTATGCAGACCGCCGCTCCGGATGATAATGCGGGGTACATATCCATCATGCAGGCATCAAAACCGTAGGACGCATACTGCCCCACCCTGTCGTTTTCAGAAAGCTCATAGAGCCTTGTATACCAGTCGATGAAGCAGACAAGGTTTTTATGTGTCAGCCTGACTCCCTTGGGAACGCCGGTACTCCCGGAGGTATAAAGAAGGATAAAGGTGTCGTTCGGGTCGCATACGCCAGCCACAATCCCTGCGGGGAGCTTGTCGATATCTTCGAGATACAGTATGTTCCCGTCATAGCCGGTGATAAGGCCTCCAAGCTCCCTGGTCGTTATCAGAAGCCCTGCAGAGGCATCCTCTATCATGAAATTGAGACGCTCGGAAGGGTAAGTGGAATCAAGGGGCTGATAGGCGCATCCCGCTTTAAGCGCTCCGAGGGAGGCAACAACCTGATATATTCCCCTGGGTATAAGTATGGATACCACGTCCCCCTTTCCGAGAGAAAGCTTTTCAATATAGGCCGCGATATTGTCAGATCTTTGGTCAGCCTCTTTATAGGTAAGGCTTTCGTCCTCATAGATCACCGCGATATTATCGGGGTATTTTTCCGCCGCGGCCCTGAACAGGGATACCACGGTCCGGGTGTTGTCATATTCTGTCTCTGTTTTGTTCCACCCGTTAAGCTTCTCAAGCTCGTCATAGCCCGCAAGCGATATTTCGTTTACGGTCCCGGCCGTAAGCATCTTCTTAAGGACGGTCTCAAAGCTTCTTAAGAATACCCTGATGAACTCCTCCGAATAAAGGTCGCTCCTGTACTCAGCCCTTACATTATAGAGCCCTCCCTGCTTGTACATCTGGACCGCAAGCTGTTCTCCGGTGGCGTTCTCCATTATGGGGATACGCTCCACGTTCTTTCCGTCAAAGCCTCCGACGTTAAGGACATCCCCCTGATATACGAACAAAAGCTCACTGGTCATTCCCGTTTCGGCAGCCAGCTCGGAGAAGGAATAGATATCATTGTTCATACAGCTAAGCATCTGATCCTTTGCCGCGTTCAAATAATCCCTGATCTCCTGATCTCCCTCAAAGCGGGAATACACCGGAAGGGTCTTTACCATCATGGCTATGGTGCGCGCCGTCCTTAAGGAGTCGCGCCCGTTATAAATGGTCGTAAACAAAGCCTCGTTCATTCCGGTATAAAGCCCTGTTAATATACCGAAGGAAGCCGTGGCATAGATATTCTCGGTCACCCCGTACCTTCTGCACAAAGCCTCGAC
>JAFTEC010000087.1 GCA_017453865.1 Lachnospiraceae bacterium
AGGCTGGATACCCTCGATCAGATGATAAACGTCTAACCCTGCGTCCTTTGTGATCTTCTCTGCTTCATCTATAGATCCGATGCCGTACTGTGAGAGTGCGGCAAGGATCTGCTTTTCTCTTCTTTCATATGACTCAAATTTTGCCATTTTGTTATTCCTCCCTTATCACTCTTTACGAGGGTCAATAAGCTTAACCGCATCTGCTACACGTCCGTACTGTCCGGAAGCCTTCTCTACAGCCTTTGCAGGATCGTCTCCGGCCTTGATGAAGTCCATCATCTTTCCGAAATTGATATATTTATAGCCGATGATCTCATCATCCTCATCAAGGGCAAGCTCTGTGATATATCCATCGGTAAGCTCCAGATAACGGGGTCCCTTTTCAAGGGTTCCGTATGTGGTTCCAACCATGGTCCTGGTTCCCTTACCAAGATCCTCAAGTCCGGCACCGATCTGAAGGCCGTCCTCTGAGAATGCGGACTGTGTACGTCCGTATACGATCTGGAGGAAAAGCTCTCTCATGGCGGTATTTATAGCATCGCACACAAGGTCGGTATTAAGCGCTTCAAGTATGGTAAGTCCGGGAAGGATCTCGGATGCCATTGCTGCCGAGTGGGTCATGCCGGAGCATCCCAGTGTCTCAACCAGCGCCTCCTGTATTATGCCGTCCTTAACATTGAGTGACAGCTTGCAGCATCCCTGCTGGGGTGCGCACCATCCGATACCATGAGTATAACCGGAAATATCTTTTACTTCTTTTGCCTTTACCCACTTTGCTTCTTCGGGAATGGGAGCGGCGCCATGCTTTGCTCCCTGGTGAACAGAGCACATAGCCTTAACTTCTGTTGAATAGATCATGTGTTTCTCCTTTCATTGATAGTGAGCAGATCACCTTCCAAACGCCCACAGAGTTTTATTATTATCTCATATTTTAAGGACTTACGCAATCGGAACGGAAGGATCCCCGGTAATAAACCTGACCCACGGAGATGCCGCCGTCGTTTGGGGGAATGAGGCTGTTGATCAGGACCTTTAGTCCCTCTTTTTCAAGCCCGCTCCTGACCATTTGCTGGAACAGGAGATTCTGGAAGCAGCCGCCGCTTAAGGCCGCGGTATCCAGACCATTCTTTTCTGCCTGCGTCCGTATTTCAGAAACGGTAAAGTCCGCAAGGATGCGATGAAAGAGAAAGGCAAGCTCTGAACTGTCTCCGTTCCCAAGTGCTCTGTCCAGCACCATTCCGAAAAGAATATCGGTCGAAATATTTTTGTTGACATGGGTTGACATAACTTTATTCACGTCAATATTTTCCCGCTCCGCATATTCCTCCGCAGCGAACTGCAATAGAGACGCGGCTTCTCCCTCATAGGACGAGCTCCTGCAGATCCCAAGGACTGCGCTTACCGCGTCAAAGAGCCGGCCGGCGCTGGTTGACATAACGGTGCCAACTCCTGCGTCCACCGCAGTTGACACAGCTTCTGCCTCGTCAGCTTTACATAACCCCAGCTTTTCCGCGATCTCTGCCTCCCGTCCGGGGTATAGGTCATGGATCATTGAAACGGCTATCCTCCAGCCCTCCCTTGCTGAAGCATCCCCGCCGGGCTGCTTAAAGGGGCTTATATGGGAAAGCCTTGTAAATCCCTGTCTGTCCGCGAGAAGTATCTCACCGCCCCAGATACTGCCGTCGCTGCCATATCCCGTACCGTCAAAGGCGGCACCGATCACAGGTCCCTCACAGTCATTTTCCGCCATTACCGAGAGTATGTGGGCGTAGTGATGCTGAAGCTTAATAAGGGGGATATCCTTTTTATCGGAGAGCTCTTCCGCGATCCGGGCGGAATTATAGCCGGGATGAGTATCAGCGATCATCATATCCGGAGCAGCTTCCAAAAGCTTCTCCATCCTTTTTATCCCGTCTTTAAGCGCCAGACCCGAGCGGTGATCCGTCATATCACCAACGTAGGCGGAGGGGTAGAGCAGGTTTCCTGATTTTATGCAAAAGCTGTTTTTCATTTCACCGCCCACGGCAAGTATACTTCTTTTTTCTTCCTCTCCGGATATCACGAGCGGCAGAGGTGCAAAGCCCCGGGAACGCCTTATCATATAGGGCTTTCCCTGAAAGACGTCCATCACCGAATCGTCCGCCCGGGTGAGGATCTCCCTGTCATTTGAGAGAAAGATATCCGCAAAATCCTTCAGTTCTTTTACGGCTTCTTCATCATTTATGCATATCGGGGCATCGGAAACATTGCCGCTTGTCATCACAAGGGCATCCGGAAATCCGCTGATGCCGTCATTTAAGGAAAAGAGCAAAAGCTGGAGCGGCGCGTAGGGCAGCATGACCCCAAGCCTCGGATTCCCAGGTGCCACGGACTCTGAGATCAGAGTGTCTTCCCTTTTTTTTATAAGGACGATGGGACGTTCGTAACCCTTAAGTATGCTTTCCCTGACTTCGTCGAGATGGCATTCCCTTTTAGCGACAGCGATATCCCGGAGCATTACCCCAAAGGGTTTACGGGGCCGCCTTTTCCTTTCTCTCAGTCTTTTTACGGCCTCATCATTTTCTGCGTCGCAGACAAGGTGGAAGCCTCCTATGCCCTTAACGGCCGCAATGCCGCCATTTGCTATGACACGCCTTGTCTCGCTTACGGCCTCCGTCCCCTTTTTTTCTCCCCCGATTATGTAAACCTCCGGACCGCAGTCATTACAGCAGACAGGCTGGGCATCAAAGCGGCGGGATCCCTTATCGTAATACTCCTTTTCGCAGCTTTCACACATCGGGAAGGAAGCCATGCTTGTCCTCTCCCTGTCGTATGGAAGCTTCTTCAATATGGTAAATCTCGGTCCGCATTGGGTGCAGTTTATAAAGGGATGGAGATAGCGCCTGTTTCCCGGGTCAAAAAGCTCTTCCGCACATTCCCGGCATATCCCTATATCCGGCGGAATGAACTTCTCTCCCTCGCGGTGCTCGCTTTCTATGATCGAGAAGGTATGTAAGCTCTCAGCTTCCGACGCGCTTCCTTCGTCACAGGGATCGATCTCAGTCCTTATGACTACCGCCCTGTCCGGTGCATTTTCTCTTATTTCATCAACAAAGAAACGGATCTTTTCGATACTTCCGTAAGCTGTTATCTCCACATATGAACCTTTATTCTGCACGGTACCCGGGAGCTTTATTTTGTCCGCTTCCCTCTTTACAAAGGGGCGGAAGCCCACGCCCTGCACTATGCCGTAGAGCTTGATCTTATATTTATTCATTATTTTAAGATACCTCCTGTTGCTTCGCAGCCCCTCGACCGGGCGGTATCCTGCATCTATCAATGCAGGATATTCGTCGCTTCGCTCAGGATGGCACTTGACATCAGTCGCTCAGGATGACATTCTCCATTAGCGTAAGTCCCCGGGGAGGGGCAGTAGGGCCTGCCTTTTCCCTGTCAAGACTGTTAAGTATTTCCGGGATCCCTGAAGGCTTTATCCTTCCCCGGCCTGCTTCCACCAGTGTTCCGGCGATTATCCGGACCATGTTATAGAGAAAGCCATAGCCCTTTACCGTGATGTGTATCTCGTCGGAAATCCGTGAAACATCTATATAGCTGATCTCTCTTACGGTAGTCTTCACATCGGTGTGCACGGAGCAAAAGGCTCTGAAATCATGCTCACCCTTAAGAAAAGCTGCGGCTTCCTGCATAGCGCAGATATCAAGGGGATAGGAAATATGCCAGCAGTAGCGTATCCTTAAGGGATCCGGCATTTCTCCGGTCTGGATACGGTAACGGTAGGTCTTTTCGGTTTTTATGAATCTCGGGTGAAAATCAATCGGAACCTCCTCGGAGGAAATGACCCTTATATCCCCGGGAAGACAGGTATTCAGGGCATAGGAAAAGCGTTCGGGGGGAACGGACGAGGAGGTATCAAAAACAGCCAGATTGCATAGGGCATGAACTCCCGCATCCGTGCGGCTCGCCCCGCTTACGTTGATATCCTCTCCCGTTAAGTGCTTCAGCGCGAGGTCGATATTCCCGGCTATGGTTTCCTGCCCCTCTGCCGCCTGCCAGCCGTGATATGAAGTTCCGTCGTAAGCGACACTTATCAGAATTCTTTTCATATCGGGCCTGCCCTCAAAACCGCACAAAAACACCTGCGAGGATCACAAGGCTTAAGTACAGCAGCAGCACAAGGTAGGCCGCAAGATCAAGCCGCTTATAGACGAGAGGCTTCATCTTTGTTCTCCCTTCGCCGCCCCGGTAGCATCTGGCCTCCATTGCCATTGCAAGGTCATTCGCACGCCTGAATGCCGATACAAAGAGGGGAACCAGGACCGGCACCAGAGCCTTTGCGCGCTCTATTACATTTCCGCTCTCAAAGTCCGCACCTCTCGCCTCCTGTGCCTTCATTATCTTGTCGGTTTCTTCCATAAGAATCGGAATGAAGCGAAGGGCGATAGACATCATCATCGCAACCTCATGCACCGGCACCTTAAATACCTTCAGCGGGTTCATCAGTGCCTCCAGCCCGTCGGTAAGGTTATTCGGGGTCGTTGTGAGTGTCATAATGGATGAACCGACTATCAGGAAGACCAGACGTATCGCAGTAAAAACCGCAACCCTCAGTCCCTCATCACTTATCACTAGGCCGTGAAAGGAAATGATCGGAATTCCCGGTGTAAGGAAAAGATTGAAAACCACAGTGATAAGAAGAATAAAGGCAATGCTCCTCATTCCCCTCAGCATGAAGCTCAGCGGCACTCTTGAAAGGGCAATTACAAGGATCAGGAAGAGCGCTGCTGTAAGCGTGGTCGCCACACTCCTGAAAAGGAACAGGGAAATAATGAAAACAAAGGTTCCTGTGATCTTTGTCCGGGGATCAAGCGCATGTATCTTTGATTCGGTACTGTAATACTGACCAAGGGTTATCTCTCTAAGCATCCTTAAGCCCCCTGTCCCGTAATACGCAGGATCTCATAAACTGCTGCATCAATGGTCGTGACCGACGGATCGATATCGAAGCCCCTGTCACGGAGGGCACGCATAAGGTAACATACCTCGGGGGCGGATAATCCGATATCCTCAAGCTCCTTAAAACGCATAAAGATATGCTTCGGATCACCGTCCATGATGATACGTCCCTTATCCATTACCAGTATTCTTTTTACGTAGTTCGCCACATCCTCCATACTGTGGGAAACCAGTATTACCGTGATCCCCTTTTTTTCGTGAAGATCCCGCACAAGCTCCAGGATCTCGTCACGCCCCTTGGGATCCAGTCCGGCTGTGGGCTCGTCCAGTATAAGGATATCCGGCTTCATGGCAAGGACACCGGCTATCGCAACCTTTCTCTTCTGACCGCCGGAAAGCTCGAAGGGAGAGCTGTAAAAGTACTCCTCGGGAAGATGCACGCTCCTTAAAGCCTCAAAGGCCGAGAGCTCCGTCTGGGAATCATCCATACCCACATTTTTCGGACCGAAGCAAACATCCTTAAAAACAGTTTCCTCAAAAAGCTGATGCTCCGGATACTGAAATACGAGACCCACATGAGATCTTAAATTTATCTTCCTGTACTTTTTATCGGAGATATTCTCTCCCCTGAAGTAAACCTGCCCCGAGGTCGGCTTCAAAAGACCGTTCAGGTGTTGGACAAAGGTAGACTTGCCTGAGCCTGTATGGCCTATGAGTCCGATAAATTCACCCTTACCGATCTGTACGGAAACGTTGTCAAGGGCACGTATCTCATTTCCGGAGCCCTTCTCATAGGTATAGGTCACCTTATCAAGTATAAGAGATTCCCTGGGATCCCTCTTTATAACTCCGGGTCTTGTGTAATCGCAAGCTCTCTTTGCTTCCCTGACGGATTCAAGGGAGCCTCCGTAAAATCTGCCGCCCACGTATTTGACCAGCTCCTGGACAAATTCCTCCCTCCTCAGGATACCCTCGGGAAGATTAAAGCCTGCTTTATTAAGCTCATGGGATAGTATGGTACTCTGGGGCACATCAAGCCTCAGCTCCCGTAGTCTGTCCACCTCGGAAAAGATCTCCTTCGGAGTCCCCTGCATTGCGATCCGGCCCTTATCCATCACGTACACACGGTCCGCGTAGATAACCTCTTCCATATAATGGGTGATAAGTATTATGGTGATCTTCTCGACGTCGTTTAGTGCCCGAACCTGCCGGATCACCTCTTTTCTTCCCATGGGATCAAGCATGGCGGTGGGTTCGTCCATTATAATGCACTTTGGATGCATGGCCATGACACCGGCGATGGCAACTCTCTGCTTCTGTCCCCCCGACAGCTTATTCGGCGAATGCTTCCTATAGGCATACATTCCTACAGCCTTCAGGGACTCATTTACCCGCTCCCATATCTCATTGGTGGGAACACCCATATTCTCGGGTCCGAAACCGACGTCCTCCTCCACCACATTGCCTATTATCTGGTTATCGGGATTCTGGAAGATCATTCCGGCTTCCTGACGTATATCCCAGAGATTCTCCGGCTTCTTCGTGTCCTTCCCGTCAACGATGACCATACCCTCGCCGGGATAAAGGATCGCATTTATATGCTTTGCAAAGGTGGACTTTCCGGAGCCGTTGCCTCCGAGTATCGCAATGAATTCGCCCTTTTTAATATTAAGGCTTACCCCGTTAAGAGCGCGGATAAAGCCCTCGGCATTACCCTCTTCATCTCTTTTGACATATTCAAATGTGACGTTTTTTGCTTCGATTATTCCCATGATAAGAACAAAGGGAGAGCGTGCTAAACACCTCTCCCTTGAATAACGATTAAACTGTTCAACAGATCAGACAAGCTCAAGGAGAACTTCCATTGCATTGTCACCCTTACGGAGACCGATCTTTACGATACGGGTATATCCGCCCTTGCGGTCTGCATACTCGGGTGCGATCTCATCAAAGAGCTTTGCGGGAAGATCAACCTCTTTTCTGTCCTTCTTCTTTCCCGTAGGATTCTCGGTCACGGGATAAAGAACCTTCAGCATCTGACGACGGGCATGAAGCCTGGAAGGAAGATCCTTCTTTATCTCCTTATCAACGATATTGAACTTGGTAACGGTGATACCGTTCTCGATACGGAGAAGCTTGCCGTTCTCGTCACGGATAGTCTCGGAAAGAACCTTCTCACGGTCATTCTTATCAACTATCTGCTTAACCCTGTGTCCGTCCTTATCACGTACAGGCTCCTTTGCCTTGATGGTGACCTTTTCATAGTTATCCTTTTCCCTTATTGCAAGGGTGATAACCTTCTCAGCCATCCTCTGAACCTCTTCCGCCTTTGCGGCAGTGGTGCGGATCTTTCCGTTAAGTATAAGAGCAGTCACCTGGTTCCTTAAAAGTGCCTTCCTCTGTGAAGCTGTACGTCCGAGTTTTCTGTATTTTGCCATTTTTACCTCCTTCTGGCTTAGGTATCTCTGCGCGCTCCGTCTTACGAGATCCTTTTCTCAGAGTGCCGGGACGAACCCTTTGGCTTTACCGTCCCTGCCTTTTATCTTTATTCTGTGATCTCACCCTCGTTGAGCTTTAATCCCAGCTCGTTTAACTTGGCGAGAACTTCTTCAAGAGACTTACGTCCCAGATTACGAACCTTCATCATATCTTCCGGAGTCCTGTCAATAAGCTCTGCAACCGTATTGATCCCTGCCCTCTTCAGACAGTTGTAAGAACGTACCGAAAGCTCCAGCTCGTCAATATTCATCTCCAGCACCTTCTTTGTCTCGGTACTGGGAGGCTCTACCATTACATCGGTGGTTCCCGCAACATCGGAAAGATTGATGAAGAGGGACAGATGCTCGGAAAGAACCTTTGCCGCAAGTGATACTGCTTCCTGGGGAGTAAGGGTTCCGTCGGTAAATACATCCAGGGTCAGCTTGTCGAAGTCAGTCTGCTGACCTACACGGGTATTCTCGACACTCAGGTTCACCCTTTCCACAGGTGTATAAATGGAATCAACCGCGATCACTCCGATCGGAAGATCCTCACCCTTATTCTTGTCGGAGCTTACATAGCCCCTTCCCTTGGTGATGGTGAGCTCCATATAGAGCTTACTGCCCTTACCGCCGCTTACGGTGGCGATATGCTGATCCTTATTGATTATCTCAATATCCTGATCAACCTGAATATCGGCTGCTGTTACCTCGCCCTCTCCCTCAAACTCGATATATGCGGTCTTTACTTCATCCGTCGAGTTGTTGTTTTTGATCGAAAGGTTCTTAATATTAAGAATGATCTCGGTTACATCCTCCTTTACCCCGGGAATAGATGTGAACTCGTGAAGAATGCCGTCGATCTTGACCCTGCTTACTGCAGCACCGGGAAGGGACGAAAGCATGATCCTGCGGAGTGAATTTCCAAGGGTAACGCCATAACCGCGCTCAAGAGGCTCTACTACAAATTTACCGTACTTGCCGTCACTTGACAGATCCAATATGTCGATCTTCGGCTTTTCGAATTCTAACAAACAGATACCTCCTTCTGTATCCGTCATCCCGAGCATGGCAATGGATAATAAAAAACCATTAAAGCTGTCCGGAATGACAACCTGGATTTACTTACTTAGAATAGAGCTCGACGATAGCCAGCTCGTCAACGGGAACATCTATCTGATCCCTTGAAGGAAGCTCACTGACGGTACCCTTAAAGTTTTCGGGCTCTGCCGAAAGCCATGCGGGAACCGCCCTGTCAGCCGTATAATCAAGAATATCCTTGATGTGCTGAGAGGATCTTGCCTTCTCTCTGATCTCCACAACATCACCGGGCTTAACAGAATATGAAGGAATGTTTATTGTCCTTCCGTTAACCGAGAATGCCTTGTGATCGACCATCTGACGAGCCTCACGCCTGGTACGTGCAAAGCCCAGACGGAATACTACATTGTCAAGCCTCTGCTCGAGAAGAACGAGGAGGTTTTCACCGGTCATTCCCTTCATGCGGTCAGCCTTCTTATAATAATTCCTGAAAGGCTTCTCCAACACGCCGTATATGAATTTTGCCTTCTGCTTTTCGCGAAGCTGAAGTCCGTACTCACTTACCTTCCTGCTGGAACGGATAAGCTGTCTTGTTGATTTCTTGCTGTATCCCAAATATGCAGGCTCAAGACCAAGAGATCTGCATCTTTTAAGAACAGGTACTCTATTAACTGCCATATGCTTACACTCTCCTTCTCTTCGGCGGGCGGCATCCATTGTGCGGCACCGGAGTTACATCCTTAATACTTGTGATCTGAAGACCTGCTGCTGATAATGCGCGGATAGCCGCTTCTCTTCCGGAGCCCGGTCCCTTGACCATTACGTCTACTGATTTAAGTCCATGTACGAGAGCTGCCTTGGTAGCTGTCTCTGCGGCTACCTGAGCTGCATACGGAGTAGATTTCCTTGAACCTCTAAAACCAAGACCACCGGCACTTGCCCAAGCGAGGGCATTTCCTTCAGAATCAGTCAGAGTAACAATAGTGTTGTTGAAAGATGACTGAATATGTGCCTGTCCGTGTTCAACGTTTTTCTTAACGCGCCTCTTTGTAGATTTTTTCGCGCCAGATTGCTGTTTAGCCATTTAAAACTAACCTACTTTCTCTTATATCCTTGTTAATGTGGTACTAAATACTGCCAATCCGCAGAAGAATTACTTCTTCTTATTGGCAACTGTTCTTCGGGGACCTTTGCAAGTCCTGGCATTTGTCTTTGTCTTCTGACCACGACAGGGAAGGGACTTTCTGTGACGAACGCCTCTGTAGCATCCGATCTCGGTAAGTCTCTTGATGTCCATGGCAACCTGACGACGAAGATCACCTTCGATGGTATACTCTTTTTCCAGAATATCACGGATCTTTGCTACTTCTTCTTCCTTAAGATCCCTGACTCTGGTGTCAGGATTGACGCCTGCCTTTGAAAGAATCTCATTTGAGCTGGATCTGCCAATACCATAAATATAGGTAAGACCTATCTCGACTCTCTTCTCTCTCGGTAAATCAACACCAGCGATACGAGCCATTGTGAGCACTTTCCTCCTTCTTTAAATTATAGTACACGAAAATCAAAGTTATCCCTGCACCTGCTTATGCTTGGGATTCTCGCAAATTATCCTTATCTTTCCTTTTCTCTTGATAACCTTGCACTTTTCGCACATAGGCTTTACTGAAGACCTGACTTTCATTTCTGTGCCGCTCCTTCCTTTCTCTGTACAAACCGCTGTTTAAGCGGCTTTGACACAGCTTTTGCTGCGTTTCCTGCGAAAGCCGAATGGTATTATATCACTATAATGTCTTACCATGCAAGAAGTTTTTCGAGGGAGAACCTATTTATCCCTCCAGATTATCCTGCCCTTTGAAAGGTCATAGGGAGACATCTCTATGGTAACCTTATCTCCGGGAAGGATGCGGATGAAGTTCATCCTGAGCTTGCCGCTTATGTGGGCAAGAACCTGGTGTCCGTTCTCCAGCTCCACCTGGAACATGGCATTGGGGAGCTTCTCTACTACTTTTCCTTCAATTTCAATTACATCTGCTTTCGACATATTTCCTCGTATTTAACCGGTTATAGTAATTCAACTATAGCCTCAAAAACTTCATCGGGCTCTTTTGTTCCGTCTACCGTGTGGAGTACCCCGGCCTTAGTGTAATAATCGATGAGGGGCTGGGTCTGCTCGTGGTACACCCCGAGACGCTTCTTCACGGTTTCGGGCTTGTCATCATCCCTGAGCACCAGCTCCGAACCGCATTTATCACATATACCGTCCTTCGCGGGCTTCAGATATTTAAGATGATATGTGGCTCCGCATTTCAGGCAGGCACGTCTTCCGGACATCCTGTTTATGATGTTTTCGTCGGGAACATCCACATCTATGGCAAAGTCAACCTTTTCACCGAGCTTTTCAAGCTCTTTTGTCAGAACCTCCGCCTGGGGTATGGTTCTCGGGAAGCCGTCCAGAACATAGCCGTTCTTACAATCCTGATCCGCAACTCTGTCAAGGAGGATCCTTACGGTGAGCTCATCGGGAACAAGCTGTCCCTCATCCATATATTTCTTTGCTTCCTTCCCAAGCTCCGTTCCGTTCTTTATATTGGCACGGAAGATATCTCCGGTCGAGATATGGGGAATACCGTACTTTTCGGCAATCCTTTTTGCCTGCGTGCCCTTGCCCGCTCCGGGCGCTCCCAGCATGATTATCTTCATATTATACCTGCCTTCCTGTGGGAAGCTCCTTTTCTTTACTCAGGATTGTAACTACGCCAAAAATCCCTTGTAGCTTCTCACCAGCATCCTGGACTCTATCTGCTTCAGTGTCTCAAGGATAACGCCTACGATAATGATAAGGCTGGTTCCTCCGAAGGACACGTTCGCTCCGAAAAATCCGTTGAAGAAGATCGGAATGACCGCTACGATCACGAGTCCCACTGCTCCGATGAATATAATGTAGTTCAGTATATTAGTAAGGTAGTCATTGGTCGGCTTTCCGGGACGAATTCCGGGGATAAAGCCGCCCTGCTTCTTCAGGTTATCCGAAACCTCCAGAGGATTGAAGGTAATGGAGGTGTAGAAGTAAGCAAAAAATACCACCAGTACTATGTAGATCAAAAGCCCTATGCTGTACACGGGAGCTGCAGGATTACACCAGTTTCCCGAATTAAGGAGTCTTAATATCTGTCCTCCCAGATTTGAACCCGCCTGTATTCCGAAGAGCTGGCAGATAACAATCGGGAACTGCATTATGGAGGACGCAAAGATCACGGGGATAACTCCGCTGGTATTCACCTTGAGAGGAATACTGCTCTGGGTTCCGCCCACCATCTTCCTTCCGGCCACCTTCCTGGCATACTGGACCGGAATCCTTCTCTCCGCACCGTTAAGAAGCACGGTAAGTACAACAGTTCCGAGAATGACCGCAATTATGATCGCTGCGGCGAGTATCGCCATCAGTACCTTTCCGTCCATATAATTGGAGCGGATAAACATATCCCAAAGAGAGGACATATCCTGCGGCAGTCTCGAAATGATATTTATTGTCAGGACAATGGAGATACCGTTTCCGACTCCCTTTTCCGTGATCTGTTCACCAAACCACATAAGGAGTGCCGAACCTCCCGTAAGTCCCGTGACGATCATGACCCCGATAAGCCAGGGGTTCATGTTCGCTTCCATAAGACCCTGATTGTAGAAGCCTATGGCCATTGCCGATGACTCCAGTATCGAAAGACCTATGGTCACATAACGGGTGATGGAGATCAGGACCTTTCGTCCCTCCTGCCCGTCACGCTGCTTTTCCTCAAGATAAGGAATGGCTATGGTCAGAAGCTCGATAATGATCGATGATGTAATGTAGGGCGTGATGTTCAATGCGAAGATCGACATATTCTCAAAGGAACCGCCGGTAAAGGCATTGAAAAATCCGAAATTATCACCCGTCAGGCTTGCGAACCACTGAGCAAAATACTCTCTGTTCACGCCCGGTATCGGAAGCTGACAGCCAAGCCTTATAAGAAACAGTATCAGCAGTGTGTATAGGATCCTGTCTCTTATGTCCTTTATCTTAAAGGCATTGCGTACTGATTCCAGCATCAGATCACCTCAGCTTTCCCACCTGCAGCTTCTATCTTCTCTTTAGCGGAAGCAGAAAAAGCATTTGCCTTTACGGTAAGCTTCTTCGTAATCTCACCATTGCCAAGGATCTTAAGACCATCATATGTATCCTTTAGGATGCCTCTTTCAATAAGATCCTCGCTGACAACAGTAGCGCCGTCCTCATAGAGCTTGTCAAGCATCGATACGTTGACATTAACGATGTTCTTTCTGTTGTAGTTCTTGAAACCTCTCTTGGGAAGTCTCCTGTAAAGAGGCATCTGTCCGCCTTCGAAGCCGATCCTGGGAGCGCCGGAACGGGCCTTCTGTCCCTTGTGTCCGTATCCTGCGGTCTTTCCGTTTCCTGATCCATGTCCGCGGCCCTTGCGGAAATTATCTTTATGCTTTGCACCAGGTGCGGGCCTTAAATTATTTAATTCCATTTTATATCTCCTCAACCTTAACCATATGCTTTACAGCATTGCACATACCGCGCACTGATTCGTTATCGGGCAGCTCCACGAATTTATTCGGTCTCCTTAAGCCCAGGGCTTCAACCGTGGCCTTATGCTTCGGGATGGCTCCGATAGGGGATTTAATAAGTGTTACCTTTAATTTGCCAGCCATTTGCCACTCCTTTCTTCTGCTTTTAGCCCATTATCTCTTCAACTGTCTTGCCGCGAAGTGCTGCAATCTCAGAGGGAGACTTGATCTCCTGAAGGGCGTTGATGGCAGCCAGGACCACGTTCTGCTTATTGTTTGATCCCAGTGACTTTGTACGTATATTCCTGATACCTGCAAGTTCGCAGACTATACGCGCAGGACCACCTGCAATGATACCTGTTCCTTCGGGAGCCTTCTTTAAGAGAATTGATGCTCCGCCGAATTTGCCCATATAATCATAGGTTATGGAACCGTTATCATCTATAGCTACATCTATGAGCTTTTTAGCGGCGTCTTCCTTGCCCTTGCGGATGGCTTCAGGTATTTCTGTTGCCTTTCCAAGTCCTACGCCCACAGGTCCGTTGCGGTCGACCAGAACTACAAGAGCTGAGAAACGCATATTACGTCCACCCTTTACGACCT
>JAFTEC010000088.1 GCA_017453865.1 Lachnospiraceae bacterium
GAGGAGGCAGCACCTGCAGCAGAAGAGGCAGCTCCCGCTGAGGAAGCAGCACCCGCAGCAGATGCAGCAGCTCCCGCAGCCGGCGGAAAGGTTGGCGTTTCGATGCCCACCAAGGATCTCCAGAGATGGAACCAGGACGGCGCAAACATGGAGAAAGAGCTTAAGGCCGCAGGATATGAGGTTGACCTTCAGTTCGCAAACAACGACGTTCAGACCCAGCTTTCACAGGTTGAGAACATGATAAGCGGCGGATGCAACGTTCTCGTTATCGCAGCTATCGAAGGATCTTCACTCGGTGAGGCTCTTGATATGGCTAAGGATGCAAACATCCCGGTTATCGCTTATGACCGTCTGCTCATGGATTCCGATGCGGTTTCCTACTATGCAACATTCGATAACTACAAGGTTGGTACTGTTCAGGGAACATACGTAAAAGAGCAGCTTGATCTCGACAATGCAGAGGGACCCTTCAATATCGAGTTCACGGCAGGAGATCCCGGTGACAACAACGCAGGCTTCTTCTTCAACGGTGCTTACGATGTTCTTAAGGAATACATCGACAGCGGCAAGCTCGTGGTTAAGTCCGGACAGACCAAGTTTGAAGACGTTGCTACTCCTACCTGGGGAACAGATGTAGCTCAGGCAAGAGCAGAGAACATCCTTTCTTCATACTATGCAGACGGCACGGATCTTGATGTATGGCTTTGCTCAAATGACTCCACAGCAATGGGTGTTGAGAACGCACTTGCAGCAAACTACAACGGCAAGTATCCCATCATCACCGGTCAGGACTGCGATATCGAGAATACAAAGAACATGATCGCAGGCAAGCAGTCAATGTCAGTATTCAAGGATACACGTACTCTTGCAAGCCAGGTTGTAAAGATGGTTGGACAGATCCTTACAGGAGCAACTGTTGACGTTAATGATACCGAGACATACAATAATAACGTTATAACAGTTCCTTCATACCTCTGCGAGCCTGTATTTGCAGATGCAAGCAACTACAAGGAGATCCTGATTGACTCCGGATATTACACAGAGGATCAGCTTAAGTAATTGTAATGGCACAAATATAAGCAGTAATTGATCTGGGGCGGGCCCGGCCCGCCTCAGTTTTTCTTATAAAAGAAATGCAGGCATCTGTTCGGAACCCGGGAAGGGCTCCGGAAAGATATATGCGGGGTGATACCGCGAGGGACTAAAAGATCATGATTACAGGTAATTACAGTAAAGTGAAGAGAGGAGGGGACTTAGTTTGGCAAAGGAACTGCTGAAAATGGATCACATTACGAAAACCTTCCCCGGCGTAAAGGCTTTGGACAACGTAAATCTGTCGGTTGAGGAGGGCGAGATCCACGCTCTTGTAGGAGAGAACGGAGCCGGAAAGTCTACGCTGATGAATGTCCTTAGCGGCATTTATCCATATGGAACCTATGAGGGTGACATTATTTACAACGGGGAAGTGTGTAAGTTCCAGAAGATAAAGGATTCCGAGGAAAAGGGGATCGTTATCATTCATCAGGAGCTTGCGCTTGTACCACAGATGTCTATCGGTGAAAATCTGTTCCTCGGAAATGAGAGAGGAAAGAAGAACGCCATTAACTGGAACGAAACATACGGTGAGGCCGACAAGTATCTGAAGATGGTCGGTCTTTCGGAATCGTCAAGGGTACTGATAAAGGATATCGGAACAGGTAAGCAGCAGCTTGTGGAGATCGCGAAGGCTCTTGCAAAGCATGCAAAGCTCCTGATACTTGATGAGCCTACATCATCTCTTAATGAAACAGATTCCAGAGCGCTTCTTGATCTTATGCTTGAATTCAAGAAGCAGGGAATGACTATGATAATCATCAGCCATAAGCTTAACGAGGTTGTCTACGTGGCGGATAAGATCACGGTCATCAGAGACGGCTCCACGGTGGAGACACTTGACTGCCACACCATGGAGATCAATGAGGACAGGATCATCCGGGGCATGGTAGGCCGTGAGCTTACGAACCGTTTCCCCAAGAGAGAAGCGGTGGAGAAGGGCGATATCAATATGGAGGTGAAGGACTGGACGGTCTATCATCCCCTATATACGGAAAGAAAGGTTGTTGACAACGTTAACCTGAATGTCAAAAAGGGTGAGGTCGTCGGCATATACGGACTTATGGGAGCCGGACGTACCGAGCTTGCCATGAGTATATTCGGGAAGTCCTACGGCTCGGGTATCACGGGAACACTGACCATCAACGGAAAGGAAATGGACTTAAAGAACCCGAGGGCAGCGATCGATGCGAAGCTTGCCTATGTTACCGAGGACAGAAAGGGCAACGGCCTTGTTCTTTCGAATACCATTAAGGTAAATACCTCCCTTGCGAATATGGAGGGTGTAAGTGAGAAGGGCATCATTGATTCCGATAAGGAATATCAGGTTGCCGTTGAGTATAAGGAAAAGCTGGAAACAAAGACCCCTACGGTTGAGCAGAATGTGGGAAATCTTTCCGGAGGAAACCAGCAGAAGGTTCTGCTTGCGAAGTGGATGTTCACCGATCCGGACATACTTATACTGGATGAGCCTACCAGAGGTATCGATGTAGGTGCGAAATACGAGATCTACTGTATCATCAATGATCTTGTCAGAGCCGGGAAGTCGGTCATCATGATCTCCTCCGAGCTTCCGGAGGTTCTCGGAATGAGTGACAGGATCTACATTATGAATGAAGGAAAGTTTGTGGGAGAGCTCAATGCTTCAGAGGCATCCCAGGAGCTTATAATGTCCAGCATATTACAATCAGGAAGGGGTGAATGACATGAGTATAAGCATTAAAGATGTACTGAAAAAATATACGATGGTCCTGGCCCTGATCGTGATCCTGATCTTCTTCCACATCATGACGGGCGGAAAGATGCTTCTTCCCCAGAATATAAATAACCTTATCTCACAGAATGCTTACGTATTCGTTCTTGCGGCAGGTATGCTCCTTTGTATTCTGACCGGAGGAAATATCGACCTTGCCTGCGGTTCCGTTGTCTGCTTTGTGGGCGGTATCGGAGCCGTGATGATGGATAAGGATATCAGCTGGGTCCTGGCAGTTATAGTAATGCTTGTGGGCGGAATACTTGTCGGAGCCTGGCAGGGCTTCTGGATCGCCTATGTGAAGGTGCCTCCCTTTATCGCAACTCTTGCGGGAATGTATGCCTTCAGAGGTCTTTCCAATGTAGTTCTCCAGGGTTATGCGGTAGGTATTGATGATACTGTTTTCCTGAATGTGTTCGGCGGAGGTGCTGACTGCTATATCCCGGATTTCTTCGGCGGCGGAAGCATCAATATGACCTGCGTCCTTGCAGGTATCCTCATTGTTGTCATATATGCCGCAATGGTTTTCAAGAAAAGGATGGATGCGAAAAAGGCAGGCTACAGTGTGGGGCCGTTCTCATCGGATCTTATAAGGACCGTTGTTATCGCAGCCGCGGTCATCTGGTTCTTCTTCAAGCTAGCACAGTATAAGGGCATACCCACATCACTCATCTGGATCGGTGTTGTGCTCCTTGCATATGCCTATATCACAAGCAATACCACCATGGGACGTTATCTGTACGCGGTGGGTGGAAATGAAAAGGCTACAAATCTTTCCGGTATCGATTCCAGAAAGGTTTATTTCTTCGCCTATGTAAATATGGGACTTATGTCCGGACTCGGCGGTATCCTTACGGTGGCAAGAGCCACACAGGCGCAGCCCACCTTCGGACAGGGCTACGAAATGGACGCCATCGCAGCCTGCTTCATCGGAGGAGCAAGTGCTTACGGCGGTGAAGGAAATGTATTCGGTATCGTTATCGGTGCTCTTCTTATGGGTGTCATAAACATGGGTATGAGTATCATGGGTGTGGAAGCCAACTACCAGAAGGTGGTTAAGGGTATCGTTGTTTTAGCAGCTATTGTCTTTGACGTTCTGTCAAATAAGAAGAAAAAGTAAGGGAGGAGGAGTCATGGCAAATAATAATATCTCAGCTGTATTAAAAAAGAATGCAATGCTTATAGTCCTTGTCCTGGTGTATATCTTTTTCACTGTGATGACAGGCGGACAGATGTTCCAGGCTATGAACTTTAATGCACTGATAACTCAGAATGCTTACGTATTTGTTCTTGCAGCCGGAATGCTGATGTGTATGCTGACGGGAGGAAATATCGACCTTTCCTGCGGTTCCTTTGTCTGCTTCCTTGGAGCCATCGGCGGAATACTGATGACCGTTAAGCAGATGAACCCCGGTGTGTCGATCTTCATAATGCTGCTTATTGGCATAGTTTACGGGTGCGCCCTGGGCTACCTTATAGCCTATGTAAATATTCCGCCCTGGATCGCTACCCTTGCAGGCTACCTTGCCTTCAGAGGCTGGGGCACTGCGCTCCTCAGCGCAAACAGTACAACGGGAAGTATTTCCCTTGCCGCAAAGAAAGACTTCCTTGCGATCTTCTCCGGCAAGATATTCCCTACAGCAGTAAACAAGCTGAATATGGTTTGTATGATAGTCGGAATAATAGCCTGTGTGATCGTGGTTGCCGTATCCTTTATGGGCAGGGCGAATAAGGTGAAGAAGGGCTATGAAGTAGAGTCAATGGCAGCGCTTCTTACGAAGTGTGTGCTTTCAGTGGCAGCAATACTGCTCTTTACTTATAAGCTTGCTATGGCGGGCGGTATACCTACGGTCCTTATCTGGGTAGTAGTAATAGTTTTGATCTACAATTTCATCACCTCGAGGACCACGCTGGGAAGATATTTCTACACGATCGGAGGAAATGCCGAGGCGACAAGGCTCTCCGGTGTGGACACGAAAAAGATCATGTTCTTTGCATACCTCAATATGGCATTCCTTACGGCCATAACCACCTTTATCGTAACTGCGAGATTCCAGGCAGCCAATTCCCAGGCCGGAACCTATTATGAAATGGATGCCATCGCAGCCTGCGTTGTGGGCGGTGTCTCCGCATACGGCGGCGCCGGAAATGTATTCGGTATGGTTGTAGGTGCAACGCTTATCGGTGTTATTAACCTCGGAATGTCACTGATGGGAGTTAATGCAGACTGGCAGAAGGTCGTAAAGGGCGTGGTTCTTCTGGCTGCGGTTGTATTCGATATTCTGGCCGATAAGAAGAACAGCAGCAAATAATATTGGAGGACATATATTATGTTGTATATCGGTATTGACCTGGGTACGTCCTCGGTAAAGCTTCTTCTCACCAATGAAAAGGGAGAGATAAAGAAGAGTGTTTCAAGGGACTATCCCCTTATGTTCCCTCATCCCGGCTGGTCGGAGCAGGCTCCGGAGGAATGGTTTGAAAAGACTCTGGAGGCTCTTAAGGAGATCACGGACGGGGTCAATAAATCAGAGATAAAGGGTATAAGCTGCGGCGGACAGATGCATGGATTGGTGGCTCTGGATGAGAATGACAATGTTATCCGTCCTGCCATACTCTGGAACGACAACCGTACCACGGCGGAGGTGGATTACCTCAATAATGAGATCGGAAAGGATAAACTTTCCGGATACACCGCAAATATCGCCTTTGCCGGATTCACTGCTCCGAAGATCCTCTGGATGAAAAATAATGAGCCGGAGAATTACAAAAAGATAAAAAAGATAATGCTTCCCAAGGACTATGTAGCCTACAGGCTGTCCGGAACCTTCTGCACGGATTATTCCGATGCCTCGGGAATGCTCCTTCTGGACGTGAAGAACAGGAGATGGTCACCTGAGATGCTGGAGATATGCGGCATCACTGAGGCCCAGCTTCCGAAGCTCTTTGAGAGCTATGAGAAGGTAGGGACCCTGAAGAAGGAGATAGCCGATGAATGCGGACTGTCTGCAGGCATTGTCATAGCAGCGGGAGCTGGCGACAACGCCGCGGCTGCGGTCGGAACGGGAACCGTGGGAGACGGGATGTGCAATATCTCTCTCGGGACCAGCGGTACGATATTTATCTCGTCAAAGAAATTCGGAGTGGATCCGAATAATGCTCTTCATTCCTTCGATCATGCGGACGGCAGCTTCCACCTTATGGGCTGTATGCTTTCCGCAGCCAGCACGAAGAAGTGGTGGATGGAGGATATTTTAAGATCAAAGGATTATGCTGCCGAAGAGGGCGGTATGAACAAAAACCTGGGTGAGAACCATGTATTCTTCCTGCCTTATCTTATGGGAGAAAGAAGTCCCTGGAACGATCCCAATGCAAGGGGAACCCTTACCGGAATAACCCTTGATACGACAAGATACGATATCATGCAGGCGGTTATGGAGGGAATGGCCTTTGCCACCAGGGATATGTATGAGGTAGCGAAATCCATAGGTGTCTGTCCCTCCCGCACGAAGATCTGCGGAGGCGGCGGAAAGAGCCCCATTGAGAGAAGGATGATAGCCAATATCCTAAATATCACCGTAGATGTGCCTGTTTCGGAAGAGGGACCGGGAATGGGCGGAGCAATGCTCGCTATGGTGGCCTGCGGTGAATATGCAACGGTTGAGGAAGCCGCAGCGGCAATCGTCAAGGTTAAGGAGACCATTGAGCCGGAGCCGGAGCTTGTGAAGAAGTACGAGGAGAAGTATCAGCAGTTTAAGAGCATCTATCCCGCTCTGAAGCCGGTATTTCCGGGGTTGGTCTGAGAGAAGATCCTTCGCTGACGCTTTAGATTACAATATGATCCGCTTAATATGACGGTATAATAACAATTTACAGGAGAAAAAATATGAACAATATCCCAAAGATCAAAGTCGGTATCGTGGCGGTTTCAAGAGACTGCTTCCCTGCTCCCCTTGCGGTGAACAGGAGAAAGGCTCTTGTAGAGGCCTACACAAAGAAGTACGGAAAAGACGACATTTATGAGTGCCCTGTAACAATAGTGGAGAGTGAGACCGATATGGTCGATGCTCTCGAAGACATCAAAAAGAATGAGTGTAATGCTCTCTGCGTATATCTCGGAAACTTCGGACCGGAGATATCCGAGACACTGCTTGCAAAGCATTTTGACGGACCGAAGATGTTCTGTGCGGCCGCAGAGGAATCATAGGAAACCCTCGGTGTCACAGGAAGAGGGGATGCCTTCTGCGGTATGCTGAACGCAAGCTACAATCTTGCTCTCCGTAATACCAAGGCATGGATCCCTCCATATCCTGTAGGAGATGTAGAGGACTGTGCAGATATGATTAAAGAGTTCCTGCCAATAGCCAGGGTCGTTATTGGTCTTTCGAACCTGAAGATCATTTCCTTCGGTCCCCGTCCCGCGAACTTCCTTGCCTGCAATGCTCCGATCAAGCAGCTTTACAATCTGGGAGTGGAGATCGAAGAGGAGTCCGAGCTGGATCTCTTTGAAGCTTATCAGAAGCATGAGGGAGATAAGAGGATTCCGGACGTGGTAGCCGATATGACACGGGAGCTTGGAGACAACAAGATGCTCCCGAAGCTTGCCCAGTATGAGCTTACACTTCTTGACTGGGTGGAGGAGCATAAGGGCTACAGAAAATACGTTACCCTTACAACAAAGTGCTGGCCCGCATTTCAGGATATGTTCAGGTTTGTTCCATGTTATGTTAACAGCCGCCTGACCGGACAGGGTATCCCCGTATCCTGCGAGGTTGATATCTACGGAACCCTTTCCGAGTATATCGGTGTCTGCATCACGGGAGAGCCTGTGACCCTCCTGGATATCAATAATTCCGTTCCGAAGGATATGTACAAGGAGTTTATCGAGGGCAAGTTCGATTATAAGCACAGCGATACCTTTATGGGTTTCCACTGCGGCAATACCTGTTCCTCAAAGATACATGATGCACACCTTGACTATCAGAAGATAATGGCAAATACCCATCCCGCAGAGTGGTGCGAGGGTACCATTGAGGGAGATATAAATCCCGGAGATATCACCTTCTACCGTCTGCAGTCCACTGCCGACAATATATTAAGGGCTTATGCAGCTGAGGGCGAGGTGCTTCCCGTTGCCACGCAGTCATTCGGAGGCATCGGAGTCTTCGCGATAAAGGAAATGGGCAGGTTCTACAGGTACCAGCTTATCGGAAAGAATTTCCCCCATCACGGTGCTGTGATGTTCGGACACTACGGAAAGGCTCTCTACGAAGCACTGAAGTATATCGGAGTCGATCCGAAGGAGATCGGATATAACCGTCCTGCCGGAGTAAGATATGAGGATGAAAATCCTTTTATTTGAAACGTCAATGAGCCGGGGTATCTGCTGCGGGACATAACCTAAGGGAGGGAGAAAAAATGTCCAGAACTGTTAATATTGAAGGAATGAAGTGTCCTCACTGTGAGATGAATGTAAAAAAAGCACTGGAAGCCCTTGACGGTGTTTCCGCTGCAGAAGTGAGTCACGAAAAGGGAACGGCGGTAGTCAGCTTTTCTTCTGAAGTGGCTGATGATGTACTGAAAAAGGCCGTAGAGGATAAGGGTTACAAGGTAGTATCCTTTGCTTAAGGATCTCCTTTGGTTTAGATCAAACCGTTTAGACCCCAAATAACGGGCCGCAGCTTTCGCTGCGGCCCTGCTGTTGTCTAAGGTAACTTTAGGAAATACGGGAGATCAGGGAAGGAAACCCATACCTCTGTTTTTTGCTTTGAGGAAACTCAAAAATTCGTTCTCGGGCAGTGGCTTTGAGAAGAAGAAGCCCTGCATATAATCACAGCCAAGCTCCTCCAGAACCCTTACCATTTCATTGGTCTCCACTCCCTCACAGATGACCTTTAAGCCGCGGCCCTGGAACATAGGGATCAGATCCTCAAGGATGCTGTTCTCGGCATTTCCTTCCGTGGGTGACGGAACAAAGCTTTCCCCTCCAGCAGCAAGTGCAAAGGACTGGTCAAAGTATGACCACACAATGGACTTGTCGATCTTTATTATACTTAAGGGAAGGGACAGCATATTCATAAGATTTGAATAGCCGGTTCCGTAATCATCAAGTGAAAAGGTGAAGCCGTCCTGCGACAGGCGGAGCATATTTTCCATCATTATCGGAGAATCGGAGGCAGCCGTCTCGGTAATCTCCAGATTAATGAGCTTCGAGCTGATGCCGAAGTTCTTTCTGATGGCGATAAGCTCGTCTGACAGGTGTTCATTAAGGCACTGTATGGGAGAGAGATTCACCTCTATATAATCCAGTCCGTATTTTTTGATATCGTGGGTTGCAATAAATTCACAGACCCTTCTGTAAACCTGACGTCCGAGCTTTGTTATACGTCCGTTGATCTCCGCGGTCTTTATAAATTCATCGGGGTAAATGATACCCAGTTCATCATCCCGCACACGGACCAGAGCCTCAGCAGATGTGATCCGGTTTGCGGTGGGTGACCAGATTGGCTGATACCAGACCTCCAGCCCATCATTATCAAGTGCTCTTTCCAGAGCCTTCCTTATCTTGATCTCATGCCTGGTCTCATATAAGGTTTCCTCATCTATGGAGACAAAGGAGAAAGCCCCGTTATTCAGTGCTTCGGTCAGAGCCTTATTGATAAGGGTATGAACCTCCTGTATCCTTGACATTTTTATTTCCGAAGAGATGTAGGCATGAGCCGGAGAAAAGCGGAAGCTGTTATCAACAACCGACCAGGGCTTCAGGAAACGTGCATTGATAAGAGCTCTTTCCTCTGTGAAGTCATACAGGCCGTTTTTCAAAAGGAGAAAGCGTCCGTTATGGATATAAAAGGGATAAACATCCCTCCTGCAGACATCACCCTTAAGGAAATCCGCAATGGCACGGAGGCAGGGGAGCATGATCTCATCCCCGTAGGTGGTCTTTATGATATTGTAATTCGCAAAGGTAAAGCAGAGGATCGAGCATTTCTTTTTTTCCAGATACAGCTCCCTCTGAAGCTCGCTAAGTCCCTCTCTGGAAAAGAGGCCGGTCCGCTGGTCGCTGAAGGAATCGGTGTTTGACGCCGCGATATAGATTATGAGGACGGAGATCGTGAAGCCGAAGCAGAGCACGGGAAGTCCGGGAAACAGCACAGCCTGGATAAAGCAGGAAATAAAGGTTATGCCGGTAAAAAGATATATGGATATCCTCTGTACGGGTCTGGTTTTCTCACGGTGCCTTCCCATATAGAAGCAGCCGTGGATCAAAACCGCCATACCGAAGAAGAAGATCACGAAAAAACCGGGACCGGGTCTGTAGCCGTTATCGTAGTCATAGGAAAAAACCGCGCCGGTAAAGGGATTAGTCAGTATGAAAAGCTCCAGCGCAGCGAAAAGCAGCAGCGAAAGGTTACGTCCCTTTGGAGAGGCGATCCCGAGCCGGCCGGTAACTATTATGACCATGGTGCAGAGGATCACGGGGATCATGACTACCAGTGCATGATAAAAAAGAACCGAGGCATAGACCACGGGGAAGGAAAACATTCCGGGATGCTTTTCGAAATAATTTGAAAATATATCCAGAATATCTGCAAGAGCAATGGTGATCAGAAGGATGTTAAATACAAGAGCCTTCTTTAAGGGCAGCTCACGCCGAAAGATATTGTATATGAGGAGAACAGCCAGCACGAAAAGTGAGGCAAGACCGTAATCCATATTCCAGTTCAGAATTTCCTGTGCCATAAATCTATTTTAAAGCGCTAAAAAACGAGATCGTAAAGTCAATGGACAAATGATTTTTAGATATCTAAACATCTGTTATAATACAATAGCATAGTTCAATCTGAAATTAAATAAGAAAAAATGTAGACTTTTCCTTTGGCTGGTGAAGTTTTATAGGAGATTTTGAATGAAAAAACGGGCACTTATTGCTATGAGCGGAGGAGTGGACAGCTCGGTAGCGGCATTTCTGATGAAGAAAAAGGGCTTTGACTGCCTGGGGATCACCATGCGGCTGTTCAGGGGCAACAGTAACAGTGAAGCACGTCACAGCTGCTGTTCCGATTCGGATATAGATGATGCTGCGGAGGTTGCGTACAGGATAGGCATTCCCTTTGAGGTCCTGGATTTTTCAAGGGAATTCAGGGAGCAGATAATAGATAAGTTCGTTCGGACCTATGAAAGCGGAGGTGTCCCAAATCCCTGCATTGACTGCAACAGTGAAATGAAATTCGGACTTCTCTTAAAATACGCTCTTGAAAAGGAATATGATTTTGTCGTGACCGGTCATTATGCAAGGATAGATACGGACAAAGTAAGCGGACGCAGGCTTCTTAAGAAGGCCCTTGTTCCTGAAAAGGATCAGAGCTATGTCCTGTACAGACTGACGCAGGAACAGCTGTCCCATGTCATATTTCCGCTGGGGGATATGGGGAAGGATGAGACCAGAAGCATAGCGGAGGAAGAGGGCTTCATCAATGCAAAAAAGCATGACAGCCAGGATATCTGCTTCGTTCCCGACAGGGACTATGCCGGATTTATGGAAGAGTATTCGGGAAGACCCTACCCCGACGGCGATATCCTTGATCTCTCGGGAAAAGTGCTGGGACGGCATCACGGCGCGGTACGCTATACCAACGGGCAGAGGAGGGGGCTTGGGATCTCCGCACCGGAGCCCCTTTACGTGATAAAAAAGGATATGAAGGAAAACAAAGTATATGTGGGAGCAGAGGAAGATCTCTACTCGGATACCCTTTACGCTTCGGAGGTAAACTGGATCTCGATCCCCGCTCCTTCCGGGGAGCTCAGGGTGAAGGCCAGGACGAGATACAGCCAGAAGGAGCAGGATGCTACAGTATACGGGGAAGAGGATCGCCGTATCAGGCTTGTCTTTGACAAAGCCCAGAGAGCCATTACCCCGGGACAGGCGGTGGTCATGTATGACGGAGACACTGTTGTGGGCGGAGGAACGATAAGCCGGAGATAGCCGCCGCCACCAATATCCCCATAGCAACGGGTGAAAGGTTATTTACGAAATACGATTTCAAGCGTCTCCTTCAGGTCGGCGGAGTCGACAGCTTTGGCGGCGCACTCATACATTCTCTTCTTAAGAATATGGCTCCAAAGGAGGCTATTGAATTTGCGGTGGCAGCGGTTCGGGGCGTGTCCAGAGGTAGATTATAATCATGAAGCTTTTATTTGCGTCAGATTCCTTTAAGGGGAGTCTCACAAGTGAAAAGACCATAGAGCTCCTTACAAGGGCAGCGAAGGAGGTCTTCGGAGACTGCGAGACCTCGGGTGTACCCGTTGCAGACGGGGGTGAGGGTACCGTAGAGGCAGTGATAAATGCTGAAAAGGGTGAAATGGTGAGCTGCAGTGTCCACGACCCTCTTATGAATGAGATCCGTTCCTCCTACGGTGTATTCGGGCGGGATCAGGCGGTAATAGAGATGTCGAAGGCATCCGGCCTTACTCTTGTACCCGGGGATCTCCGTAACCCTATGAATACAACCACGCTTGGTACCGGGGAGCTTATTCTGGACGCCCTTAATAAAGGCTACAGGAAGCTTTCCATTGCAATAGGAGGCTCGGCCACCAATGACGGGGGAATGGGATGCGCCCGGGCACTCGGGGTGCGATTTCTTGACAAAGACGGAAAGGAATTGGAGGGCTTCGGTAGAGATCTTATCAATGTTAAGGAGATAGATACGCAGTCTCTTGACGGAAGACTGAAGGACTGCAGTATTTCGGTCATGTGTGACGTCACAAATCCCCTGTGCGGTCCCGACGGTGCCACCCGGACCTTCGGGGCGCAGAAGGGTGCAACGAAGGAGATACAGGATGAGCTGGAAGAAGGAATGTGCAATTACAGGGATGTGATAAAATCCGGCTTTGGCATTGACTGTGACGGGATCCGGGGTGCCGGTGCCGCCGGTGGTCTTGGTGCCGCCCTCTATGTATTTCTGGGCGGCAGGATCAAGTCCGGCATTGAAGCGGTGCTTGATCTTATACATTTTGAAGAGAGGCTTAAGGATGTTGACCTGGTCGTTACGGGAGAAGGCAGGACTGACTGGCAGAGCTGCTTCGGTAAGGTCATGCAGGGCGTTGGAAAGCACGCAGAGGCTTTAGGTATCCCCGTACTCGGTCTGTCAGGCTCACTTGGCAGGGATGCCCTGGATATCTGTAAATACGGTATCTCATCACTTATGACTACTGTTAATGCTCCGATGACCTTAAGTGAAGCAATGGAAAACGCGGAAGAGCTGTATTATGAAGCAGCACTCCGGATGTTCCGTTTTGTAAAGACAGGCATGGATATGAGGTGAGCCGTTACAAAGTTTTCTATTGACAAAAAGTGAGATCCACAGCATAATTTAATTGCAAGCAATCAAATGACCGTACAACAGTTACGGTCATTGATTTTGTTGTTTTAAGGTGGCCGGTTAGAGTGACGCAGTGCAATCATGAGCAAAGCTAAGGATCCTTTTGGCGTCTGAATCATTATATTATGTAGAGGAGATAGTATTATGAGTGATCATAAGTATGACTGTCTGAAGATCGAAAACCAGATCTGCTTTCCGCTTTATGTCTGTGCAAAGGAGATAGTGAGACGCTACAAGCCGTTTCTTGATGAGCTTGATCTTACTTATACCCAGTACATTGCCATGATGGTTTTATGGGATGTAAAGAAAACCAACGTAAAGGAACTGGGTGAAAAGCTTTTTCTTGATTCGGGAACCCTGACGCCGCTCCTAAAAAAGCTGGAGTCAAAGGGATATATTGAGAGAAAGCGCTCCGAAAGTGACGAGAGAAACCTTATAGTCAGCATAACGGATGAAGGCTTAAGTCTAAGGGACAGGGCGGTTTCAATCCCGGAGGAGATGGGAAGGTGCGTGAGCCTGAAGGAAAAGGATGCAAGGGCTCTTTATACTCTTTTATATAAGGTGCTGGATGTTATTTCCGAATAGGAGGTCCGGAGATGGGATACAGGGAATCATATGAACAGTGGAAGGATTTTTATATAGCCGATTTCAAGCCGAATCTGGCGGAAAATGTGATAGAGGAGCCTTTGGAAAATCCTGTGACCCACAAGCTGGAGCTTGTGAAGTTCAGCCTGATGGATGCCTTTGAGATAGGCTTTGTCTCGGAGTACCTTTCGGACAGGGTGAGGACCGCGGTAATGAAGGCCAATCTCACCGGAGGATCTCCCGCGGCACTTCTGCATGACATCGTGATACAGGAGATAAATTTAGGCGACAAGACCATCATCAATATGGTATTCGGAAAGAGCCTGCCTGCGAATGCAGCGCCCGAAAAGGCGCCGGATACCTGGTGGGCAGAGCAGGGGATGAGATGATCCTTGAAGTGGACAGGACGGACAGGACGGTATAGGTGACTTTTTTTCAAATTTATTGACCATCAGGATTCCGGGAACTCGTTGAAAGTAAAATATGTAAATGATATGATGGTATTGGATTACAAAGGACAGTCTACAGAGATTGGGGTGATCATATGGGTGAAAGAATGACCTGGGAGGAAATGGTCTCCAATTATCCCGACAGATGGGTAGTATTAAAGGATACTGACAAAGACGGACCTGATGTGTTGTCAGGCGTATTGGTCGCAGTTAAGACTGACGATGAGATAATCCCTTTTGAAAATGATAATCTTACGAAAGGGTATGAATTCTGGCGGACTACGGAGGGGGATTTCTATGGAATTGTTGACTCGGACATTAGAATTTCCGTTAATTAACAGATATTCACGGCAATTCTTCGACCTGAAGGTTAATGAGATAAATGTCCGTTTTCTATACAGATAA
>JAFTEC010000089.1 GCA_017453865.1 Lachnospiraceae bacterium
TATCATCTGATCGAGGGTATCCAGCCTATCTGCTTCGAGAACGCAAAGTGGGCATATACAGTGGGCGCAGCCATCGCTATCAAGAAGAATTGCCGCAAGGCTTCCGAAGCTGCGGCAGCTATCGGCGAGGGACTTCAGTCCTTCTGTATCCCCGGAAGTGTTGCCGACAGACGTAAGGTTGGTCTCGGCCATGGAAATCTCGGAAAGATGCTCCTTGAAGAGGACACCGAGTGCTTCGCATTCCTTGCAGGCCACGAGTCCTTTGCAGCAGCCGAAGGCGCCATCGGTATCGCAGAAAAAGCAAACAAGGTTCGTCAGAAGCCCTTAAGGGTCATCCTTAACGGACTCGGAAAAGACGCTGCACAGATCATTTCGAGGATCAACGGATTTACCCATGTGGAGACCGAGTACGACTACTTCACGGGAGAGCTTAAGGAAGTATTCCGTAAGTGCTATTCAAAGGATCCCAAGAGCCCGAGAGCCCTTGTAAACTGCTACGGCGCAAATGATGTTCAGGAGGGTGTCGCTATCATGTGGCATGAGAACGTGGACGTATCCATAACCGGAAACTCAACGAACCCCACCAGATTCCAGCACCCCGTTGCAGGAACCTATAAGAAGGAAAGAGTAGATGCAGGAAAGAAGTACTTCTCAGTGGCATCCGGCGGCGGAACAGGACGTACACTCCATCCCGATAATATGGCTGCAGGTCCCGCTTCCTACGGAATGACGGATACGATGGGACGTATGCATTCCGATGCCCAGTTCGCAGGTTCTTCATCAGTTCCCGCGCACGTTGAGATGATGGGTCTTATCGGAGCCGGAAATAACCCCATGGTCGGAATGACTGTTTCAACGGCAGTATCCATTGAAGAGGCTGCAAAAGCAGGCAAATTCTGAGCTGCCATAAACAATCCGGAAGAGACCTTATACTGGATCAGGCTGCGGTGCATATGCCGCAGCCTTTTATTCAAAACAATGAAGATCACGATTGACGGAATCGATATAAATTATAAATTCAGCGGCAGCGGGGAGAAATATGCCGTGATACTCCAGGGCTGGGGAACGGACCTGAGCGTGTATGACAGCGTAGCATCTGCCATAGAAGACAGCTGCAGGGTGCTGCAGTTTGATCTCCCGGGCTTCGGGGGAAGCGGGGAGCCTCCGGAGGCCTGGAATATTGACAGCTATACGGATTTTTTTCTCCGCCTTATGGAGGAGCTCGGGATAAAAAGCGCGTCCCTCATCGGACACTCCTACGGCGGCAGGATAATAATAAAGCTTGCTTCGAGGAAGGATATTTCCTTTAATATAGAGAAGATAGTCCTTATCGACAGCGCAGGGGTACTTCCGGTCAGGACCCTGATGCAGAGAATAAGGATCAGACAGTATAAAATACTGAAAAAGCTTTTCAATACAAAGTTATTTTATGCGCTTTTCCCGGAGCTTGTGGATGACTGGAGGATGAGGCAGGGATCCGAAGATTACAGACGGGCAACCCCTGTAATGCGTCAGTGCCTTGTAATGGCGGTCAATGAAGACCTGACACCGCTTCTTCCGGAGGTGGCTCCGGACTGTCTCTTGATCTGGGGAGACAAGGACACGGCGACACCCATGCGGGACGCACACATTATGGAAGAAAAAATACCCGGTGCTGCCCTTATCGTGTTTAAGGGCTGCGGCCACTATTCCTTTCTGGAAGCTCCGCAAAAATTTCGATCTGTGATGAAAGCATTTTTCAAATGATAATAAGAACTCTTGTGATCTCGGTGCTGTCCGTATACGCCTTCACCCTTACCCTGAGGCATAATCTCCATATGCTGCAGCTCAACGGGTACAAGAATGACGAGCACCTAAGATGGCTGAAAAAGAATATCAGACAGCAGTGGCTTTTGATCTTCGGACTGTGTTCCGGGATCGTAAGGCTTTTCTTTCCGTACCTTATCTTCGATATCCTTATCATTTTCGATCTGGTCATGGTGATCCTCGTGTACAGGGCGTTGATGAGGCTCAATAATAAAAAGAAGCTGGTGTACACTGCAAGGGTAAAGAGGCTTATCTTTACGCTTGTCGTCCTGTCTCTTCTTATCATATTTGCTGTATTCCGCATATTCGGGATAAAGGGGATAAGTGCTGCCGCGGTCATAGCGGTCTCTCTGGAGCTTATTCTCGATATTGCCGCCAATATCATCAACCATCCGGTTGAGGAGGGGATAAACAGATATTATATCAATGACGCAAGGCGGATACTGAAAAGTATGCCGGAGCTCATAACCATAGGCGTCACCGGAAGCTACGGAAAGACCAGTGTTAAATACTATCTCGAGACCCTGTTAAAAACCAGATACGATGTCCTTGTGACTCCCGGAAACTTCAATACGCCTCTCGGTATCACCCGTACCATAAGGGAGCACATGAAGCCCGGAAACGAGATCTTTATCTGCGAAATGGGTGCCAGGAGAACAGGGGAGATAAAGGAAATATGCGATCTCTTTCCTCCCGACCACGGGATAATAACCGCGGTGGGACCCCAGCATCTTGAGACCTTTTTCAGCATGGAAAATATCCGGAAGACAAAGTTCGAGCTTGCCGACGCGGTGTCCGGAAAGGGAATGCTCTTCCTTAACGGGGATAATGATATTATAAGAGAAACTGCGGGAAAGTACCCTGATCCCATCCTTTACTTTTCAAATGGAAAGCGGGAGGGCTACTATGCAAAGGATATCAAGGTCTCTGACCTCGGGACGTCATTTGCGGTGGTGACACCGGAGGGTGAGGAGGAAAGCTTCCATGTGAGGCTTATCGGTGCGCATAATATAATAAATGTGCTGGGAGCAATAGCGGTTGCAAATAAGCTAGGAATAAGCCTTCGGGAGCTTAAGGTTCCGGTTAGAAGGATAGAACCTGTGGAACACCGGATGCAGATCAGGAATCAGGGAAACGTCACTATAATCGACGATGCCTATAATTCAAACCCTGTGGGATCAAAGGCTGCGGTTGAAACCTTGGGCTTGTTTGACGGAGTAAAGATACTTATTACCCCCGGGATGGTGGAGCTCGGCGACAGGGAATGGGAATACAACCGTAAATTCGGCAATTATGCGGCGGAAAACTGTGATTATATTTTCCTTGTGGGGAAAAATCACACGAAAGCCATAATGGATGGTATAATGGAAAAGAAGTTCCCGGAGGAACGCTCAAGGGTATTTGACAGGGTGGAGGATGCCATGAGCTTTGCCCTCGGTATCAGGGACGACAGGAGAAAGATCATACTGCTTGAAAATGACCTGCCGGATAATTACTGACGGCGGGGAACGGAAAGGTAAAGGCGTTGAAACTCAGGATAGCACTGCTTTTCGGCGGGAAGAGCGTTGAACACGAGGTGTCGGTAATATCCGGTATCCAGGCTTATTTAAGCTTAAGCCGCGAAAAGTACGATATTATACCGGTATATTTAAGTAAGAATAATGAAATGTACATAGGGGACGATATAGGCAGTATAGAGTCCTACAGAGATATAAAGGGACTTCTTTCCCGTTCACGCAGGGTCATAATGGTAAATGAGGATGACAGGGTAAAGCTCGTTTCCTTTCCTCTTAAGAGATTCGGAAAAAATCCGGAATATGAGATAGACTTTGTCTTTCCGGTGGTCCACGGTACAAATGTGGAGGACGGTGCGCTGCAGGGATATTTCAAGACCCTGGGACTTCCCTTCGCCGGCTGCGATGTTACCGCATCTGCAGTGGGTATGGATAAGTATATAATGAAAATGATACTGAAGGAAGCCGGGGTGCCGGTTCTTGATGCCGGAATCTATACACTGTCGGATTATGAGGATATGGATCTCCTGATAAAGAAGATCGAAGAGGGCTTCGGCTATCCCGTTGTCGTAAAGCCCGTTAATCTGGGATCCAGCGTGGGGATCGGGATCGCACATGACTCTCCTTCCCTTGCAGACGCTTTGGATGATGCTTTTAAATATGCTTCCAGAGTGCTGGTTGAAATGGCGATAACGAATCTAAGAGAGATAAACTGCTCGGTCCTCGGGGACGAGAACGGAGCGGAGGCCTCAGAATGTGAGGAACCGCTTCATTCCGAGGAAATTTTGAGCTACAGTGATAAATACGAAAGAAGCGCAAAGTCCGGGGCTTCAAAGGGAATGGCGGGAGTTTCCCGAAGGATCCCCGCGGATATCCCGAAGGATATGCGGGAGGAGATCAGAAGCCTTGCGGTAAAGGCATTTAAGGCTCTCGGCTGCTGCGGCGTGTCCCGTATAGACTTTATGATAGACGGAGACAGCGGACAGCTTTACTTTAATGAAATAAACACGATTCCGGGTTCTCTCGCATTTTACCTCTGGGAACCTCTGGGGATCAAATACAGTGAGCTTCTGGACAGGATAATAGAACTTGCGCTGAAAAGGGCGCGCCTTCAGAATAACCTGACCTTTACCTTCGACACGAATATACTTGATTCTGCGTCATTTGGAGGCAATAAAGTTGCAGCTAAGTAATGAATTGATAAATGACCTTCAGCATATGATCGAAAAGGCTTCCAGGGAAAGGCTTAGCCGCGACGATCTGAAAACTGTCTGCGAGCATCTCGGGATATCCAAATTATACTATGATGTGGATTTTGAGGATGACTTCCGCTTCCGCGACAACCGTGTGGGAAAGGTGGTAGCGGATGAGGAAATAGAGGGAAACAAGATCATGCTCTATAAGGACGGGCAGCAGACCGGACTTTGTCTTAAATATGCCTACTTTTTCGATGACAAGGAATATGTTCATTCATACCAGGAATTTAAGATAGGAGTAAAAAAAGAAGATCTTGATCTGGAGGCGCTGAAGCTTTTTGCGGATCTTCTGTATCTTCTCATGAGCCGCCGCAATATGAGAAAGATGCTGGATATCTCCCAGAATTCCGACGCTCTGACGGGAATACCCAATGTGGTATTTCTTCAAAAAAAATATAAGGAGCTTACAAGGACGATCCCTGAGGAGGATCTGCTGCTTATCAGGCTCAATCTCCAGAACTTCAGGTATGTCAACGATGTGGCGGGGGGAAGAGCCGGGGATGAGGCTATAATACAGTACTCCCGTAAGCTCTGCACCTTTGTGGCCGATGATGAGGCGGTATGCCGTCTGGGCGGGGACAATTATGTCCTCGTGATACGCAAGAAGAATCTGGAAGCGGTCCAGAGGAAGCTTGGAAGCGTTCTGATCTCCAATCTTAAGTCGGCTCCCGGGGTCACCTTCAATATTTCAACCTGGATGGGAATATCCGAAGCGGTCAAGGGCAGGAGAAGACCCTTCTTTGAGCGCCTTAACGAGGCCTCCGCGGCCTGTGAGCTTGCAAAGGGAAAACTGAAAAAGCCGGTGGTATATTTCGATGATGAGCTTGTGGAGGCCATAAGCAAGAGCAGGAAGATACTTTCAATGTTCCGGCCTGCGATACAGAAGAGGGAGTTTGTGCCCTTCTTCCAGGCTAAGGTCGATATGCGGAACGGGGAACTGGTGGGCTTCGAGGCACTCTGCCGCTGGATCCATGAGGGACATTTTATCTATCCCGATCAGTTCATACCCGTACTTGACAAGAATTCCCTGATACCGGAGCTTGATATCACCATCTTTAAGGCTACCTGCTCCGCCATCAGACAGTGGAAGAATATGGGCTATGATGTTCCGGTCATTTCCTCCAATTTTTCCAAGAAGAATCTTTATGTGATGGACATAGACGAAAGGATAGCCGACATAATCGATGATTTCGGCCTGTCTCCCGACTGCCTGGAGATAGAGATAACGGAAAGCGTCAAGGATACGGAATACGAGCAGCTGATGGACTTTATCCGGAAGCTTAAGAATAAGGGGATAAGGATCTCGATTGACGATTTCGGAACGGGATATTCCTCACTTTCCCTGATACATAATATTAACGCGGATGTGATCAAGATCGACCGGAGCTTTGTGGACAAGCTTCCGGACGACAGGCGTTCAAGGATACTTATCGAGAGTATAATCAATATTGCCGACAGACTTCATATGTCGGTGATAGCCGAGGGTGTCGAGAACGAAAAGCAGGGAAGAGCACTTCTTGAAATGGGCTGTAATAAGGCGCAGGGCTATTATTACAGCAAGCCTGTGGATTTTGAAGCGGCCACAAAGCTGCTGGAAAGCACAGCATTCAGACCCATGTCAGAATAATTAGCACTCACCTCTTGACAGTGCTAACAATCCAGTGTATTATAATAATTGACCGGCACTAAGCCGTCCTGTATAGTACTATGGATCTGTTCATAAATAAATCTTTACATTTGACTTGTCCAGTCGTCCATCTGCTTCATCAGAAAGCCTCGCCGTAGCCCGCTACGGCTACGTTTTCTTCTTTGAAGATGAACGCCTGTCCTGCGTCAAACTGTAAAGTTATTTATGAACAGCTCCTAAGCCTTCCTGCTCAGTACTGTGTCATTCCGGGACCGGCTTTGTTTTGTACCTAAACCAATACCACTCCCGAAAGGAGGAAGATCATGAATATAAGTAAATTTACCCAGAGCTCAATGGAGGCCATAAATAATTGCCAGAAGGTTGCCATGGATTACGGAAATCAGGAGATAGAGCCGGAGCACCTTCTTTATTCTCTTCTGACCATAGAGGATTCCCTTATCCTGAAGCTTGTGGAGAAGATGGGGATCGATAAGGAGAGCTTTATCCACCGCACGGAGGAGGTACTGTCGAAGCTTGTGAAGGTTCAGGGCGGAGACAGCTTTGTGGGGAAGGATCTCAATAAGATTATGACCTATGCCGAGGATGAGGCAAAGGCCATGGGAGACGAGTATGTTTCCGTGGAGCATCTTTTCCTCTGCATGATAAAGTATCCGAATAAGGCGGTTGCAGAATTATTCAGGGAATACGGGATAAACAGGGACCGCTTCCTGTCCGCGCTGCAGGAGGTAAGGGGAAACCAGAGGGTTTTAAGCGATAACCCCGAGAGCACCTATGATACCCTTTCGAAATACGGGATAAATCTCGTGGAAAGGGCGAGAGAGGAAAAGCTGGATCCGGTCATCGGAAGGGACAGCGAGATCAGGAATGTCATAAGGATCCTTTCCAGAAAGACCAAGAATAATCCGGTGCTGATAGGTGAGCCCGGTGTCGGAAAGACTGCGGCTGTTGAGGGTCTTGCCCAGAGGATAGTCCGGGGGGATGTTCCGGAGGGACTGAAGGACAAGGAGATCTTCTCACTGGATATGGGCTCCCTTGTGGCGGGAGCAAAATACAGAGGCGAATTCGAGGAGAGATTAAAGGCCGTATTAAATGAGATAAAGCATTCCGACGGCAGGATAATACTCTTTATCGATGAGATCCATAATATCGTGGGCGCGGGAAAGGCTGAGGGCAGTATGGATGCCGGAAATATGCTGAAGCCCATGCTTGCGCGGGGCGAGCTCCACTGCATAGGAGCCACGACCCTTGACGAATACAGGAAGTACATAGAAAAGGATGCGGCACTGGAACGGCGTTTCCAGCCCGTTATGGTGGACGAACCCTCTGTGGAGGATACCGTTTCCATACTGCGGGGAGTAAAAGAGCGTTACGAGGTCTTTCATGGTGTGAAGATAAATGACTCGGCGCTGGTGGCTGCGGCAGAGCTTTCCCACAGGTATATAAGCGACCGTTTCCTGCCGGATAAGGCAATAGATCTGGTGGATGAAGCCTGCGCCTCGATAAAGACCGAGCTTGATTCCCTGCCGGAGGAGCTGGACGAGCTGAACCGTAGGATCACGCAGCTGCAGATAGAAGAGAATGCGCTGAAAAAGGAAAGTGATAATCAGAGCAAGGCCAGGCTTCAGGATCTTCAGAAGGAGCTTTATGAATTAAAGGATGCTTT
Organism: Lachnospiraceae bacterium; assembly: GCA_017453865.1. Taxonomy (GTDB): domain Bacteria; phylum Bacillota; class Clostridia; order Lachnospirales; family Lachnospiraceae; genus NK4A144. The sequence goes on from JAFTEC010000089.1 coordinate 7,888, forward strand.
TTCAAAAAAGAAGGCGGAGTGGGACAACGAAAAAGACTCCGTTTCAAAGGTATCTTCATTAAGGGAGGAGATAGAGTCCCTGCGGAATGAGATCGCGATAGCCACGAGAAACGGCGATCTTACAAAGGCTTCCGAGCTGCAGTACGGGAAGCTTCCGGGACTTATGAAGACATTGGAGACCGAGGAACGGCGGAATCAGGACAGGGATTTCTCCATGGTGCATGAAGCGGTGACCGATGAAGAGATAGCGGATATCGTATCCAGATGGACAGGGATACCGGTGTCGAAGCTTACCGAGGGAGAAAAGAATAAGACCCTGAATCTCGATAAGGAGCTGCATAAGAAGGTCATAGGCCAGGACGATGCGGTGCAGCGGGTGACGGAGGCAATAATCCGTTCAAAGGCAGGGATAAAGGATCCCACAAAGCCTATAGGGTCGTTTCTTTTCCTTGGACCCACCGGCGTGGGAAAGACGGAGCTTGCCAAGGCTCTGGCACTGGCACTCTTTGACGACGAAAATAATATGGTCCGTATAGATATGAGCGAGTACATGGAAAAGTTTTCCGTATCACGTCTTATCGGAGCGCCTCCGGGATATGTGGGATATGATGAGGGAGGACAGCTTACCGAAGCGGTAAGGAGAAAGCCCTACAGCGTCATTCTTTTTGATGAAGTGGAGAAGGCCCATCCCGACGTGTTCAACGTGCTGCTGCAGGTGCTGGACGACGGACGCATCACGGATTCCCTGGGACGTACCGTTGATTTCAAAAACAGCATAGTGATAATGACCAGCAATCTGGGATCCGAAAGCCTATTAAACGGAATAGATGATTACGGTTCCATAAGCATAACGGCCCAGGCGGAGGTCAACGCCGCATTAAGAGAGCATTTCCGGCCGGAATTCTTAAACAGGCTCGATGAGATCATAATGTTCAGGCCGCTTACCAGGGCTAATATAAAGAGCATCATAGACCTGATCCTTGCCGAAACAAATGAGCGCATAGCGTCAAGGGAGCTTAGGATAGAGCTTACGGATGCTGCCCGGGATTTCATCGGGGAAAGCGCCTATGATCCGGTATTCGGTGCGAGACCCTTAAAGAGATATATGCAGAAAAACGTGGAGACTTTGTCAGCTAAGCTCATACTTTCCGGCGAAGCCGGAGCGGGAAGCGTCATAAAGGTGGACAGCGACGGCACAAAGCTGACGGCATCCGTCGGGAGCGGATCATAATAATCCATCATAATAATTCTGAATGTATACGGGATTGAAAAATAGGCTTGAAAATGGTCTTTTATCTTGTTACAATGAATCGAATGAGATTTTAAATGAATAAAAAGAACGGTGTAACCACCCTTCGGAGCTGGCACTCCGAAGGGCAAGGAATGGTAAACAGGCTACCACACCATATAGACATTAAGCCTACGGATACACACGGCTTTATTGTAGCGTATAAAAAAGATGTTTACAAGGGTTGTGCGTTTTTTCCTGTTTGTTTGTCTTATCCGGCTGTACAGCGGATGTGAGTGTGGAAATGCTCATGTCCGCTTTTTTTATTTTCGCAGGGCCGCCGATAGGAAAATGTCAGCAGGGCTGACCGGCGATCCGCGGCGGGCAGGGTGCGATTTCATCTTCCCTGCTCGATTTAAGATCTCATGACATAGGGCAGGGCTATAGCATGCTGTCCTGCCCTTTTTTATAATCCATCATTAAAGGGAGGCAAAGAATATGAAAGGACGAAAAAGAAAAGCTGCTGCACGGTTTATAAGCCTGCTTCTTTCAGCAGTCTTAATATCTGTCTTGCTGCCTGTTTCGGTTTTTGCCGAGGATAGTAAGTTCGGGGAAACCATAGCCTGGACAGGCGGCCGCGATAATGTGACTGTGACGGGATACGGAGAAATGTGGGACTTTGATGTCAACGGAATGCATGTTGAATCTACAGTTGAATATTATACTCCAAGAGTTCATCATGATTGGTATTATGGGGATGATGATTACACCGTGGGCTTCTCAACCCAGACTGAGAAAATAACAAATATTGGTAATTATGTCTTTTCCGGCTATGACTCCGGCAGATACATTACGGGGAATGTTGTTATCCCTGCTGCCGTTACAAAAATCGGGGATTATGCATTTTGGTGCAACGATATTACATCATTAAATCTTAATAGGAAGCTGCGCGAAATAGGTGATTATGCCTTTGCGGAGAATGACTGTCTTTCGTCCCTGGTCCTTAATAAGGGCCTTAGTAAAATAGGCGATGATGCATTCAGTAATAATACAGCCCTTACGGGGGATCTGACTATACCGGCAAGTGTTACCGAGATAGGGGAGAGGGCATTTAAGGGATGTTCCTCTTTTACGGGTCGGCTGTTATTTGAGGAAGGAAGCGAGCTGGAAGACATACCTGAGGAATGCTTCAGGAATACCGGATTTGACGGGATCCTCTCCCTTCCCGATGGCCTTCTGACAATAGGAACCAATGCTTTTACAAACTGCCGGATTGAAAGGATTTATATTCCAAAGACAGTTACCTTTATAGATGCCACGGCTTTTGATAAATGCCCTTTTATAAAGAAAATCTATTACGGCGGGACATCCGGGGAATGGGATGCTGTCTGTGGAAACGTGGCAGGATTTTCCGGTATTCCGGTCCAATATAATTCAAAGATTGAATTCTTCAGGGTAAACTTTGATTCAAACGGAGGAAGCTATGTGGGCTCTCAGGTTGTCGTGGAGGGTGATCCACTGGCTGAACCTGAAACAAGCCGCTCAGGTTATACCTTTAATGGCTGGTATGATGAGAATGGCAGGAAATGGGATTTTGATAGCGATACGGTGACAAGGGACATGACCCTGACTGCTGAGTGGACGGAGACGGCACCGGATACGCCAGAACCTGAGTCGCCTGCTGATGGAACTGATCCGGAACCTTCCGATGGGGATAATATTAAACAGTACACAGTGGTATTCGAGCCCCAGAACGGTGAGGAAGCAATAAAGGCTGCTGTCTCAGCGGGAAAATATGCAGTTCTTCCGGAGCAGCCCGTCAGGAAAGATTATTATTTTGGCGGATGGTATACAAGGGAAAACGGGTATGGAAAGCTGTTTACGGACTATACCGCCGTAGAGTCTGACATGACTGTATATGCCAGCTGGTATGATGAAAAGGGAAAGGTTGGATATAAAAAGCTTGTGGCAAAGCAGAAATATGATGTTTCTGACTTTCTTTCCCTGCAGAATAAGGGCAAGGACTCAAAATTCATAACATCATCAAAGCGGATTGTGTCGGTTTCGTCAAAAGGAATTGCAAAGGCGAAAAAACAGGGCTCAGCCTTTATAACAGGACAGTATTCATCCGGAAAAACAAATAACTGGATAACAGTCAGTAACAGTATGGAGATTGAAGTCGAGAAGCCTGCAGTGACAAAGAAATATACAGCCACATCGCTCGGTACCATAAGCGGCAATGAGCTATACCAGGGAACGGATATTCAGCCTTCATCCTTTGAATCCTCAAAGCCGGGTGTCGCCTCCGTTGACAACAGGACCGGAAGTATTAACATTCTATCGCCAGGGAGCACCAAGATAAGCATTATATGGGGAGAAGGGAAAAATGCTGCAAAATATAAAGTGACTTTAAAGGTGCCGAAGGGATTGTCAAAAGGACAGGATTAAATGACCTCCGCCGTGATATTACTGCGGGGTTGAAAAAACTGTCATTGAAAAAACTATGAAAAAACTATCATAATAATACGAAAAGAAAAGGCGGGGTTTCTATTGAAAATCCCCGTCTTTTTTGTTATCATTCTTTAGTTGTGGAATTATTGTACATTTTTAGCATATTTATTTAGAAGGTCAGTAAAGTCATGAAAGCAAGTAAAACAAACGTATTTATTTTTCTAGTTGTTCTGGTGCTCCTTATCCTTGTTGCCGTCTTCGGAATAGGCACAGAGGTAAAGAAGGTTCAGGATATCCGTTTCGGTATTGATATACGGGGCGGTGTGGAAGCGGTGTTCAAGCCGGAAACGGATGAGGCCGTGACCGACGGAGAGCTGGAATCCGCACGGAGTATTATCGAGACAAGGCTTGATAATAAGAAGATCACAGACCGTGAGATCACTATTGATAAGGACGGACGCTATATCATAGTCCGCTTCCCCTGGAAATCCGATGAGACGGATTATGATCCCGAGAGCGCCATTGCGGAGCTTGGTGAAACAGCGCTCCTTACCTTCAAGGATCCTTCGGGAAATATCATGGTTGAGGGTAAGAACGTCACGAGTGCCAAGGCAGAGTCCCGTAATGATAACGGTATGACCGAGTACGTGGTTTCCCTTATATTTGACAGCGAGGGGGCACGCCTTTTCCAGGAGGCGACAGCGAACCTTGTGGGTCAGCAGATGGGAATATATATGGATGACACGATAATCAGCAACCCCGTTGTCCAGAGCGAGATCTCCGGCGGACAGGCCGTCATCACGGGAATGGACGACTATGAGGAGGCAAAGGATCTGGCGGATAAGATCAATGCCGGTGCGCTTCCTTTCTCACTGGAAACCAAGTCATTCAGTACCATAAGTCCCTCTCTCGGACAGAACGCACTGCAGGTAATGATCTATGCGGGAATCGTTGCCTTTGCCATTGTATGTATCTTTATGCTGGCATTTTACAGGCTGCCCGGCTTTGTTGCCTGCCTTACGCTTTTACTTCAGACGGTGCTGCAGCTTTTGGCAATATCTGTACCCCAGTTCACCTTAACCCTTCCCGGTATAGCAGGTATCATCCTTTCGGTCGGTATGGCGGTTGATGCCAATGTTATCATATCGGAACGTATCTCCGAGGAGCTTAAGAAGGGTGAAACGGTGAGAAGTGCGGTGCGCCGTGGATATCAGAAGGCCTTTACCGCCGTTCTTGACGGAAATATCACCACTGCCATAGTTGCTGTGGTACTTATGATATTCGGTTCGGGTACCATGCTTTCATTCGGATATACGCTGCTGGTGGGAGTTATCGTAAACTGCTTCATCGGTGTGAATGTTTCAAAGTTTGTCCTTACTTCCCTTGTGGAATACAATGCCTTTAATACAGAGAAGGTATTTATCCAGAAGAAGGATAGAGAGAATATCAGATTCTTCGAAAATAAGAAGATATTTGCAATTATAACTGCGGTCCTCTTTGTGGCAGGTATCGTAATAATCGCACTCCGCGGTCTCAATCTTGACACACAGTTTACCGGCGGAACGGTGCTTGAGTATACGGTTGACGCCCGGACGGTTGATACGGAAGCCGTTGCACAGGCTGTCAACGGTGCCATAAACAGGAATTCCACGGTTCAGGTTTCAAACAGCCAGTCAGGAACCACGGTGGTCGTTACCCTGGCGGGAAATGCCGGACTTACACCTGAGGAACAGGCAAAGGCGGGAGAAGCCATAGGCCAGGTTCTTAATATCAGTGATCTGGAGCCCAGTCAGACCTTCGCCGTAGAGCCCTACGTCGGCGCCAAGGCGCTTAGGAATGCGGTAATAGCCATAATCATTGCATTCGTGGGAATACTTCTCTATGTAGGCTTCCGTTTTGCGGCACTTTCCGGACTTTCTGCCGGAATCACCGCTATCATCGCCCTGATGCATGATGTATGTATAGTATTGTTTTCCTTCGCCCTTTTCAGGATCCCTCTCGGGAATTCCTTTGTGGCGGTAGTGCTTACCATAGTGGGATATTCAATAAATGACACCATTGTGGTGTATGACAGGATAAGGGAAAACAGGAATATGGATGCAAAGCTCTCCATTGCGGAGCTGGTTGACAAGTCGGTGACACAGGTTCTGGCAAGGTCCATAAATACATCAGTAACGACCCTCCTCTGTGTTCTGGTGATACTGGTGGCATCGGTGCTTTACAGGATATCATCCATATACCAGTTCTCACTTCCTATGATGGTAGGTCTGGTAGCCGGCTGCTATTCATCGATCTGTATCGCAGCAGCGCTCTGGGCCAGCTGGAAGAGTAAGAAAGCCTGACAGTAATGAATGTAAATTACCTTATAGTATTCATCATATCCATGGTACCGCTCATTGAGCTTCGTGGTGCGGTGCCCTTTGCGGTGGGCTTCCACAATGCGGATCCCTCATTCAACCTCGTGATAGCATACATCCTTATCATTATAGGGAATATGCTTCCCGTGCCCTTTATCTATCTCTTTGCGAGAAAGGTGCTGGAATGGGGAAAGGATAAGCCGGTCATCGGAGGCTTCTTCACCTTCTGTCTGAAGAAGGGAGAACAGGGAGGAAGAAAGCTGGAGGAAAAGGCGAAAAACGGGCTTTATGTGGCACTCGCCCTTTTCGTCGGGATCCCGCTTCCGGGAACCGGAGCCTGGACCGGAATGCTGGCAGCCAGTATTCTGGATATGGATTTTAAGAAAAGCACAGCTGCCGTTCTGTCCGGAGTCCTGCTCGCGGGGATAATCGTAGGTATTGTTTCCTTCGGGGCCTTCGGCGCGGTAAATGCAATAACGGATTAGTAACGGGTCAAAGGGGATCGCTTAAGCGCGGTTCCCTTTGTTGTATAAAAAGGAGAAAGCATGCTCCCAAAAGAACCGGTGATACTTTTAAGCTATATAAACACCCAGCTAAGGGACAATTTCAGCTCCCTTGACGAGCTCTGCCGCACACTTGACGCTGACAAAAAAGATATATGTGACAGGCTTTTGTCTATAGGCTATACTTACGACAGAGAAAAAAATACATTTAAGTGATCAAAGGATCCCCTGTCTGCTGTTCGGGAAATACAATGGACCTATTTGAATACGTAAGATCTGAAAATCTGAAAAAAGAGTCTCCTCTTGCAGCAAGGCTCAGACCCTCCAAGCTTGATGAGATAGAGGGGCAGGAGCATATACTGTCCGAAGGGAAGATGCTCTACCGTGCCATAAAGGCCGATAAGCTGAGCTCCGTGATCTTTTACGGACCTCCCGGTACGGGCAAGACCACCATTGCCATGGTCATTGCCAACACAACAAAGGCAGGCTTTAAGCAGCTGAATGCGACCACCTCGGGAAAGAAGGATATGGAGGAGGTGGTGAAAGAGGCAAAGGAAGCCGCCGGGATGTACGGGAAAAAGACCATACTCTTTATCGATGAGATCCACAGATTCAATAAAGCACAGCAGGACTACCTCCTTCCCTTTGTGGAGGACGGCACGGTGGTACTTATAGGGGCAACCACTGAAAACCCTTATTTTGAGGTTAACGGGGCTCTTCTCTCCAGATCCCTCATATTTGAATTAAAGCCGCTGTCAAAGAATAATATCAGGAGCATCATCTTAAGAGCGCTTTCTGACGGCGAGAAAGGGCTTAAAGCCTATGATGCGGAGATAGACCGGGACGCACTGGATTTCCTGTCGGAGGTGGCGAACGGAGACGCCAGAGCCGCCCTCAATGCGGTGGAGCTTGCGGTACTGACCACGGAGAAGGGACAGGACGGAAAGATCCATATAACTCTCGCTGTGGCGGAGGACTGCATACAGAGGAAGTCCGCGAGGTACGATAAAAACGGGGATAATCATTATGACACGATCTCCGCGTTTATAAAGAGCATGAGGGGTTCGGATCCGGATGCGGCGGTATATTATCTCGCCCGTATGCTCTATGCGGGTGAGGATATTAAATTTATCGCGCGGCGCATTATGATTTGCGCTGCGGAGGACGTGGGTCTTGCGGACCCAATGGCACTTGTGGTGGCGACAAACGCAGCCCTTGCCGTTGAAAGGGTGGGGCTTCCGGAAAGCAGGATAATACTTTCCGAGGCGGCGGTCTATGTGGCGACTGCGCCTAAATCCAATGCCTCCTACCTCGCCATCGGTGATGCCGGACGTATTGTGGAAAAGGAAAGCACACCTGCTATCCCAAGGCATCTGCAGAATGTCCACGCGGATTCACACGGAGAAGAGAGGGAGCAGGGCTATCTCTATGCCCACGACTATCCGCATCATTATGTGAAGCAGCGCTACCTCCCCTATGAGCTTAACGGCAGGGAGTTTTACAAGCCCTCGGGGGAAGGGTATGAGGTAAAGATAAGGGAACATATGAAAAGACTAAAGGAAGGGGACGGAGAATAAATGTCAGATCTGACTTTACTCGGAAAAGCAGCAAAAAAAGCGTCTTATACCATGGCTCTCCTTAAGGATGAAGAGAAGAGAGATGCGCTTATTAAGGCCGCGGCTGATATCATCAAGGGCGCGGACCGGATAATAAGCGCCAATGAAAAGGATATGAAAGCCGCCAAAGAAAAGGGCACCAGCCCTGCAATGCTGGACAGGCTTGTATTGAATGAAAAGAAGATCGGGGAAATGGCAGAGGGAATGAAGGAGGTGGCAGAGCTTCCGGATCCCAATGGACAGCTCCTGGAGACGATAGAACGGCCGAACGGTCTCATAATAGAGAAACTCAGGGTTCCCGTCGGTGTGATAGCCATTATCTACGAGTCCAGACCCAATGTGACCGCGGATGCCTTTGCCCTGACCTTCAGGTCCGGCAATGCCTGTATCCTTCGGGGAGGGTCGGACGCGATCAATTCAAATTCAGCCATTACGGATATCATTAGGGAAAGCCTAGGAAGGAACCTGCCGGGTACGGAGGACTCGGTGATCCTTGTCAGGGACACCTCCCACGAGGGCGTGACAGAGCTTATCAGGATGAGGCAGTATCTGGACCTTGTGATCCCGAGAGGCGGAGCGGGACTTATAAGGAATGTGGTAAATAACAGCACGGTTCCCGTTATAGAGACAGGCACGGGAAACTGCCACATATACGTGGATAAGGATGCCGACCTTGAAAAGGCCGTACCCATAATTGTCAACGGAAAGACCCAGAGAATGGGAGTATGCAACGCAGTTGAATCCCTGGTGGTACATAAGGATATTGCTGCAAAGGCACTGCCCCTTATTTATACGGCGCTTCACGAGCATGCTGTGGAGCTCAGGGGTGACGAGCTTGTCTTATCCTCGCTTAGCGGAAAGGACGGCGTAAACACTGCGTCCGAAGAGGATTACGGAACAGAATACCTGGGACCCGTTATTTCGGTGAAGACCGTTTCCACCCTTGATGAAGCGATAGAGCATATAAACAGATTTACCACCCATCATTCGGAGTGCATAGTCACGGAAAACAAGGCTTCGGCCGGGAGCTTTCTAAAAAGGATCGATGCCGCCTGTGTTTATCACAATGCATCCACCAGATTTACGGACGGCTTTGAATTCGGCTTCGGAGCGGAGATAGGCATAAGTACACAGAAGATCCACGCCAGGGGGCCAATGGGCTTAACCGAGCTTATGTCCTACAAATACGAGATCCGCGGCACCGGTCAGATACGATAAGGGGATAAACATCACACTTGTAAAAATAAAGCTATTGTAGTAGAGTTTCTACTTAAAAGAACCAAAAGATGAACAACTATGGAAGGGAGTGGTCAGGTTGGCAGTTAAGAATCTTGATTGGGAGAATATAGGTTTTTCCTATATCAAAACGGATTACCGTTATGTTTCGAATTATAAGAACGGTGCCTGGGATGAGGGTGCGGTTATCACGGATTCCACGATTGTAATGAGTGAGGATGCCGGGGTCCTTCATTATGCCCAGGAGTGCTTTGAGGGACTGAAGGCGTACAGGACAGAGGATAACAGGGTGGTGTGCTTCCGTCCGGACCTCAATGCGGAGCGGATGGTGGATTCCGCTACGAGGCTTGAAATGCCTCCTTTTCCCAAGGAAAGGTTTATAAAGGCCGTTGAAGAGACGGTTAAAGCAAATGAAGACTGGGTGCCTCCCTATGGCAGCGGGGCCACGCTCTATATCCGTCCCGTTATGTTTGCGACAGGAGATGTAATAGGGGTAAAGCCTGCGGATGAATATCAGTTCAGGATCTTTGTTACACCGGTGGGGCCTTATTTCAAGGGCGGCGCTAAGCCAATCTCCATAAAGATCAGCGATTATGACAGGGCGGCTCCCCACGGAACAGGAAATATCAAGGCAGGCTTAAACTACGCAATGAGCCTTTATCCCATAGTCAAGGCTCATGAGGAGGGCTTTGCCGAGAATCTCTACCTTGATGCCGGCACCAGGACCTATATAGAGGAGACCGGTGGCGCCAACGTGATACTGGTTGACAAGGAGGGAGGCATTGTTATACCGAAGTCCTATACGGACTCCATACTTCCCTCAATAACAAGGCGGTCAATAGCTTATGTCGCAGAGCATATCCTGGGACTTAAGGTAACTGAAAGACCCGTGAAGCTTGAGGAGATACCGGACTTTGAGGAAATGGGACTCTGCGGGACCGCAGCGGTCATCAGTCCTGTGGGACGGATCACTGATCACGGGAAGGTTATCGAGATACCCAGCGGTATGGATGCTATGGGACCCGTAACAAAGAAACTATATGACACCCTTACCGGCATACAGATGGGTCACATCGAAGGGCCCGAGGGCTGGGTGCACGAGATCAGATAAGGAAGAAGACCATGCCGAGATGTATATTGTCACCGCTTGATCTGACGGTGGAAGAACTTGATGAACTAATGGATACCGCCATGGATATTATGAAGGATCCGGAGAAGTATTCCCACGCTATGGACGGAAGGGTGCTGGCGACCCTGTTCTTTGAACCCAGCACCAGAACAAGGCTTTCCTTTGAAGCGGCAATGCTCCGGCTGGGAGGAAAGACCATGGGCTTTCACTCCGCGGATTCATCCTCTGCCACAAAGGGAGAGACCGTAGCGGACACCATAAGGGTAATGTCGCAGTTTGCGGACATATGTGCCATGAGACACCCGAAGGAGGGAGCTGCCCTTGTAGCCGCCGAGAAATCCGACATTCCCATAATAAATGCCGGAGACGGCGGACATCAGCACCCTACGCAGACCCTCACGGATCTGATGACCATAAAGGCGCTTAAAGGTCATTTCGACAATCTTACCGTGGGAATGTGCGGTGACCTGAAATTCGGAAGGACGGTCCACTCACTGATCCGGGCGCTGGTAAGATATGAGAATGTGAAGTTTGTTTTCATTTCCCCGAAGGAGCTCATGCTTCCGGGATATATACGGGATGACCTCCTTATCCGGAACAATGTGGAGTTCAGTGAGGTAACAAAGCTGGAGGATGTGCTTCCGGAGCTGGATCTTCTGTATATGACAAGGGTACAGAGGGAACGCTTCTTCAATGAAGAGGATTATGTCCGTTTGAAGGACTTCTATATCCTTGACAGGAAGAAAATGGAGCTCGCGGGTAAGGATATGCTGGTGCTCCATCCCCTTCCCAGGGTAAATGAGATAGCCACTGAGATAGATGACGATCCCAGAGCCGCGTATTTTAAGCAGGTCAGATACGGAATGTTTATCAGAATGGCTTTGATACTGAAGCTTTTGGATGTGAAAGTAAAATAGGGTAACTATTCAGGCTACAAAGGGTCCTGAGTATTTACAATTAAGGAAGTATTATGGCAGAAAAGGACAAAACAGAAAAGGGAAAAACCCAGTACAAGCTGTATGTAGGGAAAATAGAAGAGGGCTTCGTGATAGATCACATCACTCCCGGAAACGGAATGAAGATATACCATGATCTGGGGCTTGACAAGCTGAACTGCGCGGTGGCCATCATAACCAATGCTCTCAGCAAGAAGATGGGCAGGAAGGATATGATAAAGGTGGAAATGCCTTTAAGGGCTTACGACCTGGATATCATTGCCTTTCTTGACCACTCCGCGACGGTTGACATAATTCAGAACGGAGAGATCATAGACCGGCCCAAGATGGAGCTTCCGAGAGAGATAAGGAACGTCATTTCCTGCAAGAATCCGAGATGTATCACAAGCACCGAGAGGGAGCTTGAGCATATCTTTGTCCTTACGGACGTAAAGAGCGGAACATACAGATGCAGGTATTGTGAGACCAAATACAGCGCTTCTTAAGGGTTGAGAAATGATACACGAGATAGCACCTCATATATTTAATAATCAGTTTTCAAAGGATGCCGCCCCCGTCGATGACAGCCCGGTATTTGTTTTCGGAACGGAAAACGAACCGGCTTTCGGAGGCGGCGCGGTGCTTATTTCTGATCATCATATTCCCATACTACGGGATGTAAAGGCCGGAGGTATAGAGGCAGACAGTCTTACCCGGCTTTTTTCCATAGACGGAAGGGACTGCTTCCTCTTAGACAGTCTTCCGGCGGGAAGACTTACGGAGGAAGAGGGATTTTTCTTTAAGAGGTTCAGGGACATAAGGAATGTGATGGAGATACCGGATCACGAGTATTTCCTTGCAATGACCGCATATCAGCTGTACAACTGGTACGGGAACAACAGATTCTGCGGGCGCTGCGGGGGAAGGATGCGGAGATCGGAGCATGAAAGAGCGCTGATCTGTCCGGACTGCGGAAACACCGTGTATCCGAAGATCGTTCCTGCAGTTACGGTGGCAATAATCGACCGGGAGCGGGACAAGCTCCTGCTTACAAAATATGCGGGACGGGATATTCCCTTTTACGCTCTGGTGGCGGGCTTCACCGAAATAGGGGAAACCCTGGAGGAGACGGTCAGCCGAGAAGCCTTTGAGGAGACCGGGCTTAGGGTAAAGAACATCCGCTACTTTGGATCCCAGCCCTGGGGAATAGTGGATGACCTTATGGTGGGTTTTGTCTGCGATCTGGACGGAGGGAATGAGATACACCGGGATGAGAGCGAATTAAAGCTTGCAGACTGGTTTTCACGGGATAAGGTTGTGCTGCAGCCTACGGATATGTCCCTTACAAACGCCTTGATGAAGGCCTTTAAGGAGGGCCGGATCTAGTGTACTGACACATTCAAATTCAAACTAATTGCTTGTCTTTTTTCCGTATGCTGCGTTATCGTCAATCGGCGTAGCCCGCTACGCCTCATTCCTCTGCCTTGCATACGAAAAATATCCTGCGCAATTAGTATTGAAATGAACGTGTCAGTCCACTAGAATAAAACGCATCAATCTCTCCGCCAGTATTGACCGCATATCCATAAGCAAACCCTGCGGAACGCGCTGCGCTTCTGTATAAAGAACGTACAACTTTACATACATATTACTGTAAATGTTGATACAACTTCCACAAAGTAATACATACAATTTTGGATATTATGTCAATTGTGCGAAACGTTTTATTCCTGTATGCTGACTTTGGGAATGAGGTTCAGGGGAGAGCGTATTCTTTAGGAGAGATTTGGAGATGGCATACGAAGAATTAAAGGCAATTGTAGGAAGCAGGCTGGATAAGGTTGATTCGGCAATTGAGGTTCTGAATGCGGGAAGCCTGGGAGCGGATTCGTACCGGAGTATCATTAAGGACTACGAAGAGTTTTACAGGACCGGCGACATTAAGGTTTTCAATTCGGTAGTGAGCCAGCTGAAAACCAGCACCGGAGTGAATTTCTGAAGCAATACATCTGACAACTTCATAAATATGTATTTTCAGACTGCGGTACGGATCATATCCGGGATCGCAGTTTTTAAATGCCAAGGCTTTCATACGCCCTCCCCTCGCCGGGGCGGCATCCCACATCATAGATGTGGGATAAGCTGCAGCAAGTGCTTCGGGCTGTTCTGAATAGTTGCGTTTTATCTTTTTCTTAAGGATTTTCGATATTGTTAGATAGACAGCTTTGAGCTATCATAATAAGCACAATGTGACTTTTGGCGATCGGACTATAAGGTTATTCCGAATGAAAGAACAGCCTTTTTGGAGGGAATTGTTTATGAAAAAGCAACTGACCCCGCTTTTTGCGTTTATTCTGATGCTGGCGCTTACAGCCTGCGGGGGATCGAAGTCTTCTTCCGCAGATTCCGGCAGGATGGAAAAAAATATGGATGCCCCCGTGGGGGCTGCCGCGGCTGAGGCTGTTGATTTTGGCGACTATGAGTCTGCGGGCTATTCATATGATGAAGCCGCCCCAGAGGAGGCAGCGGAAGCCGGGGAAATAGGGACCCCTGAAGAGGTGGGAGAAGGAGAAAACGCCGGACAGAAGCAAAGCTCACGGAAGCTTATCACAACGGTCAATATCGATGCGGAAACAGATGATGTGGAAGCACTTACAAAGAGGATAGAGCAGAAGGTTGCATCCCTTGGAGGTTATATTGAAGCCTCAAACGTATATTCCAACAGCCGTTACAACGGGGATATGTCAAAGTCTGCCAGCATAACCGCCAGAGTACCTGCAGACAAGCTGGACGGCTTCTTAAATGATGTGGACGGCAATGCCAATATCACAGGACGCAGTACAAATACCGAGGATGTGACCCTTCATTATGCCGATACCGAGGCGCATGAAAGGGCTCTCACCCTTGAGCAGCAGTCTCTTGAAAAAATGATGGGGATGGCGGAAACAGTCGAGGATGTTATGGCGATCCAGTCACAGCTTACCGATGTAAGGTACCGTCTGGACAGCATCCGCTCCCAGCTCAGAACCTATGATAACGATATAAATTACAGTACGGTCCATATGTCCATAATGGAGACCGAGAAGTTTACGGTTACCGAAAAGGAGACGGTATTGGACAGGATAAGGAACGGTTTTGTGGATAATCTTCTGGAGGTGATGGATGCCGTTGCGGAATTCCTTATCTGGTTCATCACCCACATTCCTGCGATCATCGTTTTCGTGGCTATCGTATTTGCAATAGTTATGATCATTAAAGGGCTGATCTCTTCAGGTAAAGGAAAGGGAAAGAAGGCAAAGCCTGTTCCGGCAAAAGAACAAAGAAACGGGGAGCAGAAGGAAAGCAATGAGAGCAAGTGAAAAAGAGCTTCCCATAGGCTTTATGGATTCCGGACTGGGGGGATTAAGTGTTCTAATTGAAGCCGTCCGCGAAATGCCATCCGAGGATTTCCTGTATTTCGGAGACTCCGCCAATGCACCCTACGGGACAAAGTCTCAGGAGGAGATAAAGCGGCTTACCTATGATGTGGTCCGGATGCTCCTGAAAAGAGGAATAAAGGGGCTGGCGGTTGCCTGCAATACCGCAACCTCCGCTGCGGTCCGTTCATTAAGGGGGGATTATCCCGCTCTTCCGATTGTCGGGATAGAGCCCGCCATAAAGCCGGCTGTTGAGAAGAATAAGGGCGGACGGATAATCGTTCTCGCCACACCAATGACCATAGCACAGGAGAAGTACAGGAAGCTGGTTGAAAGATATAAGGGGGATACGGACCTCGTATCCGTGCCCTGCCCCGGACTCATGGAGTTTGTGGAGGAGGGGGATTTAAATGGTCCGGATCTCGAAAGGTATTTTGAAGAGCATCTCGAAAGATACCTTACTCCGGATACCGAGACAATTGTTCTCGGTTGCACCCACTATCCCTTTATAAGAGAGCGCTTAAGGGAGTACCTGAAAAACGACGGCATAGATATAATTGACGGAAGCCTCGGTACCGCTAGAGAGCTTAAGCGCCGTCTTTCGGAAAAAGGACTTTTAAGGAGCGCGGATAGAAAGGGAAGGATAATAATGGAGAATTCCGACCGCGAAGGGAAAAAGACGGAACGCGGCAGAATTCTCCTTGAAAGAGCCGGTATTGAGCTTTGATATTTTTCGACTGAGCTGGATCCGGCTTTTTTCTATCGGGCTTTATTCTCCGTCGGCTGCAGCAGGATCATCCGAAGGAGCGCCCTCGCCATCGGGACTGCGATCGGGATTCCCGCCCTCCGGTTTATCCCCTTTGCTGTCAAACATTTCTTCCAGACTCATGGTCCTGTTTTCGTCATACAGCTTGTCGGTTATAGCCTTATTAAGAAGCTCCAGATCTGTTTCCAGCATTCTTTTCGCATTTTCCACCGCTCTTACGGCAGCCTTATCCTTGCTGCCGGAACGGAGAAAAAGATCTGCGGCCTTGATAGCCTCGGTACACCGTTCTCTAAGCTTTTTTGCCACCGCGGAATTGATATCGTCACGACCGGGCTTTAAGCCAAGCTTCTGCAGTCCGGAACTGTAATGGCTGAAGCATTTGTCAAAGGCCTTGTATTCCCCGGTCTTTTCTCCGGGAAGCTCCTTCAGTCCGTCTGATGCGGATTCCAGTCTGTTAAACCCGTCCATATAAAGACCCCTGGCCTTCCTGAAGGCTCTGCCGGTGCTTTCGGTGATGTCCGGATCCATACGCTTTTTCAGGTCACTTCTTATCTGCTTTCCCTTTTCCTTAAGCCTCTTGGAATGGGAGGCCTGCTCCGGCCCGACATTTGTCAGATCCACATCCAGATTCCTGTATTCCACCTCGGCGCTGTCCCCCTTTATGGATGGACGTACCATCGTGATAACGTGATCTCCTCTGGCTGCGAGAAGGGCCAGATAGTTCCGCATGCTTTCCTTATCGGGGGTCTGATCTCCGCTTGTCTTATATAAATACTGCTCCTTAACGTAATTTCTGAGACTCATGCCGTCCACGTAGAGACAGTCCAGAACGGATTCGATGCCGAGGTTACTGTAAAAGCCGCTTCCGCCGTCCTGAAAGGAACCTGCCCAGCGGGATACCTGTTCCAGGAAATGACGTGAGGCTTCCTTTGCTTTGGGAGTAAAGGCACCATTTTTCATTACATCTCCGGAGAATACCTTCAGGTCGGACTGAGCCTTGATGATATCCTGTTTTTCCTCGGATCTCACTTTTTCACTGTGGGTCCCGCCTGCGTTAACCGGAGCAGGTGAAGGAGCGGCGGGCTTTTTGAAGCCGGGCCTCATAAGGTCATTACTGTTGGTGATATGGAAGCGGTTCTGCATAATGGGACCGTTGTTTGCCAGGGTTTCTACCCTGCCGGCATAGGGAGAAGTGCTTTCCGTCTGAAAAACGGACTTCTCGGTATTTATGCCGCCGGTCCGGTTAAGGGCTTCCTTTTTTTTCTTTATTTCTCCCAGCTGGAGATTTCCCTGTTCATCCATAATATCTTCCTTATAGTGTTCCGCGGGGATTCCAGATCAGATTTTCCCACTGCTCCAGCTGATCCTCAGTCATAAAGCCGTTGGAGGTTCCCATATAGCCGATCTTATTCGCCGCGAAGAGCAGGGCCTTGTGAATAGCGGTCTTGCTGTCACCGGTCTTCTGATAATAATGAAGGAAGCAGGCGAAGAGAGCGTTTCCGGCACCTGCGGTATTTACGATCTGCGAGCTCTTTACCGCGTCGTAATGGACCGTGATCTCCTTTTCCTTGTCAAAGAGGATGACACCCTTCCCTCCCTGTCCGAAGATTATTATCTCGGGATCGTATTTTTCACGCATTTCCTTAATGAAGCCAAAGGGCTCCTCATCTATGGAATCATCATTGAAGTAAAGGATATTGGCATTACCGAGGAAATCCTCGTTATAGGTCTCTTTTTCACGTATGAAGCTGTGTATCTTTACAGCCAGCTTTTTTTTCTGCTTCAGGGCGGTATCTATAAAGGGCCGGCAGAAATTCACATTTGAAAGCACGACCATATCACAATCGGATATAAGGGGCTCTGCAAGGGTCATATCGTACTTTGCGTCCCTTATGTCCTTCAGGTCCTCGAAGTGCTGCTTCTTCCTCTGCGTATCGTAAAGGAGGACCTCTATGGGAGTTTCCTTTAATATAGGAAGTATATATTCGGTGGAAAGTGTGACCTCCCTGCCGGTGGGGTTAAATATGGCAAGATTTTCCTTTTCCCCCACCACGGACATAAATTCCACATCATCCCCCAGCCACTTTAACGCCAGAGATTCATTAAAGGCATCTCCGCCTGCGGCAATATATATCGTATCCCGCTCTCCCGTATAGGGGGTGTACCGGATGGGAAGCTCCTTTACCTTTACAATGGTCTCAAGCTGCGTAATTCCCGCTACTATGAATCTGCTCATTTTATGTGTACCTTGGCGCAGGCTGGTGTCCTATCCGGCGGTGTGCCTGCCGCACCGCCATTTACAACATAGTTTCTGCAATGATTATAACACCTTAGGGTACAGTCATGCAAAATAATTGTTGACATCAAAACCCTCTTAAAGTACAATATCAAAGCGTGTCGCTATTTGACGCGTTTAAAGCTTTGCCGCTTATTGGGAATGGAACGGCAAAAATATTAAAAAGAAAAGAGGTGAAACTTAAATGCCAACATTCAACCAGTTAGTTAAAAACGGAAGGCAGTCATCTGTGAAGAAGTCAAAGTCTCCTGCTCTGCAGAACGGCTTCAACTCTTTACAGAAGAAAGCAACCGCAACACTTTCTCCCCAGAAGAGAGGCGTGTGCACGGCGGTCAAGACTGCAACCCCCAAGAAACCTAACTCTGCGCTGAGAAAGATTGCCCGTGTACGTCTTTCAAACGGAATCGAAGTAACATCCTATATTCCGGGAGAAGGTCACAATCTGCAGGAACACTCGGTAGTCCTGATCCGCGGCGGCCGTGTAAAGGATCTTCCCGGTACCAGATACCATATCATCCGCGGAACTCTTGATACAGCAGGCGTTGCCAACAGGATGCAGGCCCGCAGCAAGTACGGTGCAAAGAGACCGAAGGCTCCGAAGGCGTAAGTGATCAGGTAACAGTAAATACGGTAGTGTTGGGATTTAGGTTATCTTTATATTAGATGATTTAAGACCGCACGAACAGTGGAGTACACCACTGAGTACCGTTGAGTCGATTGGCTCATATCCAGGAGGGAAGAAACGTGCCACGTAAAGGACATATTGTAAAAAGAGACGTGCTTGCGGATCCCGTATACAACAACAAGGTCGTTACAAAGCTTATCAACAATATAATGCTTGACGGAAAGCGCGGTGTAGCGCAGAAGATCGTATACGGTGCATTTGCAAAGGTCGAGGAAAAGGCCGGAAAGCCGGCTTTGGAAGTATTTGAAGAGGCAATGGGCAACATCATGCCTACATTGGAAGTAAAGGCAAGGCGTATCGGAGGAGCTACCTATCAGGTACCCATCGAGGTCCGTCCTGACAGACGTCAGGCTCTGGGACTCCGCTGGCTCACGATGTATTCGAGGCAGAGATCCGAGAAGACTATGGTAGACAGGCTTGCCAATGAGATACTCGATGCTTCCAATAACACAGGAAGCGCTGTAAAGCGTAAGGAAGATATGCACAAGATGGCAGATGCAAACAAGGCATTTGCACATTACAGATTTTAATGCTCAACTAAGGTAGGAGGTAGATTCCTTGAGTAACGATTCAGGAAGAGAGTATCCTCTTGAGAGAACCA
>JAFTEC010000090.1 GCA_017453865.1 Lachnospiraceae bacterium
CCGTTTGGATAATAGCAGGATTTGTGCCGTCATCGGGGATATTTCCGGCAAGGGAGTATCGGCAGCCATGTTCATGGTCATGGTCAAAACGGGGATCAGGGAGAACCTCAAGGGAGGACGATCTCCCCGGGAGACCTTTTCGTTTCTTAACAGGGAGATATGCTTCTCAAATCCCGAGAATATGTTTGCCACGGTCGCCATTCTTATTCTGGATACACAAACAGGAGTGGTTCAGTATGTAAACGGAGGGCATGAGTCTCCGCTCTTACTCTCGGAGACTGCGGACTATGTTGAGCTTAACGGGGGATGCGCTCTGGGACTCTTTAATGACGCGAAGGCAGGAGAGCAGGAAATAAGGCTTAAGGACGGAGAGGGACTGCTGCTTTTCACGGATGGTGTGACCGAAGCGGCGGATCCTGAAAGAAAGCAGTTTGGAAAGAGCCGCTTAAGGGAGCTTGCAATGAGACATTACCCGGGACACGGGAACAGATATGACAGCGAAGCTCTCGTAAAGGATATAAAGGAGGGCATAAAAGACTTTTGCAAAGAGGCGGAGCAGTTTGACGACATTACCTGTACCGCCTTGATCTTCCATGATAACTCGAAAGAGAGAAGAAGACTTACTATGGATCTTGCTTCCCTGCCGGTGATCAGGGAAACGATCCTGGGTTCCGTTAAGGATGAGGAAAGGGCAAAGCTTATTATTCTCGTATGCGAGGAAATATTTACCAATATAGTTAATTATTCGAAGGCAGCGGAGGTAAGCTTTTACTGTGAGCGGACAGAGAAGCTTTATTCCGTATCGTTCTTTGACGACGGGATACCCTTTGATCCGGTGACCTGTAATCTCAGGGACAAGAGCTTCGAGGAGCTTGATTCGGGAGGCATGGGCATAAAGCTTGCCAGGATGAATACGAAGGAGATGGTTTATAACAGGACAGAGGGCATAAACCAGCTGGTTCTCAGGTTTGATATAATGTAAAAAATATAACAGATAGGTATAGTAAACGCCAAAACGAAAAGAGTTTTGTCGTTTACTATATATAATAAGCACCTGTCAGTTCGCGTGAAAAATTATTATCCGGTCAGAAATTTTGCACGAAAATGACGTAACGCATACGGAGGAGCAATATGCTTGAAGTACAAAATCTTACAAAGAAATACGGCGATGTAGCCGCGATAGACAAGCTGACATTTAATATCGAGGCCGGAAGGATATACGGCTTCCTCGGGCCCAACGGGGCGGGAAAGTCTACGACCATGAATATCATAACCGGGTATCTGGCGCCGACGGACGGCAGTGTACGGATAGACGGGATTGATATTTTAAAGGAGCCGGTAAAGGCCAAGACAAAGATCGGTTACCTTCCGGAGATACCCCCGGTCTACCCGGATATGACGGTTTCGGAGTACCTTGACTTTGCAGCGGAGCTTAAAAAGCTCCATAAGTCCCAGAGGCTTAAAGAGACGGAAAGGGTGATGGAGCAGACTCATATTAGCGATGTCAGGAACAGGCTGATAAAGAATCTTTCCAAGGGCTACAAGCAGAGAGTCGGGCTTGCGCAGGC
>JAFTEC010000091.1 GCA_017453865.1 Lachnospiraceae bacterium
TGGTCTTATCTCAATGTTTCCAGACAGGATTTAGCGAGGATTCGTCATCTTGCGGATTACCATCTGGTCATCGGCGGGTCACTTACGGAATCAATTCCAGCGCAACTATAACTTTATCCTTATCCTCTTGCAGATGCTCCCGCCAGCATTTTGACTATCTCGTTCAGCCGTTCCATCGTAACTGAAGTCACTCTGGAAATTTTATCCAAAGGATCTCCAATCTCAATCATCTTCCTCGCAATATCTTCCTGGGTGGCGTTTGCAGTAGCGGTCACCGCCTCGCTCACCGCCTCGCTCACTGCCTCGCTCTTTTCCTTTTCTATCTGGTCATTCAACAATTCCCTGAGTGCTTCACACATGCTCGATTCCTCCTCTAATAAACGGTCGTAAAGGCTTCTGTTCTCCGAAATGCTGATCTGCATCACTGAATCCGCCAGTTCCCTCATATGGCGGTCCTTCATTCTTTCAGTCCTCTTAACGAAAGCTTTTATGTCCTCGCCAAATGCATTCTTCTTCTGTATCCTTATCGGAGCGAATTCCTCGCCCTTGAGCTCCCTGCCGACTACCACCTGCATCTTGATATCGGCCATCCCGGTTATATAATACACGCCCGGAAATGCCTGGGTTACTCCATATCCAATCTGCCTCATCCGCCTGAACAAGTCCCTCGGTTTATACACCCGAAGAAATGTGAGGGTCACACCGCTCATAGGAATGATATCAACCCCGCTCTTCTTCAGAGTGTCATCATAGCCACTGCCTTTATACTGCGCCGCATAGCTTATGCCGGTCCAAACAACATCTATGTCCAAATCTTCATACGGATTCTTCAGCTCAACCAGATTATGCCTTTCGAACAAATAAGCTATGTCGTTGTCCATCCGATCACTGCCGTCATAATTCTGGTCTATGATCCGGACATCTATCTCTCTGGGCTTGGCATTCAGCTTATAAGGGCTGTCCGTGAAATAGTGGTAACCCATGTACAAAAGCTGGTGTTTTACCACTTTAGCGGAAAGCTCCCTTTCTTATCTTGGTACTCTCATTAAAACTCTCATTTTTCTGGTGACGGCTTTTCCGCCACCACCAAAAATCATATCTCTTCCCTTTATCCTGGTATTGTGGATAATCTCCTCATTTTCTTAGTGCTGTTGATAAGCTTCTTCAAATATCGGTATACCACCAAAACTGAGAGCTTCACCGTTGCACCGTTATATTTCAAAGCTTATCTGGGGGGCTCACCAGAACAATGGCCAGCTGTTCTGACTGTACTGGTGTTTTGCTATGGCAGATAAATCTCTTCTTTATTCTGGTATCCTCGTAAAAACTCGCATATTTATGGTGACAGCCTTTATGCCACCTGATTAAAACTGACCTCTTTTTTTTTTCTGGTATTAAGGTTAATCTCTCCCTTTTATCAGTGTTATGGACAGCCTCCGTGAAATATCGGTGCACCGCTTTAGTCAAGTGTTTCACCGTTGCACCGCCTCGCTTCACAGCCTGTCAATGTATGAACCCCAAATCTGGCTATGGCTCACGGCTCCCGCCGGAATCCATATCCCTCCAGCCGGGATAGTGCTCGACCTCCATCCCCTTCGATTTCATCGCCTCTTCCCCTTGCAGATGCATCGAAAGCCGCTTCCGGAGCTCCCCGTCGAAATCCGCATCAGGATATGTCTGGCACCAGAGAAAGCTATCGCCGAGCAATTCTGCATACAGCGCCGGCGGAAGTCCTTTCTCAAGCATCAGGCTTTTTGTGCCTTCGCTGAGGCTGTCATTTGCCCACATGAAAAAGTCTTCGTCGATGCAGCCCTCATCATCCCACATAATTGATTCCCCTCCGTTTTCCTGCCTGTCCATTTCAATGATGATCTGTTCGAGGAGATCCTCGAAGCAGAGGAAACTGATCTGCTTGAACCTTACATTCACTGCTTTTATCTCACAATCCTTTCGGGTATCATTAAAACGTATCCCAGATGGCGGGAGGACGGGCCCAACCGACCAAAGTTTGCCCCATCCCCCCTCTGTCTATATGCAAGCCTCCCGTCCCTGCGGAGGCGTTTTTCTGCGCCCTCCGGGGCGGGAAGGACCAGCCTATGTTGATTAAGCGGACGCTCGCTTCCGCCCTGCTTCTCCTGCAATACTCCGATCTTGACTTCCTGCGCATATATTTGGAGCTCAAGCCAGCAAAGGATCCGGATCCCGTAACCGGCGCGGTGCCCACAGGCTCCGCCGGATCGTACAAACGACATTTTGTCACTGTCGCCAGCGGCGCTGTCAGGGACGAGCTGGTTGACATCCCGAGAATCCGCTATGAAAAGGACGGCGTCCGCTCGTCGCATGCGGTCCTCCTTGACGTCATGAAGCCCCACAGCCCGTATTCCCTTCGGTTCGTCCTCACGGTGCTCTTCCTCTCCCTCTTCATGCATTACACCGATGCACGCATCCATAAGGCATTCGGCATCTCCACCTCCACCCTGCACCGCTGGAAATCCCTCTTCCATGATCATTCCGCGGAATGGATCTCCGCCCTGGAGAAAGCCGACAA
>JAFTEC010000092.1 GCA_017453865.1 Lachnospiraceae bacterium
CGGATGCACTCTTCCTGGTGCTGTGCTCAAACCGTATCAATTTCCTGGAGGAGGATGCAAAGCTTGAATGGAGCTGCTTTTCCGGGATCGCTCCCGATCTTGCGCTTATACATGGTGTAAGTGAGATCTACTACCACAGGGGAAAGGGGGGTGTATTAAACAGTGCCCATGTTGCCGCTGGCCTGAGAGAGGGAAAGGAGACGGGAAAGAGAAGAACGGGTGAGGAATACGATCTTAATTGCGGCCACCATCATAACATCATTCCGCTGTCGGAGAGAATGTCGGTATTTATGAGCAAGATGACGAGCCTTTTAGAGAATATGGCTCTTGATGCCCAAGCCGCAAACCAGGCAAAGTCTGCTTTTCTTACGGCTATGTCACATGAAATAAGGACGCCGATAAATGCCATACTCGGAATGGATGAAATGATCTTAAGGGAAAGCAGTGACCCTGAGATCCTTAAATATGCAGAGGATATAAGGTCGGCGGGAAACAGCCTCCTTGGTCTTGTTAATGATATCCTGGATTTTTCGAAGATTGAAGTGGGCAAAATGGATATTATCCCGGTGGAATATGAATTTGCCTCGGTTTTAAATGATCTATATAATATCATAAAGAAAAGAGCAGAGGATAAGGGACTTACCGTAAGGCTGAATATCGATCCCGCCATCCCTTCGGTTCTGTACGGAGATGAGATAAGGCTGAAGCAGGTGATCACAAACATCCTTACCAATGCCGTTAAATATACCGAAAAGGGCAGTATAACCCTTTCCGTAAAACCCGTGGGTGACAGGAGGGTGAGGCCGGAGGGGTATGTTGAATGCCATGGAAGTGCCTGTTTCAGAAATCCCATAAAGCTTTTGGTGTCCGTACGTGATACGGGTATCGGGATAAAGGAGGAGGATAAGAAACGGCTTTTCAATGCTTTTGAGAGAGTGGACGAGAAGAGAAACCGTACCATCGAGGGAACGGGACTGGGACTCAATATCACGAACAGGCTGCTGTCGCTTATGGACAGTGAGCTTCTCTTAAAGAGCGAGTACGGAAAGGGTTCGGAATTCTTTTTCGAGATCGTACAGGGTATTTCCAGGGATGAACCCATAGGAGATATAAATAACAGATGGGAGAAGCTTTCAGGGGAACAAAGAAAATACCGAGAAAAGTTTAAGGCACCGGAGGCCTCTATACTGGTAGTGGATGATACTGCCATAAATCTCGAGGTCATTAAAAACCTTCTCAAAAAAACAGAGCTCTCCGTAGATACGGCGGAGAGTGGGGAAGAAGCCTTGAAAATGGTGGAAAAGAAAGCATATGATTGCATTTTTCTGGATCACAGGATGCCGAATATGGACGGGTTTGAGTGTCTGGAGCGTATGAAGGAAATGGAAGGAAATCTCTCCAAGGATGCTCCCATAATATCCCTTACGGCGAATGCGGTATCGGGAGCAAGGGAGGAATACCTTACCGCAGGCTTTTCGGATTATCTTTCAAAGCCCATAGATTCCGGAAAGCTTGAGGATATGCTTATCCGCTATCTTCCCGGGGAAAAGGTGCAGCGATTGAAGGATACGGAAGAGGATAAAGAAAAAGAGAGCGGGATCCCGGACGCAGGGAAAAGCGGAAACCACGTGATCCGGAGGCTCTCAGAGGTAAGAAGCCTTGATGTACGGGAAGGTATAAATAACTGCGGCTCGGAGGATGCTTACCTTAAGGTGCTAAACTCCTTTTATTCCGCAATACCTGAAAAGGCGGATGAAATAGAAGGTTATTTTTCCGCAAACGATATAAAGAATTACACTATCAAGGTACATGCCTTGAAGTCTTCGGCAAGGATCATAGGAGCAAAGGAGCTTTCAAAAGAGGCTGAGGCGCTTGAAAAAGCAGGGGATGAAGGTGACAGAAAAAGGATAGAAAGGGATACTGGAAAGCTTTTATCCTTCTACCGCTCCTTCGAGGAGGCTCTTCAAAGGATATTGGAGCCCGGAGAGGATGAAGACCATACACTTCCGGAAGCACCGGATCCGGTATTGAGGGATGCCATAGGCTCCTTAAGGGATTTTGTCCAAACGGAGGATTATGAGCTTTCCGTTATGGTACTTGATTCCATGAAGGAATATTCTCTTCCTCCGGAGGAAAAGATACGGTTCAAGAAGCTTCGGAAACTCCTTTCTGATCTCGATTGGGACGGGATGAAGAGATTATTGGAAAGGAAGGAATTATGAAAAAGAGTATTCTTGTAATAGGCAGTGATGAGACCTTTTCGGTCAGAGGGATCGAGATGAAGCTTAAGGGTATAGGCTTCGATGCTTCCTTTTGCGCGGCGCATATACATGAGCTGGAGAAAAAATGCCCGGGAAACGATCTTCTTATCCTTCATACAGATGAGGAAATGGATTCCAAAACAGATGCGCTTGTTTATCTCAAGGATTTCTGTCTGGAAGAAGATAAGCAGGTGCTTGTTGTAGGAACAAAGCCCGAATATGAAACGGTAAGGAAATTCCTGGCTGAAGAAAGCGTGCTTGATTTTTTCGAGAGACCTCTGGATATGGATTCCTTTCTGGAAAAAACCGGAGAATACCTTTCCGATGAGGCTGAAAAGAAAAGGAGAAAATGCATCCTGATCGTAGATGATGACGTCTCATATATGAGCATGATATATGACTGGCTAAAGGATAAGTACAGCGTATCGATGGCAAATTCCGGGATGAAGGCCATAACATATCTCGCCAAGAAGAAGGCGGATCTCATACTACTTGATTATGAAATGCCTATTACTCCCGGACCACAGGTTCTGGAAATGATCCGCTCGGAGGCCGAAACCTCGGATATTCCGGTTATGTTCCTCACGGGAAAGGGCGACAGGGAGAGTATAATGAAGGTGCTTTCATTAAAGCCGGAGGATTATCTCCTGAAAACCATTGACAAAAAAGGATTATGTGAGAAAATTGACACATTCTTTCTGAAGTACAGGAGCAGATAAAAATTGATATCACTGAACCAGCTGCGATATGCCATAGCCCTGTCGAATGAGACCTCAATGAACACAGCGGCTCAAAAGCTCTTTATATCCCAGCCCTCACTTTCTTCGGCCATAAAGGAGCTGGAGGAGGAAACGGGAATAGAGATATTCAGGAGAACAAACCGGGGAATATCCGTAACCCCGGACGGTGTGGAGTTCTTAGGTTATGCAAGGCAGGTAATGGAGCAGTACTCCCTTATCGAGTCGAGATACATTTCACATGAGGCAGTCCGTGACCGCTTCGCGGTCTCAACCCAGCATTATTCTTTTGTTGTGGAAGCCTTTGTGAAGCTTGTGAAGATTTACGGAATGGATGAATACGATCTGGCAGTCAAGGAAACAAAGACCTGGGAGGTAATAACCGATGTAAGGGATTTCCAGAGTGAGATGGGGATACTTTACAAAAATGATTTTAACACGAAGGTCCTTGAAAAGATCTTCTCCGAGAATAACCTCTCCTTCCACCAGCTTTTTGACTGCAGGATCTTCGTGTATCTGTGGAAGGGGCATCCCCTGTCAAAGAAGAAAAAGATAAGGATCGAGGAGCTGGAAGAATATCCCTGCCTGTCCTTTTACCAGGGACAGAATAATTCCTTCTACTTTGCGGAGGAGGTGCTGTCAACCTATGAATACAAGCGCTCGATAAAGGCAAACGACCGGGCCACCATGCTTAACCTTATGAAAGGCTTAAACGGCTACACCCTCTGCTCCGGCATTATAAGCGAGGGTCTTAACGGTAACGACTACTGCGCGATACCCCTTGATTCGGAGGAAAAGATGACCATAGGATATATAAAGAGAAAGGGGATACCATTAAGTCCCATTGCAAAGCAATATCTGGAGATCCTGTCCGGATACAGCGCTCAGGTGCTCTTATAAAAGATCCGAGAGCTTCTTTCCATAGAAAAAATCATGTATCATTTTGTCATACTCTGTCCACATGGGCAGTGTATGGCATTTCTTTTTCCGGGGACATTTATTCTTTCTGTCCATAAGACAGGCTACGGGAGAGAGCTTTCCCTCCATAAGCTCCAGTATCTCTCCGACCGTATATTTGTCGGGTTTACGGCAGAGCATATAGCCGCCGCCCTTTCCGCTGGCTCCGGTGATCAGGCCTCCGCGGACCATATCCTTAACTATTATCTCCAGATATTTCTTCGAGATCTCCTGTCTTGATGCGATGTCCTTAAGCGGAACATAGGCTCCGTTTCCGTTTTCAGCCAGATCTATCATTACACGGATGGCATAGCGCCCCTTTGTAGTTATCATACAGGTTACCCTTTCTTTGTTTTGTTTAAGGCTGTCCCAAATCACCTGCCTATTATACTACGTGGTAAATAGGTAATCAACAGTAAAAAGCAGCGATAAACCTATTGACACAGTAGGTGTATAGTGAGATAATCAGCCGGTAGCTTGGGAATGGGTGTAATCCTAAGCGCATCGAAGGAATTTACAAAAAAGGAGATAGCCAATGGGAAAGTACAACAATCTGAATACCGCGCTGATACATGGCGGGATCTCAATAGATGAAAATACGGGAGCCGTGAATATCCCGATCTACCAGACCTCCACCTATAAGCAGGACGGTCTCGGGAAAATGAGAGGATATGAGTATTCAAGGACCGGAAATCCCACAAGGGAAGCCCTGGAAGCGCTTATCGCAGAGCTGGAGGGCGGGACTGCGGGCTTTGCCTTTGGTTCGGGAATGGCAGCTTTAACGGCAGTGCTATCTTTATTTAAGAGCAGTGACAAGGTGCTGATATCCAGTAACGTATACGGCGGAACCTTCCGCGTGCTGGATAAGGTCTTTAATAACTTCAATATTTCTTACGGCATAGTGGATACCTCCGATATCGCTGCCTTTGAAAGGGCGATAACGGATGACGTAAAGGCCGTGATGATAGAGAGCCCCGCAAATCCCCTTATGACCATAACCGATATCAGGGCGGTTTCGGAAGCGGCACACGCACACTCCCTTACGGTGATCGTTGACAATACCTTCATGACCCCTTATCTCCAGAGACCCCTTTCTTTAGGAGCGGACATAGTCGTGCACAGTGCCACGAAGTATCTCGGAGGACACAGCGACCTGGTGGCGGGACTTGCGGTGGTAAAGGATAAGGAAACCGCGGAAAGGCTTGCCTTTATACAGAACGCAACAGGCGGGGTTCTTGGACCCTTTGACTCCTTCCTTCTTATAAAGGGGATAAAGACCTTAGGTGTACGTATGGACAGGCATGTTGAGAATGCCGGAAGGATCGCGGAAAGCCTTAAAGAAAACGGGGCTGTTAAAAATATCCACTATCCCGGATTAAAGGACGATCCGGGCTATGAGATCAACAGAAAGCAGGCAGACGGAGCCGGAGCCATGATAAGTTTTGAGCTTGAGGATGGCTATGATACCCGGAAATTCTTTGAGAGCCTGGAGCTCATTATGCTAGCGGAAAGCCTTGGGGGAGTGGAGTCACTTGTCTGTCACCCCTCAACCATGACGCACGCATCCATCCCTGAGGATATCAGAAAAGAGGTGGGGATAACGGATGGGCTAATCAGACTTTCCGTAGGTATAGAGGACGTAGAGGATATCATAAATGACCTTAACACGGCCATCGAAAGGAGCAGAGTATAATGGGTTACTATAATTCAATGCAGGAGCTGGTTGGACATACACCTTTGGTAAAGCTTAATAATCTGGGTGTTCCGGAGGGGGTAAATCTTTTTGCAAAGCTGGAGCTTTGGAATCCGTCAGGAAGCGTGAAGGACAGGACGGGCAGATACATGCTTAAGGCTGCGGAGGAAAAGGGCCTTATAAAGAAGGGCAGTACCATAATTATGGGAACAGCCGGAAATACGGGACTTGGCATTGCCTTTGCGGCTCTTAATAAGGGCTACAGGATAATCTTCGTGATCCCTACAAAATTCTCGATCGAAAAGCAGACCCTGATACGTGCTCTTGGAGCCGAGATAGTAAATACGCCGAGGGAAAAGGGAATGCTCGGAGCCGCAGAGAAATCGGAGGAGCTGAAGGCAGAGATCGAGGGCGCGGTGTCCTTTGACCAGTTTAAGGACTTAAGTAATCCGAGGGCCCACTATGAGACCACCGGGCGTGAGATATACGAGGATCTTGAAGGTAAGGTTGATTACCTTGTTGCCGGCGCCGGAAGCGGAGGAACCTTTACGGGTATAGTAAGGTACTTAAAGGAACAGGATCCGTCAATAAAGGGAATACTTGCGGATCCCTAC
>JAFTEC010000093.1 GCA_017453865.1 Lachnospiraceae bacterium
CCGGTATCGATCGGAGATCTTACATATCACCTGAATAATCCGGACTGTAGATCTGATCTGCCGTATATGTATTTATCGTCTGGAATTCTGGTTCGCCCGATCCTTCTATTGTCATCCTGAATACATTCCATACCGTACCGGATTTTCCGGGAGTGATCTCGTATGTCTTTACAGGCTCTCCGCCCCGGAATACCGTAACCTTTGCACCTGATCCGGCCATTGCGGTTGATGTCTCACTATACCCGTTTGAAAAGTCGTGTACATAGAATATATATTCACCGGAAACAAGAGAAGGATAGAGCGTGGTATTCTCCGGTCCGTATGATGTGACATCCTCCGTGATATACAGATCTTTAGTAGGACATAAATACCCGTAATGGCACATTACATTACATTTTACCCGCTACCTGTTTTTTCGCCGCGTTGCACACCACCTGTATCGGATCCCAAATGGAGCTGGCTGAGGAAGAATATACAAGATCCACCTCTGAAAGCTGCTTAACACACATTCCGGCAGCTATAGCGACCGCGATTGAATTTATCCTGGCAGCGGCGTTTTTCCGGCCCCAGGCCTGTGCGCCGAGTATACGTCCCGTCCTCTCTTCAAAAACCAGCTTTATGGTGATCTCTACGGAGCCGGGACAGATGCCGGGTCTGTCATAGGCCTTCGCCGTGACACTCTTTACCCGAAGACCCGCTTTCCTGGCCTGACCCTCGGTGAGTCCCGTCTTTCCTGTCTCAAGCTCCCCTATATGAAGCGATACCGTGCCAAGCAATCCGTCTCTTCTTTCGGCACAGTCTCCGACCGCATATAC
Organism: Lachnospiraceae bacterium; assembly: GCA_017453865.1. Classification (GTDB taxonomy): domain Bacteria; phylum Bacillota; class Clostridia; order Lachnospirales; family Lachnospiraceae; genus NK4A144. Next base: position 816 of record JAFTEC010000093.1, read on the forward strand.
ACCTTCGACGGAAGTCTTCAATTCTCCGTCTATGAGAATGGCTCCGGATGCCGAAAGCTCTATCCCCGCCTCACCGGCAAGCGCTGTATTCGGCTTACCGCCCCGTGATACGATGCAAAGGTCACAATCGAAGCTTTCCCGGGATGTGACCAGCTTCTCTATAAAAGTCCTTCCTTCAAAGGCCGTAACGGTTCTGCCTCCGCTGAAGCCGATACCCTTTTCGGTCATGATCTCCTCGATAAGTGAGCTTACATCGGCATCAAAATCAGGCAGCATATGAGAATACTCATCTATTATCCGTACATTCCTGCCCAGCTTATTAAATGCCTTTGCTATCTCGAGAGAAGCATAGCCGCTTCCCAATATACAGATATCCCTTACATAAGGAGTCCGTGTAAACTCCTTTAAAAATACCAGATCGGAAACATTTTTCAGAAAATGGATGCCGAGCTTGTCTGCACCCCTTACCCTGGGAAGAATCCCCAGGGAGCCCGTTGCAAGCACCAGAGCGTCATATTCCTCTGTAAAGTTTCTGCCTCCCCTGTTGTCACGAACCTCAAGAGTGTGTCCGGCAGTATTTATACGCAGAACCTCATGCTCCGTAAAGGCCTCTATGCCCTCCGATCTAAGCAGCTCCTCCTTTTCCCTTATAGCCTCCGTAAGACTCTGAAGGCTTTCGGTCAGATAATGGGGCAGTCCGAAATTCCCACAGGAATAATAGCTCCCCCTTTCAAAGACTTTTATGCTGTTGGAGGCATCCGGTGAGGCAGCCAAAATCTTTCCGGCCGCCGAAACTCCGGCCTCTATACTTCCGACAACTATTATCTTCATACAGGCATAACCTCTCTGACTCCCGGATGAGGACGGGGAATAACCAGAACGCTCACAACCTTGCCGATCTTTCCGGCCGCTGCCGAACCGGCCTCTGTTGCAGCCTTGACTGCACCCACATCGCCATGAACGAATACGGTCACAAGGCCTGCACCGATCCTCTCCTGTCCAACCATTTCAACCTCTGCGGCCTTAAGCATTGCATCTGCGGCTTCATAAGCCGCCGTAAGGCCATAGGTCTCTATCATTCCGAGTGCCTTGAGCTCCGGCGTACCCTTTGAAGCATCCTTCTTCGGAAGCTGGACCGTAGCCGCTCCCTTTGTTACCATTATCTGCTCAAGGCCCTCATGGGGTCTCGGTATTACATGCACCGCATGAAGCTCTCCGGTTCTCGTTGCGGCCTGAACTCCCGCCTCGGTGGCAGCCCTGACGGCTCCGACCTCGCCCTGGATGATGACCGTGGTAAGCCCGGCGCCTATGGTGGCGGAGCCTACGAGCTCTACCTGCGCCGCCTTGAGCATGGCATCGGTCGCATCAATATTTCCAACAAGTCCCACGGTTTCAATAAATCCTATAGCCTGTAACATTATCTCCCTTTCTGCCGATATTGTGCGGCAAGCGTGAATACGCTATTTAATCCGGTTTTCTGCCTTCAGACGATCCTCAAACCACCCTCTGCCAGCATGCAGCGCCTCCTGCGGCAGAAGCTCTTCGCATTTGTTATCCCCTCTCCCGTAGGTCCGGCTATAGTCATCGTGCAGTGACCCTCACCACCTATGCCCACTCCGGCCTTTGTGCAGCTGTTCTTTACGTATATAGTGGTCTCAATAAGCCTTCCGAACTGTGTTAGATGATCTACATCCCTGCTGAAAATAGAGGAGGTATGCCTGTTTCCATGCTCGGCGATCAGCGCATATTCCATTGCTTCCTCAAAGCTCCTGCATCTGACCACCGGCAGTACCGGCATAAGCTGCTCCACCTGCACGAAAGGATGATCTGCCCCGACCTCGCAGACAGCAAGGCGGCATTTATCGGAAACCCGGACTCCTATCTGCTCCAATATCTTCGCAGCGTCCTGTCCCACCCAGCTCTTATTGACTTCATACCCGCTTCCGTCCTTCATTTTCCGGAGACATACATCCACGAGCTTCGCGGTCTCCTGCGCATTTAAGCAGTAAGCTCCCTGCTTCCCGATAAGATGCATGAAGCCGTCGAAATTGGGCTCCACTACAAAAACCTCCTTCTCTGCAAAGCACAGGATATTATTGTCAAAGGAGGCTCCCTCATAGATCTTCTCTGCCGCAAGAGAAAGGTCAGCCGTCTCGTCCACAATGACGGGAGGATTTCCGGCTCCGGCGCCTATACATTTCTTGCCGCATCTTAATAAAGCGTTGACCATCCCCATTCCTCCGGTTCCGGCCATAAGCCTTATCTTCGGATTTTTAGCCAGCTCGTCAACCGTATCCATTGTCGGATCCTTCAGCATTGTAATAAGATTTGCGGGACCTCCGGCGTTTACTATCGCATCATTTAATATCTGCACACATTCGGCCGAAATCCTCTTTGCCCTGGGATGCACATTATAGACGACGGAGTTCCCTCCGGCTATCATGCTTATCGTATTGTTTATTATCGTTTCGGTAGGATTGGTCGTGGGAGTGATAGAGCATATGACACCGAAGGGAGCATACTCCTCAAGCATGAGACCCGCATCCCCCGAAATGGCCTCTGTATTCAGGCATTCCGGTCCCGGAGTCTTGTTGATAACAGCCAGATGCTTTTCCACCTTGTCCTCGTACCGGCCCATTCCGGTTTCTTCCAGAACCTTTCCTGCCCATTCCTCGACATGGGCTCTGGAGACCCTGCGGATCTCCCCGATCACTCTCTGTCTTTCCTCTATTTTAAACCTTACCCACTCCCTCTGGGCTGTCCAGGCAGCATCCACGGCCTCGTTTACATCCATGAAAACTCCCCGGTCTCCCCCTGAAGAGGAAGCCGCCGGCGTATTAAAGGACGCGGCAGATATCCCGCTGTCACCCGGAAGCTTTCCCATTTCGGCTATCACCTGCTTAACAACAGCCTCGATCTGTGATGAATCAACCATTTCCAAATACCCTCCTTATGATTTGCGAAGCTTCGGAATCTTCAGCATTTCCCTTGCCTCATCCGGAGTCATCGGCACCATGCCTCTTGACTTTATTATGTCGGACACCTCGGCTATAAGTACGGCATTGTTATCCACCCTGACATCGGGCGAAAAATAGTCCGAATCCTCGAAGCCTATCCTCACCGTATCGGCTCCCATGTCCAAGGCGACCTTTACCATCTCGAAATCCTTCCGGTGCGCCTGCGTGTAGCCCCATAAGGTATCTCCCTCATTCGGAAAGTTCTCACGCAGGGCAGTTATCATATGCTTAAGAGACGGAACCGTAGCCGGCATCTCTCCTCCATGCCCGAAAACAAGAGCAAAGAGTATAGGCTTTACAAAATGAAACTGCTCATTCAGCTCACGGACCGTGTTTATCATACCAAGCTCAAAGACCTCTATCTCAGGGATCTTCCGGTTTTCCATTATCTTCTGCACACAATATCTGACATCTCTGATGGGGTTTTCGTATACGGCGTCACCCAGATTCACCGAACCCACATTAAGGCTCGTTGCCTCCACGTAATCCGCATAGCAGGGCTGTACTCTTTCCTCGATGGTAAGCTTTGAAACGCCCCCGGTGGATATCTCGATGACTATATCGCACATCTCCCTGATATAATCCACCGTCTCCTTTAAAAGCGACATATCCGGTGTCAGTGCGCCGTGGATATCCCTGACGTGAAGATGAACCATGGCCGCTCCGTTTTTATAGCATTCGTAAACGTCCCTGGCTATGGCTCTGGGATTTATTAACATGTCTGTTGCCGCAACCGGTGCGACGGAAACCATGATTTTTTTCATAATTCTACTTCCAATATACATAGTGATCGGTCACGGTCTGATCTATCCTGTCCACCGCATGATTTTCCAGAACCGAAAGCCATTGTCTGTGAAGCTTTATAAAATTGTCCTCATCGCCGTTTATTATGACCTCGCGAACGGCGTTTACCCTGGAGGGCAGCGTAAGTCGGGTGATATAGTCGGTTATGGTCAGAAGCTGGGGATTCCCCGTCCCCTTTGCCATCATCTCATGAAAACGCATATCTATATCCATTATCCGCTCCACTGACGGAGAGCTTCTGTGGATCTCATCATCCATCATGTTGAGAAGCTCATGCAGCTTCGGAAAAAGCTTATCGATTCCCTCCTTATTGATCAGCACATGCAGGGTTCCGATATCGATCACCGAACGCAGCTCTACGAAATCCTTCCAGCTGTTCTTCTTCAGGATAATACTGTAAAGCAGCGGATCCAGCATCTTGTGGTTGTATTCCTCGCTGACAAAGGTGCCATCCGCTCGTTTTATGTAAACTACACCATAGGCCTGCAGCTGCTTGATGGCTTCCCGTACAGAATTACGCCCGACTCCGTAGTTTTTGCACAGCTCCATCTCAGTCGGTATCTGGTCTCCGGGTAGGAACCTGCCCTCAATGATATCAGTGATAACATCATCGATTATCCGCTCCACAACGGACTTCTTTTTATCAGACATCAAGTCGCCTCCCCGCTATTTCATCAGATACGTAGGCAGCATTATAAGCTGTGGACAAGCTATCATCAATCCGATGCATACAAACGTTGCTCCAATAAACGGCATAAGGGTCGGAAAAACCTCCCCGACGCTGATATCCTGCAGATCACAAGCCACATAGATACACATGCCCACAGGTGGAGTTACCAAGCCTATGCCGATAACAACGGTAATAAGTACGCTTAGTACTATGGGATCTATGCCGACTCCGGTGGCTATAGGGTAAAGTATGGGCATGAAGAGCGTCAGGGTAGCTATAGACTCCATGAACATCGTAACGACAAAAAAGATCAGAAGTATCATAATAATGATGATATTGGGATTTCTCGTAAATCCCAGCATTTTATCCGCCACCCATTTGTCGAAGCCGGCCGTGGTAAGAAGCACTGTGTAAAGCTTTGCAGCTCCGATGACCACGAAGATCTTCCCGCTGGTCTTAACAGTCTCCACAAAGGCAAACTTTATATCATTCCAGTTAAGCTCTTTATAGATGATCCCTCCGGCAAAAAGCCCATAGACAACCGCAATGGCTCCGGCCTCTGTAGGGCTTACTATTCCGGTGGTTATGGTCCCGACTATGATGATCGGCATAAGCAGAGCCGGAAGACTGTGCCAGAACCCCTTACCAACCTCCCTTATATCAAATTTGCCCTCTTCCTTCTGTACATTATCCCTTTTTGCGATAAAATATGCAACCACCATTTGTGCAAGACCGCACATTATACCGGGTATTATCCCCCCGAGAAAGAGCTTTCCTGTTGATATACCGCAGATACCGGCTATGACCACCATCGGTATCGAGGGCGGAATGATGATCCCTATGGTTGAGGAGATCGCCGTAACTGCAACGGTAAGCTTCTTTGAATACCCCTTACGGATCATCTCCGGCATGAACATACCCGAAACACCGGCGGTATCGGCAACAGCCGAACCCGATATACCTGCAAATATCATCGAAGAAAGCACATTTACATGTGCAAGGCCCCCGTAGATATGTCCTACTATCGAGTAGCAGAAATCCATTATCCTCTTTGAAACCCCGCCCTTGCTCATCGTAAAGCCGGCAAAGGTGTATAAAGGGATAGCCAGCAACGCGAAGCTGTTCATCCCCTCAAACATTCTCTGAGCGATGGTCACGGGATTCGAAGCATGCAGCAGCAGCACACCTCCCATGGAAGCCAGGCCAAGTGACATGGCTATAGGCACTCCTATAATAAGCAGCGCGAAAAACGATATCAATAACCACGCTATCATAATCTACTTACCCTCCTTTGCCTGCTCTTTATTTCCGAAATCACTGAAAAATACGATAAGCTCGACGATCACAGCCAGTGCACTCAATCCAAAGGCCACAGGCATCATCATATAGACCTGCCCCATAGTGAAGCCCGGCATCGTGGAAACCGCCTGCTTTGCCTTTATGGCAAACTCAAAGCTGGCACGGGCAGCAATAATGTAGAATAACAGAATGAAAAGATTATTCAATACTTTAATTACCTTCCGACCCGTCTCCGATTTCTTAACAAGCGAATCTATGACCTCAACTCTTAAATGCGTTCCCCTTACGGTGATCTGTATACCCACAAGGAGCATAGCCCAGACATTAAGATATTGACTGGACTCCATGTACCAGCGGACTCCTCCTATCCCGGGTATGAAACGCATGATTATATTAAAAACCAGGATAAACATCATTACGCCTATCATCAGTGACGAGATGAAAACAGATGCCTTATCCGCCCATGCCTGAATGTTTTTCATAGCCATCCTTTCCCTAACCCTCAATTGATTACTGGGAGAACCGAGAAACCCGATCCTCCCAGCATCTGCTGCTTATTTCCTAAGCAATATCTTCAGCTGCCCCGTACTCAGTTTGACTTTTTCCACTCACTAAGCTTGTCAAGAAGATCACCATATGTCTCTGCGTTGTCCGTAAGAACGGAGGCTGTTGCCTCTGCGAAGGGGGCAAGCTCAGGGTTATTGATCTCCATGCCAGCCTCCTTAAGGTCTGATACAAGGCTGTCAGTCTGCTCTTTATTCAGCTTTCTGTCTGCTTCCGCGGAATTCTTTGCCGCCTCGGCAACGATAGCCTGCTGATCGGCATCAAGCTTCTGCCAGGTACTTTCGGCAATGGTAAAGCACATTCCGGAGTAGATGTGATTTGTAACCGACAGATACTTCTGTACCTCGTACAGGTTGTTGTTATATATAACAGGTATCGGGTTTTCCTGTGCATCGTATGTACCCTGCTGAAGAGCCTGATATAATTCATTAAATGCAAGAGGCTGGGGATTCGCACCAAGAGCCTGCATTGTAGCCATAATGACGGGATTCTCGGGTGTGCGGATAAGCATTCCCTTCATATCATCCGGAGTATTAACCGGTCCCTTGCTGTTCGTTACACATCTGAAGCCGTTGCAGTAATGAGCAAGAACTCTCATATTCTGTGAAAGAAGTCCCTCCTCTGCCTCTGCCTCAATATCGCTGTCCATAAATTTCCAGGCTGTCTCGAAATCCTCAAACTGGAAGGGCAGGGCCGAGATACCCATTCGGGGTTCATAGGTTGCAAAATTGGAGGCATCGGTGATAATGATATCGGCAGTACCTGAATCAATGGCAATTGAATTGATAAGATCCGCATCTCCTCCGAGCTGCCCGGAGGGATAAACCTCTGCTCCTACCGCTCCACCCGTCTTCTCATAGATCTCATCCGCGAACTGCTTTGCGGCTATTGCTCTGGGATCGTCCTCGTTTGTGGAGATACCGATCTTTAATACTAAAGCTGCATCTGCGCTGCTACCGCCTGTTGAAGCCTCCTCCGCCACCGGAGCCTCCTCTGCCGCCGGAGCCTCCTCTGCCGCCGGAGCCTCCTCCGCCGCCGGAGCCGCTTCTGCTGCGGGAGCTGCTGCATCTGCTGCCGGAGCGGGAGCAGTACTGGCTACGCCGCAGGCTGTCATGGAAAGTACCATGACTGTTCCGAGTAACACTGAAACGATCTTCTTTTTCATGTTTTTTTCCTCTCTTTTTTTATAGATTTTATAGAATTTATAGAATTCGTCCTAAAGTGCAACTTAACCGTTTATCGTTCCCTTTCTGATAAGAGCCTTCTTCAGCTCTAAAGCTCCGAAGCGGGGGCTGGATACCACCACCTTCCCATACTTATCCGCTATATACTCCTCGCAGTAAGCCATGCTGCCCTGGGCAAACACTATAACGTCCACCGAACCGGCTATTGTCGCGGCGGATTCGGCCATCTTCTTTTTAAACTGCTCCTGATCCAGGCCGAAGGCTCCTTCCACCAGACAGTCCACCAGCTCTACATGCTTTCCGCATTCGCGGCTCACGCGCTTTATCGTATTCCTCGTGGGCTCAAGGGTGGTCGGAAGAGTAGCCATAATTCCGATCCTCTGTCCCTTTCTTACGGCCTCCCTGCACATCTCCTCGTCCACACGAACAATAGGAACTCCGACATAAGCCGCGATATCCTGTGCCGCATCTGCAACCTCACCGACCGAGGAGCAAAGATTCAGCATGGCATCACATCCTTCCTCAACAGCCTTCATATACATGCCGACGAGCCTGGCCGCCGCAGGAGCTGTCACATAGCCCGCTTCCCTTGTATCTCCGAGTATGGACGGATCCTGCAGGCTGAAGAGCTCCACCTCATCGCCCAGCTGTTTCTTTACTTCTCTTTCTACCAGCCCAATAAGCTCAGGTGTCGTGCTGGTGTAGATCAAACCGACCTTCATTTTTAGTCTCCTTTTAACATCCTACGTTTAACATCCTACGTTTAATGTATAGAATTTTTTCCTTGAAGTAAATACTCTATTATCACGGTTTTGGCCCGTAATTTTTGTGCATATTCCACAAAGACCTTGAAGTATTGCGCATTACAGCAGCCATCCCTCTGCTTGATACTTTTGTAATCTATGCTTATGATGTCCATATGAACATCTGGAAAAAAATGCAGCTTGAAAATGACCGGAGCCCCGTCGGCCGGCAAAGGAGAGCCGGGAAAGAATTCACGTCCTCTCTCCTCTGGACCCTTGGCGCCCTCGTGGTTCTTGTGATGTTCGCAGTCTCTTATTTTTCAGGCTTTGTAGCGCTTAATCCTTCTACGGTCATTCTCTTTATCATCGTGGCAGCATTCTTTGTGATCTCGGTTCCCGACCTGATAAAAAAATACAGGGAAAGAAAAAAAGAGTAGCCTCTTTTCTGCTCCTTGACATGCAAAGTATATAAAACTATAATGTCTCTGAGTTCAAATGTAGGATGTTTAATGTAGGATGTTATAAAGAAGGTTGGATAATTAAGGAGTATGTAGCAATTTTCATCGCGTAATGCAGAAAGGAAAGATCATGGGAAACACGTATTTTGAGAGAGTTCACGAACAGACCCCTACCCGCTTCTGGATCAACAACGTAACAAGAAAGCAGGCTCAGCTCGCGATCGACCACGGTGCAGTCGGCTGCACCCAGAACCCCGCCTACACCTGGAAGATGATCACAAACGAAGAGGAAAAGGACTATGTTGATGGGATCATTTCAAACATCATCAAGAACGAAGACGACGACAATATGGCTCTTGTAGCCCTCCAGCGTGAGCTTATCGGAGGTGTTGCAAGGGTCTTTCATCCACTGTTTGAAAGGTCCTGCGGAAAGCAGGGCTATGTGTCAATCCAGGGCGATCCCTTCAATGAAAAGAAGGAAGCCATCATCGACTATGCCCACTTTAACAGGGAAGGCGGCGAAAACATGATGTGCAAGATCCCAGCGGTTCCCGACGGCCTTGCAGCTATCGAGGAACTGATCAGGCAGAATGTTCCGATCAATGCCACCGAGTGTATGGCTATACGCCAGGTTCTGGATGTCTGTGAGCTCTACGAAAAGACCACAAAGAACATGATCAATCCTGCTCCGCTCTACTTCAGCCTTATCACCGGGATCTTTGACGAATGTGTGGCAAACGAAGTGAAGGAGCAGAATATAGATATTTCCTCTGATAAGCTATGGCTCGGCGGCCTGGCTGTTGCGAAGAAGTGCTATGAGATCATAAAAAAGAGGGGATATAAAGCCGGCTGGATCAGCGGCGGAGCCAGAGGTCTCCACCACTTCACAGAGATGGTGGGTGGCGACTGTGTAATAACCATCAACTGGAAAGGAACCGCCGACAAGCTGATCGATGAGAACCCTCCCGTTGTTTCAAGGTTCTTCAATCCTGTCGATCAGGATATCATCGACGAGCTTACGGAAAAGATCCCCACCTTTAAGAAGGCATTCTGTATAAACGGGATAACTCCCGATGAATATGAGGATTACAGCCCTGTGGTACTCTTCAGGAGGAGCTTTGAGGATGCGTGGGAAAATGCCCGCAGTCACATAGCATCCTTAAGAAACCGTTCATAAGATTCCCTTTCAGACTGAGTGACATCGTGTACCGCCGGCACACACATTGCCGGCGGCACACGAACGGAAATACTAAGAGAAAACGTATTTTGAAAGCCTGTCAAAAGCCTCCTTCAGCAGGCTTTCCGGAAGAGCCGCATTTATCCTGACAGCATCCTGCCAGGCAAATGCGCGGCCGTCCTGATATTTGACCCCGATATCCCAGCCTGCCTTCAGAAGGTCATCAAGAGTAATGCCCCTTTCTTTAAGGAAGCCGCTGCAGTCCATGAAGAGCATATAGGTAGCTTCCGGCATGGAAACGCTGCAGCCCTCAAAATTCTCATTGATATAATTTACGGCATAGCGGCAGTTTCTTTCAAGCACCTTCAGGAGCTCCCCAAGCCACTCATATCCCTCATCCTCGTATGCGCCGATAAGAGCGTGCATGGAGAGTACATTCATCTCATTATACTGGGTCCTTTCCCCGTGCCGGCGTATCCTTTCTCTCAGAAGCGGATTGAAGATGATATGGTAGCTGCCGATAAGTCCTGCGAGATTAAAGGTCTTTGACGGCGCGTAAAGGCTTATGGTCCTGTTTTTCGCATCCTCGCTGACCATAGAGGTGGGGATGTGCTTTTTACCCTCGAAAACGATATCCGACCAGATCTCATCACTGATCACGGTGCAGTCATTATCCCTGAAGAGTTCCATGGCGCGGTCAAGCTCCCATCTTTCCCATACCCTTCCGCTGGGATTATGGGGTGAACAGAATATCGCCAGTCGGATATTATGAGACTTCAGCTTTTTCTCCATATCCTCGAAGTCCATTCTCCAGACTCCGTTTTCATCCTTTTTTAGGGGACTTACAACTGCTTCACGTCCGCTGCTTTTAAGGTCCGCGAGGAACCCGAGATAGGCCGGACTGTGAAGAAATACGGCTTCACCGGGCTCCGTCAGGGTGGCAATGCTTGTCATGATACAGCCATGAACACCGTTTTCGTAGCCTATGACCTCCGGAGTGAGTCCCTCATAGCCATGCAGGCGTGTCTGCCAGCGGATGATGCTGTCATAATATCTCTCTGAAGGAAGGAAGTAGCCGTACAGGGGATGCCGGATCCTTTCTTCCAGCGCTCTTGTGATGGACGGGCTTGTCTCAAAATTCATATCGGCGACCCACATGGGGATCTCGCTGAAACCGCTCTTCGCACTGTCCGGTGACACTCCCCATACCTTTTTCCCTATGCCGTCAATAGCTGTGGCGTCCTTACCCCTCCGGTCTATTATCTTATCAAAATCGTATTTCATGCTGATACTCATACCTCCATGCTTTCTTCCAGGATACAGGCTGCTTCATAGGGCGGTATTTCCCTACCGGACAGGATCTCATCAAAGCCCTCAAGTATCCCGGATATCTTTAATGACAAACGGTCCAGGGTCTCCTGCCTGTCCCCGTTTTCCGCTTCTTCAACATAGTTTTCAAGTCTTCCGCCCGCATATTTCTCTCCCTCTATACCGAGAAAGAGCTTTTCAAGCTCCGGATCGTATTTCCCGAAGGCCGCGTAAATTCCCACCGCATCTGCTGTGAGCTCGTCCAGCACCGCATCCTTTTTTTCGGGATATCTTTTTCGGCAGATATAGTGGGTACATTCATGATATCTTCTTATGGTATCGGAAAGAGAAAGCCACTCCTTTTCGGAAAGAGGAGCTTCTCTTAAGTCTGATCCCTCCAGATACTTATTGATCCTTCCGGTTTCGACACCACTGTAAGGTCCGGAGGTTATAACGATAAGCGTATCCTTGAAATTTGCCTTGTCCGCCGTAAAACGGGAAAACTCCGCATCCCAGTCAGGGTCGGGATTTCCCTTTCTTTTTTCATCCGCAAAAAAGCTTTTCTTATGGGAACGGATCCTTGCCCAGTTAATGACTCCGCTTATGATCGAGGCTCCCTGGATATCCGGTATGTCAACGGTCCTGCAGCGGTTTGCCATGATCCTCATAAAGGTTATAAAATCCGCTCTTTTATGCAGAGTGATAATCGGAACCTTTCCCTCGGGAGTATCCTCATATTCCAGGCGGTCCCTTTCGTCCCGTGAGAAATGGGACAGATTACCGTCCCTGATCTCCTGTCCCCGCATCATCACATCGGCATACTTTTCCGGTCCCTCAGGTCCCGGAGCGATATACAGCTGTTGGTATATACCGGCGAGATGCTCCAGCGCCGGAGGTCCTTTTAATTCCTGCATTTTATCCATTATAAGATTTCGTAAGGGCTAAGCCTCGATAAGCATGATGAGCTTCTGCTTAAGTATAAAGTAGCGCTGAAGCAGCAGCTTCATTTTTTTAACGTCCTCTTCCTTTCTGCCCTTCATATAGGCATTGAAAAAGATCTCCCAGAACTTAAGACAGCTTTCATAGCTCATTCTGAAAGTGCTGCTGCAGTACATGGGTTTTTCCTTCTCCATCTCCACAAGGGAGGCATAAAGGGCCTGAAGATCGAAGATGGCGTGTCCGTGGGCTGCGCCCGACATATCCATGAGCAGCATCTCATCCCCGTTCACTATCACATTGGAGGGGTTGATATTTCCATGTATGAAGGTCTTGCTGTCCGGAATCCCATCCAGCAGCGCGGAAATATTGTAGCGGTCACTCTCCGTCATCCTGTCTCCGGCAATCTCCAGCCATTCCCTGTACCTGTCCTTGATATCCGGAAAACCCTCCACCTCTATGGAATGAAGCTCATGCAGAAAGTCAGCAAATCTTTCCGCGTATTCCGGAAGCCTTTCAGGCTCCTTCTTTATGGCAGCAGCCAGGGTCGTGCTCCCTGCGGCCTCATAGATGATCCCGTATGTATCTCCAACCATGACCACATCATAGGGTATAAGTGTGGGAACACCTTCAAGCATGGCATCCTGGGCTGTGTCCCTTTCCTTCCGGATCTCATTTATGGAAACCCCCTTATTGAAGATCTTCACCATGCTGTCGTCATTTTGCGGATAGATCCCTCCGTTAATACTTTTGATCTCGAGATCCATCCGATCCAGAAAGATGGTCCGCATCTTTCTGGTTATCTTGAAATTGTATGTAAAGCCGGTGACCGAAAAAATCTCGAACACGTCATCCGACACGTTTGTGATCTCTATCTCAGCCTTCTTCCTTTTCCTGACCTTTAATAATACCCTCAGGCCCGCGCTGGAGATATATGAGAGATTCCTGAAATCAAAGGTCACTGTGCAGTCCGGATTCTCTTCTATGATACCGAAGATCTCCTTTTCCACTGCGTCGGCATTATTTGAATCTATCCTTCCCTCGGGAAAGATCTTTAATAAACCATCCTTTACCAGACTATGCATAATCACCCCGCCTTTCTGTGATTTACATTATAGCAGTTTTCCTGACAATGACACTCTTTATTATATACCGGGAGTCAACGGCAGCGCTTCTCCTGTCTCCCCCGTTGACTGAAAGATCAAAATATTCTATTGTGATGGAAAAACCATCAAGGAGGGATCAGAATGAATGACAGAAGACCGGACGATATGGTCCGGATCACCACGGCGGAACTGGCGGATTCCTATATAGAGGAGCAGCTAAAGGCACTTCGTGAACAGATAGGCGACAAAAAGGTATTACTGGCTTTATCGGGAGGCGTCGATTCTTCCGTTGTTGCTGCCCTGCTCATCAAGGCCATCGGAGACAGGCTCACCTGTGTTCACGTAAATCACGGTCTTCTCCGTAAGGGCGAGCCCGAGCAGGTCATAGAAGTATTCCGTAACAGGATGAAGGCTAATCTTATATATGTTGATGCCACAGACAGATTCCTTGATAAGCTTGCAGGGGTCACGGATCCCGAGGAGAAGCGAAAGATCATAGGCGGAGAATTCATAGAGGTATTCGCCGAAGAAGCGCGGAAGCTTGACAGCATTGAATTTCTGGCTCAGGGAACCATCTGGCCGGACATACTTGAAAGCGAAGCCGGTATCAAGGCTCATCACAATGCAGGCGGACTCCCCGAGGATATGAAGTTTGAGCTTGTCGAGCCCGTCAGGATCCTTTTCAAGGACGAGGTCCGTATAGTCGGTGAAAGGCTTGGTCTTCCTGCAGGCATGGTATATCGTCAGCCTTTCCCGGGTCCCGGACTTGGAGTCCGCTGCCCCGGCGCCATCACAAGAGAGCGTCTTGAGGCTGTACGTGAATCTGACGCCATTCTCCGTGAGGACTTTGCAAAGAACGGTCTGGAGGGCAAGGTATGGCAGTACTTTACAGTGGTTCCGGATTTTAAGTCCACCGGTGTCAAAGACGGCAGGCGTACCTTTGACTGGCCCTGCATAATCCGCGCCATCAACACCACGGATGTTATGGAGGTAACGGTTGAGCACCTGAACGATAAGCTCATAGATCACCTGGTACAGAGGATCATCTCCGAGGTTCCCGGCATCAACCGCGTTCTCTTCGACTACACACCGAAGCCCCCCGCCACGGTGGAATACGAATAAGAAAACGTCCAATCGGTGGAAACAGGCATTCCCTATCAGACGCTGATCAATCTGTATCTGGCAGATTGTGTGAAGTCAAAAAGGAAACTTGAAATAGCCTGGAAGTGATTGGCATTCCGGCAACAAATTGGCAACAGAAGATCAAAAAAGGAAGAGATACGGTATAAATGTTATCTATTCAGAACCCGAAGGGTTCTGAATAGATATTTATTTGCTGTTCTGAACCTCTCTTATCAGGTCGTAATTGGAGTCCTTGCCCTCAACAAAGCCCGTAACGGGAGTTTTCAAGCCGGAGAAATTATTAAAGGAAACAAAGGCATTCTTGATCTTTTCAAGAAGCTCCGGTGAAAGCCTTTTACTGAAGGCAATGGCATCCTTCTGGATATTCCCCGTCTTTGATATGATCTTTAGCTTTGATACATCCACACCGTTCTTCTGAGCCTTTTCATAGGCTTCATTATAGGTGGCACCCGCCGCGAAGTCCCCTGCAAGGACACCCTTTATAACATTGTCGTGACTTCCCGCAAAGGTGATGTTTCCGAGATCCCTGTCGGGATTGAGTCCGGCCTGTCTGATACTGTAATCGGCATACAGATAGCCTGATGCACTGGCTTTGTCAACATAGCCGAAATCCCTTCCGCGGAGGTCACTTATGCTGTTTATACCTGAATTGGCCCTGGTTATTATATAACCGTTATAAAAGTCCTTTCCGTTTACCTTCGGGGTTGCCACCGGCTCGAGCTCCGTTACCTTGCAGGCATCCGTATAAGCCATGGGTGAGAACCATCCTCCGTCGAGAACGCCGTCCTTTATGCTCTTTCCCAGCGAATTGTAGTCCTTGGAGATAACGATCCTTGTCTTCATCCCTATTGTCGCAAAGATCCGTTCAAGTATTGGCGCGTACATATTCTTGATATCCGCAGGGGCGGTAAAGGGATTTATACCGATGATCACCTCGTCATCCGCCTTTGCCTTTGACATCTCCAGCTGCATACTGTCACAGGTGTCATTCAGATCGTCACAGTAATCAAGAAGATCGGAGGTTTTCTGCTTATGCTGCTCTATCAGAGAAATGGATTCCCGGGCTTCCGTATTGCTTTCCTTTATACCGGTAACAAGCTCATCCAAAGCGTTCTTCATCTCTCCCGAGGCAGAGACACTTTCCTCTGTAAGCTGTGTAAGCTCATTTATATTGTCCTTTATGACACTCATGGAATTCTGTGAGCCGTCCAGGACCTTTACGGTATTCTTCATCATCTTGTGAAGCTCTTCGATGGATGCCGAGGATTCCTCTATGGATGTATTTGCCTGTGCCGTGGTATCCTCGAGGACTCTTATTATCTTGTCAACGTCATCCACAAAAACCGCGGTTTCCTTTGCCAGCTTTCCGACCTCCTCGGCTACGACCGCGAAGCCTCTTCCGTGCTCTCCGGCTCTTGCGGCTTCAATGCTGGCATTCAGCGCAAGGAGATTGATCTGTGATGAGATCGACTGTATATACTGGATATTTTTCTGGATCTCCCTCGAGGAGTTGAAAAGCTCCTCATTTATGCTTCTGGTCTTCTGGAAGGTATTTTCAACATCCTTTAAGAGATTGTAGGTCTCCTGGACTGTATTCTGGCCAATGGTCACCTGTTCCAGGGTATGGTCAGCCTCTGCCTCTACCATGGAGATCCTGGAGTTGATCTGCTGGCTGCTCTCACTCACCATTCCCACAGCATTCTCTGCCTTTCCCACACACTGGAGATTTCGCTCCGAGGTATCCGCTGCCATCTGGTTCTTTGCCACCAGCTTTTCGAAGGCCTCCTCGTTTTTCTTCGCTATCCAGAGAAGGTTCCTGGTATCAAAACCGATCACCTCGATCATAGAACCGATCACCTTGTAAAAAGAAAAATACTTTCCGCTGTTCTGTTTTCCTATATCGTCCTTCTCTTTTCTTCTTCCGAACATTATCCCTGCTTTCCGGCCCCCGCCTTATAGTCTGCATAACCCTTCCGACTCATTCAGAATACCAAATTATGGGTATTTTTTCAATCGTATCTTTCCGGCATACTTCGTAAATTTCAGTCATTTGTTACTATTCACGCTTTTTTCCTCCATTAACATAGCGGAGGGAATCGTTGCATCCGCTTAATGCTTGCGATATTGAGTTGCTCACTTGGGAGGAGCGTTGGACAGGATCTCTTGAACTGTATATGGATTCCCTTCGCAGAG
>JAFTEC010000094.1 GCA_017453865.1 Lachnospiraceae bacterium
ATAATAGAAGAAGGGCTTTCGGGGATGAGCTTTCCCGAAGATACAAGGGATATAGTAAAGAGGGTGATCCACACAACCGCGGACTTTGACTACGCTGAAAGCCTTGTTTTTTCCGAGGGGGCTGTTGAAAGGGCTGTTAAGGCACTTAAGGAAAAGGCGGCAGTAGTCACGGATACAATGATGGCTTACTCCGGCATAAATAAGAAGGCTCTATCGGTTCTTAATTGCAGAATACACTGCTTTATGGGAGATAGCGATGTTGCCGGAGAAGCTGAGGAAAGGAAGATAACCCGTGCGTGGGTCAGCATGGAGAGAGCGGCGGCCCTTGATAAAAAGCTTATCTTTGCCATAGGAAACGCTCCCACCGCCCTTATAAATATCCGGAAAATGGCGGAGGAGGGGAGACTTAAGCCGGAGCTTGTAATAGCTGTTCCCGTGGGCTTTGTAAATGTCAGGGAGGCGAAGGAGCTCATAATTAAGAGCGATATCCCCCATATCGCGTCAAGGGGAAATAAGGGAGGCAGCAGCGTTGCAGCTGCCATAATGAATGCGATTCTTTATAAAGCGGTGAAATAAAATTAGATCCTATTCTATCCTGATATCCGTAAGCGCAACCTGGTCTCCGGTCAGAGATACGTAAACAAGCGGAGGTGCATCGCTTACCATGGTCTTATTCTCTATACTTATGCCCAGATTTTCTGTTTTGAAACGGATCTCATTTCCATGCCTTTCGAGATAAAGGACACATTCAAGGCCTTCCCTGTTAAGCCTTTTCCACTCATTCCAGCCGGGGAAATCCGAAAGCTTTTTCATGGAAAAGCTGTTATGGGCGTATTCCGTTTCACCCTCATCCTCACCGTTCAGCTTTATCATGTTGTACATGCGGTATCCGGGTCCGTCCACCGTTCCGTCCTCCGAATAGAAGATAATGACATAGGGGCAGTGCCATACGAGGTCTGCACCGGGAAGGCTCATACTGTGGAAGGCAATACGGAGCCTCCTTCCGATCTCGATCCCCTTTGTGTGTGCGGAACGGGTCCTGTCTACCTGGATATTCGCTATATCGGATTCAAGGTGATCGATATAGTTTAAGGGATCGGATATCCTTTCAATGTCACCTTCCTTAACCGTTTCACCCGTAAGGCTTACGGAGATATCGGTTAATGTACAGTTCTCACCGGTAAGCCCGATGTAGGCTGATTTTGAAACGCTCGGAAGAGAGACCGACACCTCCTTTGTATAAGAGGGAGATCTCATAATGAGCTTCAGGTGATCCTCGAAGCGGCCGGCAAGGATCTCATAATGCTCGTCCTCTTCCCCGCCCTGAGGAATGTCATCATTAAGGCTCTTTTCCACGATCTTTCTGGCGGCGGTCGTTATACTGTATTTATCAAACCATATTTCCCCATATTCCAGATAATGATTGGCGTCGATGGATTTTTTGTTGCTGTGGGTCCTTCTGTCAAAGGAATCAAATAAAACTATTGACGGTGCAGAGAATTCGGGGTCACGATCCGGCGGATATTCGCAGTCAAAGCTTATATTTCTCCATTCGCTCTCAACGGGGATTCCCAGAGTGATGTTTTCCCTGTAATCCCTGCAGCTTATGGTCTTTTCGGGCTTCTGGGCATTTTCCGGATCCTCATTCACGGTTTCGGTATCGATGATATTTATCATGATCTCCGCGAATTTCGGATCGAATTCCTCACCGGCTCCCCTTATAAAGGCCTCCCTTGCCATAAAGCGGGGTCTTGCATCACGGTATCTTTTCTTTGTTGTCATGGTGACAAAGGCATCCGCCACCGCGATGATCCTTGCGATTTCAGGGATCTCTTCCCCTTTAAGGCCGTCGGGATAGCCGGTACCGTTATATCTCTCGTGGCTATGGTGTGCACCTACGCTGAGGTAAGGATATTCCGTGATGCTTGAAAGGATCTCCTCTCCTATGATGGGTTTTTTCCGCATGGCCTCGTAATCCCATTTATCCGGATCAGCCTCGTTTTTTATTACCTTATCCGGTACACCTATCATCCCTACGTCATGAAGTAATGCAGCGTAGTATACCTCCTCGGCGGCGTCCTCATCCTTTCCTGCAAGGAGTGCGATCTTTTTCGCATATTCGGCGATCTTAAGGGAATTGCCCTTGGTAAAATCATCCTTTTTCTCCACCGCGGAAACAAAGGCGGTGGCAGTCTGGTCAAAAAGCCTCTCCATCCTTTCCTGCTCACCCTGCATATTCCGTATCTCGATATCATAGGCGTGCTTAACCGTATTATTGAGATCCATATACATGCAGACATACATTGACAGGGATACGACAGCAAGGGAAATATTTACCAGGGATATACCGTAGGTAAATATCTGGGTGATCCCGCATATAATCGGAATATAGATATAGAGGAGCATGGAAATATAGATAAGCTTACTGAATATCCTCCGGTATTGTCTGATAACGGTATATTGTATCAGGGGGCAGAGGACCGGGATTATATAGGCAATGAGAAAACCCTGTCCCCGGTGGTAGCGGTTTGCTTCGTCGAAATAGTAATATAATCCGGAGAAGGACGAGATAAGCGCAAGAACCATGCCAAGGAGAGAGAAGGCTCCGGTAAAAAACAGTCTCTTTGGAAGTGCGGTAAGTCCTCCCCCGGATTTCAGCCAGTCGGAAATATACATATTGAAGCCGAAGACGGCGGCGGAGGTCAGAAAGAATACAAAAAAGTTACTGACCCTGACCATTATATAGGCTTCAAGGCTTTTGTGGCCGGAATATATGTACGCCAGTCTGTCAAACCAGAGGAGTAACAGCGCAGCGGACTCCATAAATATCAGTATCCTTTTCCTGCTTCCGGAGAGAAAACGTGTGTTGAAGAGCAAAAAGATCAGTATTCCGCAGGAGCCGCAGAGAAGGAGCATGATATTAAGTTGATGGTCTCTAATAAGATCGATCATAATTTTTTATGCAGGATAAAGAATTCCTCCAGCTTCTCAAGTAATTCGTCCTTCCGGATGCCCTTAAGGAAATATCCCTCGGGCTTCAGCGCCACGACCTTCATGACGCTCTGCTTGTCCCTCTTCCCCGTAAGGAACATGACCGGAATCGAGCTGGTTTCGGGATCGCTCCTAAGCATTTCAAGAACCTGGGGACCGCTCGTGACAGGCATTTCATGATCCAGAAGGATAAGATCCACCTCGTTCTTTCCAAGCCACTTTATTGCCTGAAGACCCGAATTTACCATGGAGACCTTGTAGCTTGTCTTCAGCCATTCCCTTACCATCGTGAGATACTGCGGATCATCATCCACCACCAGGATGCTCTTTTTGAATTCACCGGCATTTGCCCTGTTGAAATAATCCGTTATGGAATTTACGAATTCCGTATTGTCAACGGGTCTTGAAAAGGTCTTGTATATAAGGTCCCCGGGAACCCGGTCCAGGGTGTGCTCCACATCATGCCTTTCACCCACCAGTATCATCTTAAGCCCCTTTTCGTCCAGGGCATCGGTCAGGAAGTGAAGAACCTCCTCATCGGGTCTTTCCCCTTCGTCCATAAAAAGCGTTACGAGGGAAACATGTTCCAGAAATTCATTTATGATATTTATCCTGTTTATAACAAAGCTGCATTCTATGCCGGCATCCTGCACCTTCCGTATAAGGACGCGGGCTATAAAGGTCTCCTTTTCACCTATAAAAATCATACTGTTTTCAGACATTTTTTCCTCCGTTCCCTATATATCCCATATCCTTCAGGAAGAAAGTCCGGCTTCCTTCATAAGCTCTTCCATTCCGTCCCAGTCAAAAAGCTTCATTTTCTTTGTGAGCTCCCTTACCAAAAGCGCATCCTGCTCTGGAAGTGCATATCCGGAAAGCTGTTCAAGTATCATCTCCACCGAATCATAATCCATCTGGGGGATCACATCGGAGAGGGCGGAATAAGCTTCCTTAAGCTCCTCCTCAGGGATCGCTTCCTTTTCCCCGTCTGCGTCACTGTTCTGAAGTCTTATGAGCTTTTCCTTAAAGTCCTCATAATCCGACAGGAGTATGCCGGTTTTTTCGTCAATAAAGGCGATATCCTCCCTGTTTCCTGCATCCTCCAGCTCTTCTGCAAGCTTTGAAAGCTCCATCGCACCGATTATCCTTGCAGAGCTCTTCAGTGCATGGACCTTTATGGTATAAAGCCTTATATTGCCGCTCTCATAGGAGTCCCTGATGACCTTGACATTCCCGTCAATTGTATCAAGAAAGAGGTTCAGTGAGAATATGTAGTTTGATATTCCTCCGGAATTTTTGATACCCTCCGGAACCGTTATGCCCTCTGTTTCATAGATCCACTGCATGTCGGGAGGGATCTCGGTAAGCTCTGCAACCTCCTCCGCGGCAGCGGGCTTTTCCATCATTTCCTCGGGAAGATGCTTCATTATGGTCTTTTCAAGGGTGAGGCTGTCTATGGGCTTCGAGAGATAGCCGTTAAAGCCCTTGGATCTGTAGAACTCCTCACCCGCAGCGGAGTTTGCCGTAAGGGCATATACGGGAAGCTCCGGATAGTCCGTACGGATCGCTGCCAGAGTCTCGACTCCGTCCATTCCCGGCATCATGTGGTCCAGGAGCACCACATTGAAGGCCGTATCCCTGATCTTTTCAAGACACTCCTCACCGCTTGACGCAGTGGACACAAATACCTTGGTGCCCTTAAGGAGCCCCTTGATAACAGAGAGATTCATCGGGTTATCGTCCACGACGAGTATATCAGCGTCCGGTGCCACGAACTGCGGAACATAGGGACCGCCCGCATTTGTCTCATCATGCTCCAGGAATACTCCAACAGGGGTCCTGTCGACT
Source organism: Lachnospiraceae bacterium (assembly GCA_017453865.1). GTDB lineage: Bacteria > Bacillota > Clostridia > Lachnospirales > Lachnospiraceae > NK4A144. The sequence goes on from JAFTEC010000094.1 coordinate 4,840, forward strand.
ATTTTCTGTGAAAGGGTCAGGATAAATTCGGAGCCCTTACCGTATTCACTCTCGACCTTCAGGGTTCCGCCCATAAGCTCCGCAAATCTCCTCGAGATATCAAGACCCAGTCCTGTTCCCTGTATGCCGCTGTTCTTTTCCTCGTCCAGCCTTTCATAGGCGGTGAAGAGCTTTTCCATATCCTCCTCTTTAACGCCTATGCCCGTATCCTTTACGGAAAACCTGAGCTTACATTCATCATTCTCCCTTTCGTCCATGGAGACAAAGAGGGCGAAGCCGCCTGTATCCGTGTATTTGACCGCATTGGTAAGGAGGTTCAGAACTATCTGCTTTATCTTTCCCTGATCGCCGTACAGTCTTTTCGGAAGGACCTCGTCAACCACCACATCAAAGGTAAGCTCCTTTTCTGTGCTCCTGACCCTTATCATGGAGACCACGGATCTCAGCATTTCCACCGTGTCATATTCCTGCAGCACGAGATGCATCTTTCCGGACTCTATCTTTGACATATCAAGGAGGTCATTTATAAGCGATAACAGTGACTCCGAAGCATTTCTTATGTCAAAGGCATAATTCATCATGGACATAAAGTAGGGCTTCGGAACCCCGGAAGGGTCCTCCCTCATTACCATTTCATTCATTCCCATGATCGTGTTTATCGGGGTCCTTATCTCATGGGACATATTTGCAAGGAATCTGCTCTTTGCGGTATTGGCTCTTTCCGCCTCATCCCTTGCCTGCCTTATCTCATCATACTGTCTCCGGATGACGGTGCTGTTCAGGACCCGCCATACGATAAAGCCGGAGATCAGGACCACGATAAGGAGGATCGCAAAGCGGATAACCGGCATTTCCAGTATCTTCGGTTCCTTCACTATGTGAAATACCCTGTCATAGAGCTCGGTCCTTCCCGAATTGTCCATGACCCTGAGATGAAGGTCATAGTTTCCGAAGGAAAGCCCTGTGTATTCAAGAGGCTGAAGGTCACTTCTGAGAACGCTTATCCCCTGATCCTCCTGTCCCTCCATATAGAGCCGTACCTCGGGATTAAGGAGAGAATAGTCAAGTACGGATGCAGTGATCCTTATCCTCCCGGTATTTGAAGGGATAAAGAAGGTTCCGTGGCTGTCCGGCCTGATCTCCAGATCATCACAGTAAACAGAGCTGATGTCGGCCTTTATTGGGACATTGTTTCCGGTGAAGCGGTCGATATTTACCCTGCATACCCCTGTCCTTCCGGAGATATAGAGGTAACCGTCATCCGAAAGAGCACTGGTGGAAAGTGAGGTGGGAGTATTGGTAAGGCCGTTTTCAAAGGTATAGAGACGGTAGTCCGACACCTCATTTTTGAGCATTTCCTCTGTTTTTACCGAGAAAATACCAAAGGAGGATATTATCCACATCTCATCGGAGCCGTTAAAATAGAGGTCATAATTATTGTTAAACGGGAAGGATGATACATTCTTTATGACACCGTCCTTCAGGTACTCTATGGAATTGGAGGTGACAAGCCAGAGAACGTCATTTTTCTTATCCCTTATGATCCTCATTATGACATCGCTGGTAAGACCGTCATCACGTCCGAGCCTTAAGACCTTCGGGCCGTCCACAACATATAAGCCGTCACCGTCCGTCCCTATGTAGATGGAGGCATCCGAACCCTGCTCCGCGGTCAGGAAAACGGTATTCTTTACGGATTCTCCGCCATCTATGGTCCGGATCACCCATTTATCCTTTATCATGGCGAGACCGCCGTTTGTACAGGCGAGTACGGTTCCTCCATCGGTCAAGGTTATGGATCTTATCTCGTTATGCGGCATGCCGTTTGAGGTGGTAAAGGAGAAAATGCTCCCGTCGGACAGGAGATGGATAAGCCCCAGATCATTTGAGTATGTAGCTATCCACAGGTCATCCTCCGAACCGTTCCTTATACAGCGGATCCTTGCTTCACCGACCTTACGGCAGAGCTCATTTTCAACAGGACTGCCGTGTTTATCAAGTATGAAAAGTCCCTCATCCGTACCTATATACAGCTCGTCGTGATACAGGCAGGTGGAATTCACGACCTTCTCGGGAAGCCCCGAAGCCTTTGTAAGATCCACAAAATTATTTGTGACTATCTTCATCACACCCTGGGTGGATGAGGCAAACCAGAGATTCCCCTGATAATCGGAGGTCGTCATCTCGATGCCGCTGTTCATGGGAAGCTCCAGTATCTCAATATTGTTGTTGTCGTCAAGATAACCGGCTCCGCTGTCGGAGGAGACCCAGATCTTCCCGCAGTCATAGCTTATCCAGTGGGCGTTATTAAGGCCCTTTAACGGTATCGCCTCCATGTTTTCGGCAGAGTCACCGTATTTACCATGATAAAGGATGCTGCCCTCGGTGCCGATATAGAGCCTGTTTGGTATGTAGGGATCCGCAAGTATGGTGGTTATCGTTTTCATCCCAAGCTCCTCGGAGGTATGGACCGAGGAGATACCAGCGTGTTCGATACTGAAGACGAGACCGCTTTTCGTCTGTCCGTAAATAACGCCGTTTATGTCACTGACAAGCCGGAGTATCCTTTCTTCATTAAGCCTTTCATCATCCAGTACGTGAAGCTTCATCTGGGGATCGGCATAGCATACACCTGCGGTGGTGCCGATGAAAATATTTCCCTCCTTGTCCTCGGCAAAGCTCCTTATGGAGGAAGAAGGGAGCCCTTCCTTATAGGTGATGTGCGTGCTTTCGGAGCCGTCGATCACAACGACCCCGTTATCATTTGTCCCGACCCATATCCTTCCGCGTCTGTCTTCGTAAAGTCCTCTTCCGTTTGTGAGACCCTGAGCGGTGCTCAGTCTTGTAAAGGTGGTCCCGTCGTACTTTATGATGCCGCTGTAGCCTGCTATCCAGATATAGCCGTCACTTGCTCCGAGGATAAAATTTGCATCCGAGGTCGGAAGACCGTTCTTTGCATCATAGATCGTCGAGGTAAACCCAAGATTCGGGATCTGCCTGCTCGCGGAGTATCCCCCTCCGGTATTCGGGACCCTGTTCAGCTGATCCGGGTCGGCGTATGAGCGGCTTCCGGTGAAGAAAAGGCAGAGAAGGACCGAAAGGAGCAGGAACAGGAAAGCCTTATTCAATTTTCCGATATACGTAAGCTTATCCCGCATTTACCGTACCTTCTGGCTATACTTTATAAGGATCACCCTTACCTCAGCAAGGGAGTCCATAAAGACCTCAACACATTTGGGATCGAACTGGGTACCCTTTCCCTCGTCCAGTATGGAAAGAGCCTTTTCCAGAGGAAAGGCGGGTTTATATACCCGGGGAGAGGTGAGGGCATCAAAGACATCCGCAACTGCCATGATCCTTGCGGACAGGGGTATGACCTCCCCATGTATCCCTTCGGGATAGCCCTTGCCGTCCCATCTCTCATGGTGGTAGGCCGCCATATTTCTGGCTTCCTTCAGATAGTTGTCGCCCTCCACGGTGCTGATCGCATTTTCTATTATCCTCTTTCCCGCGGTGGTGTGAGTCTTCATTATCTCAAATTCTTCATCGTCAAGCTTTCCGGGCTTATTCAGTACCTCATCCGGTATATTGATCTTTCCTATATCGTGAAGGGGAGCGGAACGGACCACATCCGAAATAAACTTCGGGGTAATCTTTTCAGCGTAATAGCCTTTTTCCCTAAGACCCTCCGCAATGATCTTTACGTAGGCTGCTGTCTTCTGTACATGGGCTCCGGTATCGGAATCCCTGCTTTCAACAAGATCCGCCATGGTGATAATGAGGCCGTCCTGCATCTTTGCGGTTGAGTCGGACAGCCGCCGGATGCTCCCCATCTGCTCGGACTGGTTTTTCGTCATACTGCAGGCGGAGAGATAGAGATTCTCAAGCTCATCTCCCGTATGTATCCCGAGACTGCGGATGAGCTTAACATCCCTGTCCAGATCATCCGGAGAAGAGGATCTCCTGGAGATCCTGTCCATACAGCTCACAAGGGAATTTATGGGGATCAGGATCTGGTACTCGTTAAGCCAGAAAACAAAGACCGTAAGAAGGATAAAGAAGCTCAGGAAGATGGATATTATCTCGGTTAAAAAGCTCTGCCTGTCGGCGTTTATGCTCTCCATATCCACGTCGGCCATGGCATAGCAGACGCATTTCCCGTTTGAATCAAAGACCGGCTCCGCCACCGTAAGAAGATACCCGTACTTATCGTTTGTGATGATCGGCTCTATCCTTTCACCCGCAAGAAGCTCCGGTATAAAGGGCTCAAAGCCCTGATCATAGGGGATAAGGCTTCCCACGGTCTCTGCGGGGGTGCTCCCGGTATCTATATCGAAAACCACGCGGAAGCCATCCTCCTCCGGTCGGTACACATACAGGTACGAAACCTCGGTGGAGCTGAAAAGGATGTTCTCAAGAAGCTTTTTCGTTTCCAGGTAATCTTCGTCATTTCCCCGGCTTCTGAGATAATTACTGATACGGTCGCCGTCCGTCACGTCAGCAGCGAGTCTCGCGGTACCTCCCGCAAGTCCGGAATGCTCCTCTACGGTCATTCTCTGATAAACATTGACACTGATAAGAATGCAGACCAATGCTGCGGCAATGAGGGAAAGAACGAGGGTAATAAGCATCTTGAAATGGAGTGAAATGATACGTACTCCCGTCATTCCGCGGGAAAGCTCCTTTTGATCGACGGGCTTCTGCATCCAGAGATGCAATCTGAAATATTTATAGAAGCCCGAAGGTATGAGACGCAGTATGATATAGGACAATATAACCGTAACGGTCTTATCCGGAAAATCCATTATAAGGGAAGACAGGATATGTGACGGCACAGGAGGAAGTGCTAAGCTTTTTGTGAGAAAAATGCTAATGGCTTCACTGTCGTAGGTGAGTCCGTTCAAAAACATGGGGATAAGTGAGCCAAGCCCTCCGCCGATAAAGATGAATACCGCAGTCATCCCGAGGAGACCGCGGATACTCTTATGCCAGTTCCTCCTTCCGAGGAAGGCCGCAAAAAAGGCGATGAGGACATTCAGCACCCCGTAATATATCGCGGAGGGGTCGGACAGGGCTTTTACGGTATTGGTGACAAAGCCCACAAGAACGCCGGGAAGATAACCGCCCATTACGGCAACGGCCACCGTGCCCACGGTGTCAAGGTAAAGCGGAAGCTTCAGTGCGGCGGCAACGGAGCTTAAGAGGAGATTCAGTATGACTCCGGCGGCACACAGTAAGGATGCCGTAAGGATTTGTCTTCTTCGGAAAAAGTCCGGTATTCCGCTAAGCTTCATCGGAACCTCCGCTTGTCAAGCTGCCATCAAACCGCTTATTTATGACTTTATCAACAGCTTATGATAACATTTATGCAGGCTTTTTTCAATTTTATCGGTTAATACATGCTGATTTCAGCGGAGACGGAGTATTATGGATGCGATCATCACACCAGGATTCTTCGACAGTGTAGCGTTCGAGGATGCAGACTGATATGCAGATAAAAGTTTATGTAGCCGATGTAAATAAGCTTGAAGACGCTGAACTGTTTCTGCGCCTTTACAACCATGTTTCTCCCGAACGAAGGGCAAAGA
>JAFTEC010000095.1 GCA_017453865.1 Lachnospiraceae bacterium
AGGAGACTCCGTATCTTACGGCCCATGTGAGTGTTTTCTTCGAGGACCGTGAGGATACTATAAGGTTTTAGGGATGAAGGCGGATGCGCCTTACTTATCCTGGTAAAACTGAAAATGAATGGTTGATACCGAAGAGTATTTATCATAAATGCATTTAACAGGGAGGAAAAAAGCATGAAGAAACTATTATTGACGCTCTGCGTATTACTTTGCACAGAGATGTTATTGCCGGTGGTATCAGCGAAGGGCGGTGATTTGCAGGAATATCGGCTTGAAGAGGCTGAGGAGGCGATTTACGGAGGTACTGATAGTGATACCTTCACGCTTAATGCTAACGGCGGAGCCTTTAATGACGGGACTGTTACTAAGGAATTGAGCACGACCTATTATCTTATGGTGATGAGCGATGCTGTTTTGCCATCGAGAGAGGGTTATGCCTTTACCGGCTGGTACAAGGATCAGACCTGTAAAACCCTCTTTTCGGAAACCTATGGGCTAAGCGATGTTCCTAATGCTCCGACGGGCGGCGATATATTATATGCGGGCTGGACAGATAAGTATTATGTCGTTTTCATTGATGAAACTGAGGGATATCAATGGGTAATCGATCCGGATATTAAAGAGCAGATAAAGGTATATTCCTGGTACGAGAAGGTTCCCGCGGGGAAACCCCTTAATGAAGCCAATGCTCCCCAGCTTAATGAAAGCTTTCTCTTCACAGGAGTTACGGGTAGTTGGGGAAATGATGATCCGGAAAAGGTAAGAGGCGGATATTATTTAGATAAGGAGCTTACAAAAGAAGTAAAAGTATACAACTATATTCCCGATCGGGATATTACTCTGTATGTGGGCTGGAATACAAGGTATAATATCAGTTTTTGCATGTATCCCGGCAGTTTAAATGGCTCTGTAAAAACCATAACCGTTGATCCGAGGTATTATTCTACTGTAGGAGAGACGTCTCCCTATGCTGTTCCAAAGCCAACGTATTGGAAGGATGGAAAGCAGATGGAATTCCTTGGCTGGTATCTGGACGAAGAAAAGACGCAGCCGATCACAGAGGATGAAATAAAATCCAGGACGGTTACGGAATCCACGATCTATTACGCAAAATTCGCGGAAGAAGAGATTGATACCTTTAAGATAACCTTCGATGCCGGAGAAGGTAATTTCGATGGCAGTAAAACCGATACCTGGAATATTAAAGGCGGAACCCTGTTCGGAAAGAGCGGTGGAGTTCCTTTTCCGAGTTCGCCTGATCCTGAACGGGAATTCAAGGGATGGTATGAATACTCAAGTCCGTATAATGACAGGTTTCTTACCAAGGATGAGATCAAGAGACAGATTATTACCGGGGATAAGACCTACTATGCCAGATATACCGGAAACAGCAGCTCTGAATACTGTACTGTAACGTTTCATCCCGAGCCCGGAGCGATTTCTGACGAGGAGTCCCGTCAGTTTAAAGTGATGAAGCTTTCTCCGATAAAAACAGTTAATTCCCTGGTTACTACACCCAGGGCTCCTGAGGGCTATACATTCGAGAGCTGGTGCGCTGATGTTAAACTGCGGATTCCGGTGAGGAATCTTGCCATTGTAAATACGATCGTAAAGAGCGATCTGGATTTTTATGCAAAGTATAAAAAGAACGGAGCGAACCAGGATGATCATGGCTCAGACGAGCCTCTGGATGAGCTTATGCTCGCGGTAAACCAGAAGGTGGATATTACCGGCTGCTTTGAAGATACCTACGCGAAGTATAAGGTAGTGAAGGTGGACAGCAGCGCGAATGCGAGCGTAAGCAGCGGGGGTATTCTTACCGCTAAGAAGCCCGGAGACGTAAAGGTATTCGGACTGACGAAGAAAGGTAATAAATGGACGGAGAGCTCCGAGTGGCTCCTTGTGACTATCTTTAAGCCCAGATACTTAAGCAGTAATGTATATCTGCCCTATCCCGGGCTTACTTATGATCCGTATACAAATATTGATGAGAGTTTGGATACATTCTGTTTCCCGGATGACTGGGAGCTTGCGTCGGACAGGATAGCCTCTATTGTTCGTGATGAGGATGAGGGGGTTATGATCAAGGCAGTTAAATCGGGCTCTGTTAAAGTAAATGCGGTCTATGGTTCAGGCAGATATGCGGCCAGATATCCTTTTACACTTAAGGTAGGTACTCCAAAGCTGAATAAAAGCAAGTTGACCTTGCAGACCGGCGCAAAAGCGCAGCTTACCCTGACGCTTTCCATGCAGGAGGATTTTGAGGACGAAGAAGGGTTATCCTGGTATATAAAAAGTCAAGCCTCTGATGACGAAGATGAGGACGATGCGAGTATAGTAGAAATAGAAGAAGCATCCCCTGTTCATAAGAAAAACGGAGTTGTAATTCTCCCGGTAGATGTAACCGCTCTGAGTGCGGGTAATGAAGAGGTATGTATCAAGGCGGGCTCTTCTGTATATAGCTGTAAGATTACAGTTACACCGCCTTCTCTGAGTAAAAAGAAAATGTCGCTTAAGGCGGGCGGAAATCCGATAAAACTGACCCTTAAAAAGACAAAGCTTTCTTTGGATGAGGTGGAGTGGATCTCTGAGGACGAGGATATCGCCGTAGTCGACGAGAACGGTAATGTAAGTGGTATTTCCACCGGAAAAACCTTTGTATATACTAAATTTGGCGGATGTACTGAAAAATGCGAGGTGACTGTAAAATAGGCTGCCAGTGGCAAAGCTGCCAGTGTACCTTTTTCTTGACGGGAAAAACCGAAAAAGTTATGATAATTTCGATAGCTGCGGGTCGTTTCGGGAACCGGAAGAAAACTACTTCATAAAGTTTTCACAGGATGTGGACAGTTCCCTGCCAGGGAGGATATTTGAATGAAGGATAAAAGCCTTAACTATTACGGCTATGAAAAAACCACCTATGACGACTGCGGCAGTCTTATCGCCGTTATGAACCGGCGTCATATGGAGATACTTAATATATGGTTCATCATAATCACGGCCATATATTTATTCTTTTCGTGGCAGAACAGCTACGGCTTCAGCGAGCAGAACGCTCCGTTCTTTCTTGTATTTCTTGTGGGAGAGATAATATTTGAGGTGATCGTTATAAGATTCTCGGGTGCTCAGGGGAGATTTCTGGTCCTGAGCATTTATTTCAATATTATCACCCTTTTCATCTTCGGAACGATCTGCTCCGCCGCCCAGCCCTATATGGCGGCAACCATCTATCTCGTTATCCTCGCGATCATAGCGCTCTCCTATATCGGAACTATGCTCGGAATGACTGTGACCCTGCTTATTGCGTGCACGGCATTTCTTATTGTTTCCTACCTTGTAAAGCCGGGATCCATCTTCAAGCAGGATGTGTTTAATGTCCTTATAGTTCTTATGCTGTCGGTAGTGCTCCATTATACCTTTCAGAGAATGCATATCAGACAGTTCATAACCTACAGGGAGAGTACGAGGATGCAGCAGGAGCTTGAAATAAAATCCTCCTTTGATGCGCTCACATCTCTCCTGAACAGAGGAAGGTTTTTTTCGATGGCTGGCGAGGTCATAAGACAGGAGAGGAATGCTTTTACCGTCCTCGGGCTTATGGATCTGGACAGGTTCAAGCAGATAAATGATACCCTCGGACATCAGATGGGCGATAAGGTAATACAGATGGCGGGCAAGACGATACTTGAGGAGCTTAAGATCGATTACGGTGATAAATGGTCTTTCCCGGAGCGGGCGATAAGCGAAGGAATGAACTTTGCGGGTCGTCTCGGAGGGGACGAGTTTGTTGTTATAATACGTAATATGAACAGTGAGGAGGAGATAAGGCAGATCTTTGAGAGGATGCTTTCCTCTCTGAACGGGGTCCGTATGGAGGGCCTTGATGGAATCCATGCGTCTATAGGGGTTACAAGGATAAGACCGGAGGATAATGATGTGGATCTGGCCTATTCAAGGGCGGATGAGGCGCTTTACATCTCAAAGGAGTCGGGGAGGAATCAGATCACCTTTGATAATAACGGAAACGGGGGGAGCGGATCATGACATGGGGGATCACAAATGTTCTTATACTTATGAGCTTTATTCTTTCAATTTCTACAGTCGTTTACTGCTTTATAATGCTTTACAAGAACCGGGACGTGCTGACAGGCAGACAGGAGAGTCTTTATTTTGAGGCTGCGGTATTAGTATGCATAATGGCGGCGTTTTTATTTGCCTGCTTCAGGGTTTATTCCGCCGGATATAAGGATATCTGGATCGGCACTGCGTTTCTCTCGGCTTCTGTGGTGATATGTATTGAGTCGATTTCCGCCTTTACCCGGATATGGGGGATAAAGGCGAGGACAATGGAGCTCCTTGAGACCCTGATCTGCGTTATGGAGGCGGGGGATCCGAATCTGGACGGTCATTCCCTGCATGTCCACAATATAGTATGTGTGTTTTATGACTATCTTCCGCCGGAGTATCAGCATAAGCTGAATTATGAGGACCTTAAATACGCGTCACTGTTCCTCGATATGGGAAAACTGGGGATACCAAGGAGTATCATTACCAAATCGGGAAAGCTTACCCGGGAGGAAATGGAGCTTATGCGAAGACATCCGGAGATCTGCGTGAAAATCCTGGGGTCTCTGGCTTCCTTCAAACGGATATCGGACTGGATACTTTATCATCACGAAAGGGTTGACGGAAAAGGCTATCACGCTTTGTCAGGCAGCGATATCCCCCTTGCGTCAAGGATCATAGCGGTGGCTGATACTTATTCCGCTCTGACCATGGACAGAACCTATAAAGCTTCCATGTCCCACGACGAAGCGATAACAGAGCTGCGTCAGGCGGCGGGGACCCAGCTTGACGCCGGGCTTGTCGGATATTTCTGCGACATACCGAAGCACAGGCTGGAAGAATGTATGTTATCCGTGCGCCGGATTACTGAGCGCTATCAGGACGAGCATTTCGGAGAATAAGGAAATGAAAAGAACAGCGGTGGTTTTACTTACGGCGGCAATGTCGCTCTTACTTGTATCCTGCGGCCTTTTCTCCCGGGATAAGGGGCACCGCAAGGTGGACTGGGAGCCTGTCGGGCATCTTACCCTTGCGCTCAGAGCCGGGACCTATGCCGATGTTATTGAGCAGTGTGTCCTTACCTTTGAGGAGGAGACCCATATCTACTGTGACCTTCTTAAGCTTGGAGAGGATGAGCTGCATTCGGGAATAGTGGAGAATTCGGCGGATAAAGAGGGAGCATATGATATATGCATGGTGGACGGCTCATGGATGGCAGAGTATACGGAAAAGGGAATATTACTGAATTTAAGCGATTACGGATATGAGCTTGATGACGATATCATTCCCGCGACAAAGGAGATCTGCTACAATGACGGTGATGTTTATCTTGCGCCCTATTATGGGAATGTGACCATATTATTGTACAATAAAAGGCTTGCAAAGGCAGCGGGCTTTGGTGATGAAGGGATCGATTCCCTGGAGGATATCATGACAATATGCCGGTATGCCGCTGCCCACAGGAATCTCGGCTTTTTATACAGGGGTGATACCGAGAATAATATCGTGGTGGATTTTCTGCCCGTACTCCTGTCTTACGGCGGCTGGGTTGTAGATGATGACAATAATCCTACCGTTGATACGCCGGAGTTCCATAAGGCGATGGAATATTACCTTGAGCTGATATCAACCGGCAAGGCAGAGACGAAGGAGAATCTTATCCTCGCCATAGTAAACCAGGCCGCGGCCATGGGAGTGGGCTGGCCCGGCTGGTATACGCCGGAAAGGAACGGACAGGCCGATTACGCCGCCATTACAGGGAAGGTGTCGGTAGACAGTAAGGCCTATAACGCGAATGTATACGGCATATGGGCTATTGGCGTGACCCAGAACAGCGGTAATAAGGAAAACGCCGTGAGGCTTTTAAAATATCTGATGGATCCGGATGTTCAGAAGGGCACGGTTCCCTCGGGAGGCGTGCCATGCAGGTATTCAAGCCTTGCCGATCCTGACATACTTAAGAAGTTCCCCCAGTATGAGCCTGTGCGGCAGGCGCTTGAGGGGGGAGTATACAGGCCGATCATGGCTGAATGGAAGGATTTCTATACCATACTCGGCAGCGAGATGCGGTATATCATAAACGGTGAAAAGTCAGTGGATGAAGGACTTTCCGCCGCGCAGCGGGAGCTGGAGGAGATGCTTAAGTAGCCGGGTATTTTACAGTTCCTTAAGCTCAGGGAACAGTATACGGCGCGAAACAGGAGGAAAGATATGCTCATAGATACGGATAATTCCCCGAATTCCATGATAGGCTCGCTTCCCTTTGGGGCGGTCAGATGGACGGGCGGGCTTATGAAGGACGTTGAGGAGCGGGTCATGAAAAGGACAGTGCCGCAGCTTAAGAGGATGTTCGATGATAAGGACATAAGCCATGCGGTGGAGAATTTCAGGATCTGCGGGAGAAGCCCGGGGAGAGTTTGACGGGAGCATTTTCTGCGACGGGGATTTTTATAAGTTTCTCGAGGCGGCGGTCTACGCGGCCTATACGCTTAATGATTCGGAGCTTAAGGAGGAGATAGAGTCCTATATCTCGCTTATAGGCAGAGCCCAGCAGGAGGACGGCTACTTATCCACCAAGCAGATCATAGGCGAGAAAACAGGGAAGGCCTTAAGGAACTCGG
>JAFTEC010000096.1 GCA_017453865.1 Lachnospiraceae bacterium
TCGCAAACGCTTCGCTTTTTGCTCGTTATAAAATCGCTGCTGACGCAGCTCTCCGGGTACGGGGCTTATAACCCCGCACCCGAAATCAAGATATTCCCACCACCTAAAGGTGGTGGGTTATCTTGATTATTTTATATATTATTGGTATCCTCCCATAACCGAGCCCGGGTCAGGAGTACCCGAAAGCCCAGCAAGGGTCACACACGAAAGCCACTATATCATTTATGAGCGGTACCTGTCAAGGCTTAATCCAGCACTCTCCTTACGACCGCAGGCTTTCTGTAATAAGCATTGTCGATACGGATTCCTGTTCTTCTGGAGTGGGCATTAACTATCTGGCCTCCTCCGATGTAGATCCCGACATGCCCTATCCTGCCGCCACGGGCATAGAAGAAGAGGTCTCCCGGCTGTGCCTCGGAGGGTGAGATCTTTCTTCCCACCGTGGACTGGGCCGCACTGGTCCTCGGCAGATAAACATTGTACTTCCTGAATATACTCTGCACGTAGCCCGAGCAGTCTGCCCCCTTCGTAAGGCTGGTGCCGCCCCATACATAGCGGTTACCGATAAACTGCTTCGCATAGTTTACAAGGCTTACCCTTACATCGGAAACGCCCTCACCGTACTTAAGCTCCTTCATGCTCTGGGCCTTGTCCAGCTGTTCAGCGATAGAAACAAACTCCGAGCTGATCCAGCCCTCATCCTCGTCTATCTCGATCTTAAGCCAGTCGGAATCCTTATTACCGTCAGTAACAACATATTCCTCATCGATCGGAACCATGGTGACAACCGCGGAATCCGTCGAGGGCTCTTCACGGACAAAAAGGGTGGTGGTCTTAATCGTTGCCACAAGGGTGATCTCCTCCTCGGCGATCTCCCTCGCCTTCTCTCCGGTATACAGGAACTCGGTCTTACAGTAGCCGTCCACCTTTCCCGATTTGATATGCGCCCAGTTTCCGGAAACATCCAGCATTTCGCAGGCCGCGTGCTTAGTCATCTTTCCCACAAGCTCCGAATCCTCATCGGGTGCCTCTCTGATATTCAGGTGGTCATTTACATTGGCGATACCGAGATTCGTATATCCCGCGATCGTACCGTCATTATCGGCATCCATACCGCTTACATCGGAAGAAACGCTGTTATACTCCGCAGCGCCGGCACCGGCGGACAAGACCTCCTCCGAATGCTCGGAAATATCCCAGGTGGTGAAATAGGTGGCGACATCATCAAGAACAACGCCCGCCCCTGCAGACACAATGCTCAAGTTCTCTGCCCGGACTGTAACGGGAAACAGGAAAAAAATGAAGCTGCACACAGCAACAAGCGCTGTAAAAAAGCAGCCCGGAAGAATTCTATAATTAATCTTCAAATCTATACACATAAGTAAAAAATCCGTTTACAAAATCCCACCGGAGATATCCACCCCCCTATGTGAGGTGTGAGCTTTGGCTCTGTCTGTTCCTTCCTCAGGTTCCGGAGAGTGGTGGTTCCTGAGAGGGTTGTCCAAAACGCCGGTCCTTACGCTGCGTCCTTTGCAGCGTTAGTACCGCTGCGTTTTGGCCCAAAGCGGGAGCGTCCCTCGAAGGAACTGCCGCGCTCCGGAACCGTCCGGCGTACAACAAAAAACTGTCCGGTGTATAACACCTCACGCCTTCGCCGACGCCTGCATAACCGGCGTATTCTCACGCTCGGAATCCTTTATGGCAAAAGCGATATTCGTCGCATGGTCCGCAACTCTCTCAAGTCCAGAAATGATGTCGGAATAGATCATCCCTGCCTCGGGAGTACACTCATTACGTTCAAGCCTTGCCACATGGGCATTCTGCAGTTCTCTTTCCTTTCTGTCTATCCTGTCCTCAAGCGTAATGATGTCCTTCATATGCTTATCGTCATCCTTGGAGAACATCTCTATCGAATAGTGGACGATCATATTTACCATATCAAGGAGCTCACCCATTTCCTTTTGGGCAACAAGTGTAAAGGAGGCGTTCTTCTCTATCCTTTCCTTAGCCATATCGGCCACATTCTCGGCGTGGTCCCCGATACGCTCGATATCATTGACCACATGGAAAAGCGCACCTATCTGACGGAGGTCATCCACAGGAAGGTTGACCTGGTTTATCTTTACAAGGTAATTGGTTATGGAGTGATTAAGGAAATCGATATTCTTTTCCACCTCATAGACCTTTGCTATCTCCTCCTCGTCAAGAGTTATAAGGGCGTTCATGGCACGGTTAAGGTTCTCGCTTGCAAGATTGGCCATACGGTCAAGCTCCTTTATGGCATCGATGACCGCCGTAGCCGGCGAAAAGATCACATTTGAGCCGATATACTGGAGCTCGTACTGGCTCCTGTAGCCCACCTTTTCCTTGGCGTCCCCGGATCTGGGAACCAGAATATAGGTCATATCCACGATCTGCTTTGTGAAGGGGAGAAGGACTATAACCTGGAAGATCTTGAAGGTTGTGTGGGCGTTAGCTATTACACGTCCCGGATTGTCGCCGGAAATGGTATGCAGGAAAGAAAGGATAAGCGGCTCCGCGAAAATGAGTATAACGAATACTATGATGGTACCGATAATATTGAAAATGAGATGGATAAGCGAAGCCCTCTTCGCATCCCTTGTCCCCGCAAGACCTGCGAGAAGCGCCGGCATACAGGCACCGATATTACATCCGAGGATTATATACATACAGATACCGAGACCGATAAGATCCTGATTCGCCATCAAAAGGAGTATGGACACGGTAACAGAGGAGCTCTGGATAAGTGAAGTAAGGACCGCCCCGACAATGACACCGAGAACGGGGTTCTGCAGACTCATAAGAATATCCGTGACCGCCTTCACATCCTTAAGTGAGGACATGGCGCTTGACATCTGGGAAAGGCCCAGGAACAGAACTCCGAAGCCCGTAACAATCTCGGCGATCTTCTTGACCATGGCATTCTTACTGAACATCGTACAGAGCGCACCGCCAAGAAGGAATACCGGAGCAGCCTTTGAAAGATTAAAGGAAACGAGCTGTGAGGTAACGGTCGTACCGATATTGGCACCGAGGACCGGACCCGCAGCCTGATAAAGAGTCATAAGCCCTGAATTCACGAATGATACGATCATTACAGTGCAGGCGCTTGATGACTGGATGACCGCGGTGAAAATAAGACCTATGAACATTCCCTGCACTCTGGTCCTGGTCAGGGTCTCCAGGATATTTCTGAGCTTCGCACCTGCGGCCCGCTCAATACTGTCCCCCATAACCTTCATTCCGTAAAGGAAAAGGCCGAGACCTCCCATCATTGGCAAAATAATCGATACTCCCAAATCAACCTCCGTTTACAATGCCCTTGGCAGCGAAGTATTCCCTGCCGCTCAGCATATCATTATGCATTGTTTTTTTCAGTGTATCCATACTGTCAAACTTCATTTCTTTCCTGTGAAAATGCAGGAGCTCGACCCTTAGATTTTCACCGTAAAGATCATCATCAAAATCATAGAGGAAGGTCTCCGCATTTACCCTTCCCGAATCCTGAACCGTAGGCTTTATACCGATATTGGTGATACTCATAAGCCTTTCGGAGCCGAGATAGGTCTCGGAAAAATAAACGCCGAAGGGAGGCAGGAGCTTACTTTCCTCCGGAACTATATTAACGGTCGGCATATCGAGGATCTTTTTCCCAAGCCTCTTTCCGTATGTGACCTTCCCTGAAATGCTGTAAGGGCGGTCAAGAAGAGCCGTGACGCTCTCCATATCCCCGGCCTTAAGCTTATCCCGTACCAGTGTGGAGCTTACGGTCTCGTCCTTTAATTTAACCTTTTCAACTGCCAGGACGTCGTAACGCCCTGCAGCCATTTCCCTTAAGGAGCCGATATTACCCCTGCCGCCCCGTCCGAAGCTCATATCGGGTCCTCCGCAGATAAAGCGGGCATTAAGGCCTTCAACAAGGATCCGGTTTACGAAATCCTCGGGAGTGACATTAACTGTATCCTTTCTTAAAGGGTATTCAAGGAGATAATCTATCTCCCACTCCCTGACGGCTTCCTCCCTCTCATAGTCGGTGGTCAGAAGCTCTGCCCTTTCCCCCGAAAAATAGGAGCTGAAGGGCTTATCGAAGGTAAAGATAAGTGTCTTTAGCTTAAGCTCCTCTCCTCTTTTTTTCAGGCTTTCGATAAGGCGCTTATGCCCGAGATGTATCCCGTCAAACTTTCCGATGGCGACGGCCGTACCGGGCTTTTCCGATCCCTTTGATGCGAAGAACGCCTCATATTCATCTATACCATGAAATACTATCATATGTACTGTCGATCACAAAAACATCTTTACCGGCTTTGCCTGTCCGTTCTTTATGGAGTAGACCGCCGCAAAAGCACCATCCGAAAAATGAACCCTGTATTCACCGTTATTAAAGGTCTCCGGAACGGAAAAGGAATTCCCGTTTTTAAGTAAGGCTTCGGCCCTTCCCCTGACCGTTATTGACGGAAGGGAGGAAAAGAGAGATTCGGTGCTTTTTATGTATCCTTCTATTTCCCCCTTGAAGACAAGCTCCTCCACCTCTTTTAATGTAAGCGCATCTTTAATCGAATACTCAGAGACCCTGATCCTTTCAAGGCTTTCCATAGCCGCGCCTGTTCCTAATCTTTCTCCCGCATCCCTTATAAGAGAGCGGATATATGTTCCCTTTCCGCAGGAAACAGACAAGCTCACAAGTGGAAAATCATAGCCCTTTATCACGATGTCCTTTATTTCAACGGTGCAGGGCTTACGCTCTATTGTGACACCCTCTCTTGCAAGCTCATAGAGCTTCCGTCCGTTTACCTTCTTCGCGGAATACATAGGCGGTATCTGCTCATATTTACCCTTAAAGGAAAGAAAAGCTTCCTTAACAGCCTCAAGCCCGGGTTCCGACCCTTCCGGAATATCCGTCCGGGAGAGCACCCTCCCTGTCATATCCTCGGTATCCGTAGTGACCCCGAGCCTTGCAACGGCAGAATATTCCTTGTCCCTTTCCGTTATAAGACCAACGGTCTTTGTGGCCTTTCCAATGCAGACCGGCAGAACCCCCGTGGCCTCCGGATCCAGGGTTCCGGTGTGCCCGATCTTCTTCATCTTAAGTATGCCTCTTAAGACAGACACCACATCATTACTCGTATATCCCTTTTCCTTATTGATGATAAGTATCCCGTCGTAGGACATAGGTGTACCCTTCAGGAATCCTCCATAAGCTGCTTCTCTATCTCAGCCGAGATATTATTAAGGATATCGTGGTAGGTACCGCTCATGGAGAAGCCCGCAGCCTTTTTGTGTCCCCCGCCTCCGAATTTCTTTGCGATCTCCGCCACATTGAGCCTGTTGCTCGCTCTCATCGAAACCTTATATAAGAGCTGCTCATGGGAGCTTTCGTACATAAAGATCGCGCAGTCAACTCCCTTTGTCTTATAGAGCTGGTTTGCGATCCCGTCAAAATCCTTTCCGCCGACGCCGTAAAACTCCATGGTCTTATGGTCGATGACAGATGCTATGCAGTGACCGTCCATAAAGAGAATACTCTCCATTATGGCACGGCCCATGATCTGATTCTGAACATAGGTCTTTTCGTAATAGCTCTTATTTATGATCTCGGTAAAGTCAAAGCCGAATTCTATCAAATGCCCCACTATCTCAAGGGTGTGGCGTGAGGTATTGGAGTACTGGAGTATGCCGGTATCATGGATAATGCCGGTATATATGCAGACAGCGATATCCTTATCGATCCTGTCCTTA
This sequence comes from Lachnospiraceae bacterium, assembly GCA_017453865.1. Classification (GTDB taxonomy): domain Bacteria; phylum Bacillota; class Clostridia; order Lachnospirales; family Lachnospiraceae; genus NK4A144. The sequence goes on from JAFTEC010000096.1 coordinate 5,758, forward strand.
TCAATAAGGTCATAAACAAGCTCTGATGTGGAGCTTGCCTCCGGGAATATGTGTGAATGCTTCCCGAAGCCCGAATTACTGATATGGTGGTCTATGCAGGCAGTATCCCGGGCTCCTTCAAAAAACCTGGCTGCCTCACCAAGCCTGTCCAAATCCCCGAGATCCATTGCGATAAAAAGGTCATAAACCTTATCCGGCAGCTCCTTATTTAAGACAGTGATCTCGTCAAATCCCTTCATATAGGCATAGATATCCTGAGGCTCCTCGAGATAGAGGGTCACCTCCTTTTCGGGATATACCTTTTTTATATAATTAAATAATGCGAGGGTAGAACCCACTGCATCGCCGTCAGGCCTTACGTGGCCCGCAAGCGCAACAGATCCTGCCCCCTTCAGTACTTCATCAAGCTTAAACATCTTCTTCTCCCCGCACCCGGCGGCTTTCTTCGTCATGCTTCATTACATCATCTATCTTTTTTGACATATCAACGCCGTAGGCAATGGAGCCGTCCATTATAAATTCGATCTCCGGCGTGTTTCTTAGGTTTACTATACGGGCAAGCTCCCTTCTCACAAAGCCCTTTGCCGAGTCAAGCCCCTTCTTTGTCCCATTGATCTCGTCATCACCCCCGAGGACACTTATATAGGCCTTGCAGGTCTTAAGGTCCGGGGACACAAAAACATCCGTCACCGAGGTAAGGGGACTTACTCTCGGGTCCTTAACCTCCCGGATAATGGAGGAAAGAGCTCTCTGCACCTCACCGTTTATTCTGTTATTCTTTGCAGAGTTTTTTCTCACTTTCTCTCAACCTCTACCATCTTGTAGCATTCAACCGTATCAAGCTCCTTAAGGTCATTAAAGTCCTCGAATACAAGACCGCATTCATAGCCTTCACGGACTTCCTTCACGTCATCCTTGAACCTCTTTAAGGATGCGAGCTTTCCTTCATGAATCAGCTCACCGTCTCTTGTGATACGGACGCTGCAACCTCTCTCTACTATACCGTCGGTCACGTAGGAGCCTGCAATATTACCGATCTGGCTTGCCTTAAAGATCTGACGGATCTCCACGTGTCCGATTATCTTTTCTTCAAATACCGGAGCGAGCATTCCCTTCATGGCAAGCTCCATATCGTCTATGGCCTGATAGATCACCTTATAAAGCCTGATATCCACTTCCTCCTGCTCCGCGCTCTGCTTCGCCATATTGTCAGCCTTTACGTTAAAGCCGATTATTATGGCATTTGAAGCACTCGCGAGGATCACGTCGGATTCGCTTATGGCGCCGACTCCGGAGTGGATGACCTTCAGGGCAACCTCCTCGTTTGAAAGCTTGAGTAACGAGGTCTTCAGCGCTTCCACTGAGCCCTGCACGTCGGCCTTTATTATTACATTGAATTCCTTAAGGTCGCCCTCCTTGATCTGGGAGTACAGATCGTCAAGGGACATTCTGGTCTTTGTATCACGAAGGAGCTCGTTCTTCTGCTGAGCCTTGAAGGTATCCGCAAAATTCTTGGCTTCCTTATCGGATTCGGGCGATACAAAGATCTCACCGGCCTCCGGAACATCGTCAAGACCCAGTATCTCTGCCGGTGTGGAGGGTGTTGCCTCCTTTATCCTCCGTCCGTTCTCATCGAGCATTGCCCTGACTCTTCCGTGGCAGGCGCCTACAGCAATGAAATCGCCCACATGCAGTGTACCCTTCTGAACAAGGATACTTGCGACCGGACCCCTGCCCTTGTTAAGACGTGCCTCCAGCACAAGTCCTCTTGCCTTTCTGTCGGGATTAGCCTTGAGCTCCAGAACGTCAGCCGTGAGCAATATCATTTCAAGGAGCTGGTCTATCCCCTCACCTGTCTTTGCGGAAACCGGAACATATACCGTTGAGCCGCCCCAGTCCTCGGGGATAAGCTCATACTCCGACAATTCCTGCTTGACTCTCTCGATATTTGCGCTGGGCTTATCGATCTTATTAACAGCAACGATTATCTCTACGCCGGCAGCCTTTGCATGGTTAATTGCCTCCACTGTCTGGGGCATAACACCATCATCCGCTGCGACCACGAGTACCGCGATATCCGTGGAGCTTGCGCCTCTCATTCTCATTGCGGTAAAGGCCTCATGACCCGGCGTGTCAAGGAAGGTGATCTTCTGGCCCTGGATCTTTACCATATAAGCACCGATGGCCTGGGTGATACCTCCCGATTCCTTTTCCGTAACCCTTGTGGCACGTATCTTATCAAGAAGGGAGGTCTTACCATGGTCAACGTGACCCATTACGCAGACAACGGGAGGACGCTTGATAAATGTGGATGCATCCTCTTCCTCCTCCTTAAGGAGCTCTGCAATGACATCGACCTTCTTTTCATGCTCACAGAGTATATCGAAATCCGCCGCGATATTCTCGGCTTCTTCGTAGCTGACCTCCGAATTCAGGGTCACTACCTGCCCTGTAAGGAAGAGCTTCTTTATTATCTGTGATGCCTGTATCTTCATATGGTCCGCGAGATCCCGTATGGTAATGGTCTCCGGTATCACGATGACCTTGATCTCTTCTTCCGCAGGCTTTGGAGCAGGCTGAGGCTTACGGAAGCCATGGGGATTGAATTTCTTCCCTGTCTTCTCCTCCATGCTGGCTTCTAGGACTGCGTCCTTCCTTCTTCTGGCTTCGGACTGCCTTCTCCTGTCAGCATCGGATCTTCTTCCCTGTCCTCCCTTTTCCGGTGACGCCCCCTGAGGGCCTCCCGGAGCGCCTCCCCGGCCCTGCGGGTTCTTTCCGTAGGCACCCGGTCTTTCATTTCTTGTACCAGGGTAAGGCCTAGGGCCGTTATTCCCAGCAGTACGATAACTCTGTTGAGGAGCTTTTCCGCTTTTGTTGCCTTCCTGAATGCCATTGTTTACGCCTCTCCTAACTCCCGGAGCCGTATTAGCCCCGGCACGCATGCGATCATAAACATTTCCGTAGATCTTCCTCGGACCCGGTGCCGGAGCAGGCTTCGGGCTCTGCTCGGTCTTTTCCGGAGCCTTCGGTATCACCTCCCGTGTCACGGTCTCTTCACGGGTCTCAAGGATCTTTACATCATCCTCCTTTTCCTTGGGAGGAAGCTTTATGCCTTCAAAAGCATCGGGGCTCGCAACCTCTGTATGCTTAAAGGTCTTCTTTACGGTTTTTTCGGGATCCTCTATTTTTCCGCCGCTTATCCTGTAGACCTGGCGCCCCGCATTCGATCTGCTGTTACCGCTTACACTGTTCCTGTTATTAGTGGCAAAAATGATATGCTTCTTTTTCGGTGGAACGGCCTTTACCGGAGGCTTCGCCTTGACCGGAGCTTTTTCCGCAGCCTTTTCCTTCTTTACTTCCGCCGGCTTTTCCTCTTCCTTGACCGGAGCACTCTTTTTCTCTCCTGCGGCAGCGTCAAATTTATCACGGACCATTGAGGCTTCCTCATCACTTATCTTATTCATGTGATTCGTAACCTTAACGCCCTTTCCGTTCAGGAATTCTATGACATCTTTATTGGAAACATCTATCCCCTTTTCCTTTAATTCCTTTGTTAGCTTTAATATCTGAATACTTCCCATATCCTGTCGATGCCACTCCTTTCTTACTTCAAGCGAACAGCCGGTATATCAATTCCCATCTATTCGAACCCCTTCGGGTCCTCCAAAAGCTTATAAAAAGATCTTCCCAGTCCCTCATCGGTTATTGCGGCAACTGTGCGGCTTATCTTCCCGAGATGCCGTCCCAGCTCCTCCTTTGACCCCAATAATACACAGGGAACACCATAATATGTACATTTATCCTTAAAGGTCTTTTTGCTTCTTTCCGAAGCTTCGCGGCTCACTATCACCACATAAGCGGTACCGCTCCTTATGCTCTGGAGCACGGTATCCTCACCGCTTACGGTCTTTCCGGCTTTAGTTGCCATCCCCAGAAGGGACAATGCCTGTTCTTCCTTCAAGCTCAGAAATCTCCCTGAAAACCCGTTCCTTATCCTCTGTCCTTATTTTGGCCCTGAAGGATCTATCGAGAGCGTTCTTCCTGTATGCGTTTTCAATACAGGAGGGATCCTTGCAGATATATGCTCCCCTGCCCTCAGTACATCCTTTTTCATCAAGGGAAACATTTCCCTCTTTATCCCGGACTACCCGGAAAAGCCTGCTCTTTTCAATGATCTGCCTGCAGCTCACACATTTTCTGCAGACCTCCTTATTCTTGCCCAATCGGAGCTTCCTCTTCAGCGGGAGCTTCGGGATCTGCTTCCTCTGCCGCCTCTTCAGCCGGAGCCTCCTCTTCACCCGTTACCTCATCTTCAGCCGTGGTTCCCTCTTCTACGTATTCTCCCTCTTCCTCGTATTCCTCGGGGCCGATATAATTTCCGTCCTCGTCATAATACTCTTCATCATATTCGCCCTCTTCATCCACAAGGTAATCCTCCATACGGAAGCCGGGAGCATCCTTAGCCTGGGTCTCGGACTTGATGTCGATCTTGAAGCCTGTAAGCCTTGCGGCCAGACGGGCATTCTGTCCTTCCTTACCGATGGCGAGGCTCAGCTGATAATCAGGAACCACCACCTTTGCTGTCTTCTCGTCTCCGTCAACTATGGCTGATACCACCTTTGCAGGAGAAAGGGCGTTCTCTATGAAGATTGCCGGGTTTTCATCCCAGTTTATGATATCTATCTTTTCTCCGCCAAGCTCATCAACGACCGCATTAACCCTTGTACCGTTAAGGCCGACGCAGGCACCTACCGCATCCACGTCGGGGTTATTGCTGTAAACCGCGATCTTTGTACGGCTGCCTGCCTCTCTGGATATACCCATGATCTCCACGGTGCCGTCCGCGACTTCATTGACCTCCTTCTCGAAGAGCTTCTTAACAAGCTCCGGATGGGTCCTTGATACCAGGATCCTGGGGCCCTTGGTGGTATTCTTCACCTCCAGCACATAGACCTTGACCCTGTCATGGATATTAAGGAATTCACCCCTTACCTGCTCTCCCTCTGAAAGGAAAGCATCGGCCTTGCCGAGATTTATGCTGATATTCCGTCCTATGTATCTCTGAACGGTTCCGCTCACTATATCATGCTCACGCTGAGAGAACTCGTTAAATACGGAATTCCTCTCCTCCTCACGTATCTTCTGAAGGATCACGTTCTTTGCGTTCTGTGTCGCGATACGGCCGAATTCCTTACTCTTTAATTCAACCTTTACCGTGTCGCCGATATTGGCCTCGGGATCGATGGTCATTGCATCATCCGTACTGATCTCCAGAACCGGATCCGTAACCTCTTCCACCACGGTTTTCTCCGCATAAAGGAAATAATTGCAGGTTTCCCGGTCGATCTCACAATGGACGTTTTCGCTCCGTCCCCCGAAATTGTTCTTGCAGGCGGTAAGGAGCGAATTCTCTATCGCCTCGAAAAGAGTCTCACGGTTTATCCCCTTTTCCTTCTCAAGCAGGGTAAGCGCCTGGAGGAGCTCTGTATTGATACCGTTATTCTCCTGAACTTCTTCCTTTTTCTTTTTCATCTTTCTTCTCCTGATAAATTATATTTATGTGATAACCAATATCTTTTCGCTGCCGCTTAAAAAGCTTATTCCTCCGTCATAAACCCCGGCGAAGAGATCTCCATAGTGTACGGGTCCTTGATATAATCCTCTTTATCCAGGATCTTACTGACCCTGCGGCTCACGAGAACACAGTCGTCAATGGTGATACCGCCTTCCTTGTCTATGAAAGCCCTGAGATAGTAATTCCCGTTTTCCTTCACATATTCGGTCCTTATGAGCTCGAATCCGTTCTCATCCGTAACCGGCTTCACAAGGGTCGCAAACCTATCCGCTATCTCTATATCCGTCATTTTCTGATAATTCCCTCCCGGAAACAGCTGACCTGTCAGGCTTCTCCCATTCATAGAAAAAGTGGGCTCCTGCAAGCCCACCCAAATGTTACCTATAGAAATATATCACCCAAAAAGATCTCCGTCAAGACGAATTAACGGCAATTTTCAAAAAATGCTTGATTTTTTTATGAATCCATGTATAATGGTTTTCGCACGTGGCTCGTTGGTCAAGAGGTTAAGACGCTGCCCTCTCACGGCAGAATCACCGGTTCGATTCCGATACGAGCTACTACTTAAAAGGCTTCCCGGATGCGGGGAGCCTTTTCTTACGCACCGCTACGCCGAAGGCGTTTCTCTTGGGCGGTGCTTCCTGCGAGGGGCCCGAAAGCCAGTATTAATAAGGTTTTCGGGATTTTTATATGCTCGAAAAAACGAATCAGCAAAAATCAGCAGAATGAAAAA
>JAFTEC010000097.1 GCA_017453865.1 Lachnospiraceae bacterium
CTATAGTAGCGTCGGCACCTGCATTATCACATATGCTAGCCGCTGCCTTGTCTGCTATTGCTGCATCAAAGAGTTCTGTCTGCTTCGTAGGATCGTCGTCGTGCGAAACTGCCTTTGCCTCATAACCGAGCTTTTCAGCCTCAGCAACTGCATTGTCTACCTCTGCCTTGAAAGCAGGGTTTGAGGTTGAAGGTGTAATAACGTACATAATCTTGGATCCGCCGCCGGGAAGTGCATCGCCTGCTGCGGGAGCAGCTGCTGCCGCATCTTCGGAGAATACGAAGCCCTTAAGCTTGTCGGCATTATCCTTTGTTATAGCTATACAGGGAATAAGCTGTCTTTCTTCCTGTCCTGTGCTGCCTTCCTTTAAGTATTTGTCGGCTTCTTCAACCGCTGTCTGGGCAATAACCGCAAACTGCTGAAGAGCGGTACCTGTAGCCTCTCCTGACTTGATTAGGGCAACAGCCTCGTCAGATCCGTCCACACCGATAGCAGGAACGTTCATATTGTGATCCTTAAGTGCAGCGCAGGCACCCTGAAGCATGGTATCGTTACCGCAGATAACTCCCTCGATATCGGGATGTGCCTGAATGAGTGCATCCATCTTCTCATAAGCTTCTGTCTGCTCCCAGTTTGCTGTCTGCTGCTCAAGCATTTCGAAATCGGGATACTGATCTATTACTGAATGGAAAGCGTCTGTACGTACGTGGGCATTTGTATCGGAATCCTTTCCGAGAAGCTCTACATACTTACCCTTTTCACCCATTGCCTTTACCCATTCCTCTGCAATGGCTGCAGCGCCCTGGTTATTGTCGGCAATGATCTGTGCGATGGCCACTCCGTCCTCAGTGATCTCACGGTCAATAAGGAAGGTGGGGATACCGGCATCACGTGCCTTCTTTACCGCTTCGATGGTAGCGTCTGCGCCTGCGTTGTCGCAGATTATTGCTGCTGCCTTGTCTGCTATAGCTGCATCAAAAAGCTCTGTCTGCTTTGTAGGATCGTCATCATGAGAAACTGCCTTTGCCTCATATCCGAGTTCCTCAGCCTTTGCGACAGCATTGTCTACCTCTGCCTTAAAAGCAGGATTTGAGGTTGACGGTGTGATGACATACATGATATTTGATCCGCCGCCTGTGAGTGCATCTCCGGCCGCTTCTGCCGGTGCCGCTTCTGCTGCTGCAGGAGCTGCTTCTTCCGCTGCCGGAGCTGCTTCTTCCGCTGCCGGAGCTGCTGAACCGGCGCTCTGAGCTCCGCCGCATCCGGTGACCATAAACGCCGTCATGGCAGTTAAGGTCATAAGTGCCATAATCTTTTTAATAGCCTTTTTCATTTTGTTTCCTCCTGTTAAATGTATTTAAGCTCTGTATATCAACGGTCCTGTACCGTGAATACCCCTGTTACTCCTGTCCTGCGCCCTTAAGCACAAGCTCTATTGCATTTTTCCAGCCCTGCAGCTTTTTCCGCCGCTTCTCTTCTTCCATCAGCGGCCGGTATCTCTTTCTGTTTACAGAGGAAAACACCTCCCCGCTGCCATATATTCCCAGAGCGATCCCCGCACAATACGCGGCTCCGATAGCTGAAAGCTCCTCGGCATCCGGAACCAGCACATCGGAATTAATGATATCCGCCTGGAACTGCATCAGATTGTAGTTCTTTGTAGGTCCTCCATCCGCCCTGAGATCCGCCATTTTAATCCCGGCATCCTTACGCATGACAGACACGATATCATAGATCTGATACGCCGTACATTCCACTCCTGCCTTTATGATCTCGTCCCTTCCGGTAGTCCTCGTCATCCCGGTCATCATTGCCGTTGCGTTGCTTTCCCAATATGGAGCCCCGAGTCCGGTAAATGCGGGAACGAGATAGGTATTGTCATCCTGATTGGCCCGGGCCATTATCTCGATGGATTCCGTTGCCTTTTCCATAAGGTGGACATCATTCACCATCCAGCTCATAACAGCTCCGGTATATATAATGTTGCCCTCAAGTACATATTGGGCTCTTCCTCCTATATGCCAGGCAAGGGACGATACGATCCCGCTGTCTGAAAAAACCGGAGCGTCACCAACATTCATCATTACGGACGAGCCTGTTCCGTATGTGGCCTTGACCATCCCGGGTTCGTGACAGCCCTGACCGTAGAGAGCAGCATGCGAATCTCCCATGACTCCTCTGATGGGAACCGGCTCCTCAAAGAATCCCTCGAGATCCGTCTCTCCGAAAAAGCCGTCAGAAGGAGTAACCTCAGGCAGGGCTTTTTCCGGAATGCCAAACCAGCCGGGTATTTCTTCATCCCATTTCAGCTCTCTTATGTTGAAAAGCTGGGTTCTGGAGGCGTTCGAATAATCCGTTCTGAATTCCCTTCCGCCTGTAAGCCTGAATACCAGAAAGCTGTCTATGGTTCCGAGACAGGCACTTCCTTCCTCCGCCATTTCCTCCGCTCCTTCAGTATTCCTCAGAAGCCAGGCATATTTTGCCGCCGGGAAAAAAGGCGAGAGATTGATACCTGTTTTTGATCTTATATCCTCGGCATGTCCGGCCTCCCTGACTTCAGCTGCAATGCTTTCCGCTCTGGTGCACTGCCAGACAACGGCTTTATTCATTGCTTTTCCCGTGGCTCTGTCCCAGAGAACACTGGTCTCTCTCTGATTGGAGATCCCTATTCCTGCAATCGCGGATTTGTCGATTCCTGCTTTTTCAACCAGATTTTTGACTACCTGTATGGTATTTTGGTATATCTCCTCGGGATCGTGGCTTACCCAGCCTTTTTCACTTATTATCTGCTCATGAGGCAGATCCTCACGTCTTATAAACCTGCCCGTACCGTCAAAGAGGATTGCCTTGGTTCCCTGTGTTGACTGATCTATACCGATAATAAACTCTTTCACCTGTCCAGCATCTCCTTTACGGTATCTCTTATCCCCTCCGGATTTAATCCGTAATGATCAAATACCTGCTGTGAATTGCCGGTTATCACCGGGCTGTCCGGCAGTGACAAAATCTTCATTTTCTTAGGTTCGTTTTCAGAAAGGACGCTGGCAACCATTGAACCTAAACCGCCAAACGGGGAATGTTCCTCCACCGTTATCACCGCACGGGCTTTTGAAGCAACCTTCAGAACCGTGTCAACGTCAAGAGGCTTTATACAGTACATATCTGTTACAGATGCCTGTATGCCCTCTTTTTCCAAAAGCTTTGCCGCTTCCAGAGCCGGGTACACCATTTCCCCGCAGGCTATTATTGCGGCATCATCACCATCTTTAATAATATTCGCCTTATCCGGCCGGAAGGGACATTTTTCAACACTTTCATAAACATCCTCTACAGCATTACGGCCGATCCTTACATATGCGCACTTCTCATCCTTAAGCAAAGCCTCGATAAGGTGCCTTGTCTCGTGCCTGTCACTCGGAAGATAAACCCTCATATTCGGGATCGCACTCATAGCCGCTATATCCTGTGCTGAGTGGTGGCTCATTCCAAGAGCTCCATAGCTGATACCTCCGCTTATCCCTATGAGCTTTACATTGGTATCGGAATAAGCACAGTCTACCTTGGCCTGTTCATAGCTTCTGGTAGTGAGAAAGCTCGCCGGTGAAAAGGCATAGGGCTTCTTTCCGCATTTTGCAAGTCCCGCTGCAATTCCTACCAGATCCTGCTCCGCTATCCCGGCTTCCACAGACTGATCGGGATATTTCTCAAAGAAGGGAGTCATGGAGGCTGATCCTCTGGAGTCCGAGCAGAGGGCGACTATGTCTCTGTCCTTTTCCGCGTTCTCCATCAGAACGTCACAGATTATCTTTCTGTTGGTAACAGTGTTCTTCAAAGCAGCGCCTCCTTTCTTTTCTCCAGATCCTTCATTATCCCGGCATACTCTTCATCACTTGGTACGTGATGATGCCAGGAAGCCTTATTCTCCATTACCGCTGATCCGCATCCCTTAAGCGTGTTTGCGATTATCACGGTAGGCTCTCCCTTAAATTCTCTCGCTTCCTTAAAGCCTTCCCTCAGGTCATCTATGTCATTACCGTTCTTAATATCCACAACATGCCAGCCGAAGGCACTCCAGCGCTCCTTCTGGTCATCCTGCTTCATAACCTCCTCGGTGGAGCCGGATATCTGTAACCGGTTTCTGTCAATTACAGCGCACAGATTATCAAGTCCGTAATTATGCCCGCTCATGGCTCCTTCCCATACAGAGCCCTCTGCCAGCTCTCCGTCTCCCATCACCACATATACGCGGTAATCGCTTTTATTCATCTTTCCCGCAAGAGCCATTCCGACTCCTACAGGAAGTCCATGCCCCAGCGATCCGGAATTCATCTCTATCCCCGGAAGCTTATTATTGGGATGCCCGATAAACTTTGAACCAAACTTTGAAAAGGAATCCAAAACCTCCTTAAGAGGAAAGAAGCCTTTCTCTGCCAGAACCGCATACAGAGCCTCCACAGAGTGGCCCTTACTCATAACAAATCTGTCACGTGACGGATCATCTGCTTTTTCCGGAGATATATTCATTTCTTCGAAATACAGCTCCACCAGTATTTCCATAACGGACATGTCTCCGCCTATATGGCCTCCTCCGCCGTTCCTTATGATGTCAACCGTATTTTTCCTGAGCTCATATGACAGAGCCTTCAGATTTTCCATTTATTCTCCTTTCTGAATCAAGACATATCAGCTTTTCACGTCCGCTGTCTGTCATACCTCGTCAAAGCTTACATCTTCTCCGTGCAGATAAGCTTTTACCTTGTCCTCTATCGGATCGTACAGATCCGGCTTCACTCCTATATACTTGCATGCTTCGTAGAGAACCGGCACCACATCCCCATGTATTGCAACACAGTGATGGATATAAGGTCCTTCAACCACCTTTGCTTCAAGTCTCTTTAAGTTATTGACCTCCACCCATACATAGGTTCCCTTTGTGAAGGGTCCGTCTATTCCTTTGGCATGTCCCAAAAGCAGTGAGTACTCCCCGTTATCTCCATCAAAACGGGCAAGGGTCATCTTCCCATGCTCTGCCTCCGCAGATACGGCTCCGTTATGCTCGAAGGCAACCGGTACGCAGATAGTGGGCTTCTCCTTTGCTACGGAAATAGGCCAGGGTCCGCAATGCTGCAGAAGCTCTCCGTTCTCATTGTCGGGATGCCTCACCGTCCAGTCTGAGAACATACTCCTCTTTTCGTTCATGCCCGCGGCTTCCACCATAAGGGAGGTGATGGCGCCGTGTATATCTGTTTCGCAGACTACCGGGATTCCCTCTTCATTCATAAGGGAATTAGCCGCGCAGGGCATGATTCCTATAACTTCCTGTAAAGCGTTCCAGCACTGTATAGCCACCGCTTTGCAGCCGTATTTATTTACGAGGTTTTTCATGGCGCACTTCAGTGCTGCCACGTTTTCCAGGAGATTGTCAGCTATATCACAGTTCATATTTGACTTACAGTAGTCAATGACCTTCCTTACCTCTGTTCATTCCTTTTTGCAGGCTACTATTTCATCTGCCAGCTCCTGCAGGGGAATGGGAGAAAGCTGGATATTGAATTTCTCAAGGAGCTCTCCCTCATTGCACATGGTGCTCC
>JAFTEC010000098.1 GCA_017453865.1 Lachnospiraceae bacterium
CGCAAACGCTTCGCTTTTTGCTCGTTATAAAATCGCTGCTGACGCAGCTCTCCGGGTACGGGGCTTATAACCCCGCACCCGAAATCAAGATATTCCCACCACCTAAAGGTGGTGGGTTATCTTGATTATTTTATATATTACAGTATCGTCCTGCATATCTGCTCATCGGGATTCGGGATCACCGATGAATCCAGGAACATTCCCCTGTCAGCAATCCTCTGTCTTGCGGTCTCGATGGCAGAGGTTACGGCTGCAACCTCGCCTGTCAGGAACATATACGACTTTCCGCACATTCCTTTGGCTATACGAAGCTCGATAAGATCTACGATAGCGGTCTTTGCGGCAGTATCCGCGGCAACCAGCATCGAAGCCACGTCATAGGTCTCGAGGATCCCGAGGGCATTGACCTTTCCCACGGTCGTGACACCGTATATCGCCGGAAAAATGCTCTCATGGGGATTACCGAGCACCATGCTGTCTATAAGCTCATCGGGGTATTTTTTTATCGCAGCGTCCACAGAGGACCTTACCGCACTGAGCTCTCCCGCAATAAGTGCGATATATTTTCCGGGACATACGGTCTCTGCTTCCAGAAGCTCCACCTGAGATGTTTTTACCATTTCATCCGCTGCGGTAACACCCTTGGAAACCGTTCTGAATTCTATCAATCCTATGGCTCTGCTCATCTTGCCCCGTATCCTCCGTTAATAACCGCAAATCTGTCGGTCACAGTCTCTACCCTTCCGTCGATCGGAGCATGTACGGAGATACTTAAGGCATCCTCCTTATATCGTCCGATGACATCTCCTTTTTTTACCTGATCCCCGGCCTTGATAACAGGCTCCGCGGGTGCTCCTATATGCTGTGAAAAAAGTACCTGTACCTTATAAACATCCTTAACCGTATCATCAAGGGGTGCGTCGCTTTCATAGGACGATACCCCAAGCCTTGCCGCAAGCCTTTCCTCGGGAGCCTTCCTGAGCTCTCTTCCCTCCGATACCGCTTTGATCACGGGATCCGACGGAGCCTTTACTCCCTTTTCCCTTAAGCCGCTCTTATATACAGCTATGAGGCTCCTCGGGCTTAAGCCCTGAGGGCAGGAGTAGAGCTCGCATAAGCCGCATGAGGAACAGAAGAAGGTATCAAGAAAGGGGTTCATATCCGAAAAATCCCTGTTGGCAGCAGCCCTCATAAAGAGATGGGGCTTTATCGGATGTCCGAGTGAATGCCTGGGACAGAGATCCGTACACATCTGGCACTGGCAGCATACTGAAGCCGCTCTTTTAAGTCCTATGGAGGGATTCTGCTTTTTCTTAAGGACCAGCTTATGATCCTCCGGAAGGACGATCACCGCATTGGTGGTCTTCGTTACCGGACTCTCGCCGTCCATTATGCGTCCCATCATAGGTCCGCCTACGAAGAAGACCGGATCCTTGATCTTTATCCCTCCGGCAAAGGACACCGCCTCACTTATAGAGGTCCCTATCGGAAGACGGACCGTTACCGGGTTTTCCACCTCTCCGACAATGCTTACGAGCTTTTCGGTGACTGCCATGCCGCTACGGAGTGCCCGGCTGATATTGTACATGGTCTCAACATTAAATACCGCCACTCCCTGCTCTATTGGTAAGCCTCCGGGACGGACAACCTTTCCGGTCGCTTCATAGATAAGCACCACCTCATCTCCCATGGGGTAAACCGATGAAAGGAGATGGAGGCTTATATTCGGGAATTTCATAAGGTGCCTCTTTAATTCCTGCACCGTATCCTCATATTCAGCCTTGATCCCGATTATGGCATTATCCGCTTCAACGGTGGTCCGCACGGTTTCAAGGGCTTCCAGTATCTCCTCCGCGTGAACCTTCAGGCATTGCCTGTGAAGTGTTAAAAGCGGTTCACATTCCGCGGAATTAAGGATAATAGTCTCAGCACGCTTATCAAGCTTTGCATATGTGGGGAAGCCTGCGCCTCCCGCGCCTGCAACACCCTTTTCCCTTAAAAGGTTTTTAAGCTCATTTAAATCCATTATTTCTTTCAGGCTCTCCTTCATCCAGGATACCGACTATCGCCGCATCCACCGGGGATGATTCGTTGTCGGTTCCGATACGGGCAGCGGATCCCAGGGACACCAGAACGTACTCGCCGACGCCTGCCCCGATATTATCTATGGCTACAAGCTGTCCCATATTTTTCCCCATACTTTCCACGGGCTCTATGATCATAAACTTATTTCCGATAAGCTTTTCGCTTTTCCTTGTGGAGATCACATTACCCAGAACTTTTCCTACGATCATGTCCCGCTCCTTTTTATGATCCTTGCCGTATCGCCGTGCTTTATCCCGGAGGCATTTGCTTCATCGGTATCTATATGCATTTCAAGGGTAAAGCTCGGATCCACACGGATCAGCACATTTTCAAAGGTCGTGCCCCTTTCGTTATCCACACGGACGGAAACCGTATCCTTATCCTTTAATCCCGCGGCACTTGCATCCTCTGGGGACATATGGATATGCCTCGCGGCAATGATACAGCCCTCTTTGAGGTAAAGGGCTCCCTTCGGTCCGACCAGTGCCACCGGAGCACTTCCCTTTATATCTCCGGAATTCCGTAAGGGTGCGCTGACACCGAGCTTCATGGCGTCGGTCTTTGATACCTCCACCTGGTTAAAGCTCCTGCAGGGTCCGAGTACCCTCACATTCTCAATGGCCCGAAGCTTCAGTCCGACTATGGTACACTGCTCCTCAGCCGCGAACTGTCCGCCCATAAGCTCCTTTTTTTTGGTAAGGGTATGCCCCTTTCCGAAGAGGATCTCAACAGCTTCCTCTGTCAGATGTATATGTCTCGCCGACACTCCGACGGGCACCGGAAAGCCCCCGTCGCTGCCGGACGTTTCTCTCTCGTTTATGGTATTCAGTATGATCCTTGTGATCACTTCGATATCTTTTGTATTCATGCTTTTATTTTTACCCGGGCGCCTGTGTCTGCCGGCCCCCGGGTTTTTATGATCCTAAAAGTTACCTTACTTAAGCTTCGGCAGTATAAGCTCAACGTCATTATGAGGACGGGGAATAACGTGCTGTGCAACAAGCTCTCCGAGCCTTGATGCATTTGTTGCACCGGCCTCTACCGATGACTTAACGGCTCCGACGTCTCCGCGTACCATAACGGTTACGAGACCGGATCCTATCTTCTCCGTTCCAACCAGAGTAACGTTTGCAGCCTTGCACATAGCATCTGCTGCTTCGATAGCTGCAACCAGACCTCTGGTCTCAACCATTCCCAATGCTTCCTGTGACATAGTGTTCTCCTTTCTTTTTATACTTCCTGTAAGTACCTGTCATCAGAATTCACGTTTCCGGGCTTCTTCCACCTGGAAGCGCTCAAGTTTACAAGCTTCACTATCTCTTCATGAGGGCTGGCAATGACACCGTAGCTCACCACATCCCTTATGGGAGCCTTCCTGGCAGCCTGGACAGCAGCCTTGCAGTCAGCCACATCCCCTTCAACTATGAGGGTCACAAGCCTTCCGCCTATCTTCCTCTCCCAGGTGCTGAGTGTCACGTTCGCCGCCTTGCACATTCTGTCCAGCGCTTCCATAGCGGCGACCACTCCCGTGATTTCAATTAATCCGTATGCCTTCCTCATTTTAAGATCCCTTTCTGCTGCCTCTTCAGATCTTCGGCAGGATCATTTCCACATCATTATGAGGACGCGGTATAACGTGCTGCGCTACAAGCTCTCCGAGCCTGGATGCGTTTGCCGCTCCGGCTTCCACAGATGCCTTTACTGCTCCTACGTCGCCGCGGACCATAACGGTTACGAGACCGGAGCCTATCTTCTCTGTTCCAACAAGCTTTACCTCGGCAGCCTTTGTCATTGCATCTGCCGCCTCGATGGCTGCAGTGAGACCTCTGGTCTCAACCATTCCCAATGCTTCCTGTGACATAACTTTTAACCTCCTTAGTTTTTATCAAAACAATTTATCTTTAACATCTTTTCCGTATCGGACGTGGGTCTCGGGATAATATGCTTCTGGAATATCCCGGTCATTGATTCCGCAACGGTGGTGGCTGCAGCCATGGCCGCCTCCACATCCGAGACACTTCCCCTGAACTTTACGGTTACAAGAAGCGGTACCGGAAGCTGTTCGGCATTGGCCGGCTTATTCTTGTCAAAGGGCTCCAGCCATACTCTGCCCGCCTTACATCCGGCGTCAGCTGCCATAAATGCAGTTACGGCTCCGTATACCTCAAGGATACCTACTGCTTCTTCCTGCATATCCTAAAACTCCTCCCGTACAAATCCATTCAGATCCCGATCTGACCTCTTTTTATTGCAGCATACTGCGAAGCAGTGTGCTGCACGTGACGCGCCACCGCGAAGCGGTTTAATTGCGCGGCACTCCTCTCTATCATCCTGAGCGTCAGCGAAGGATCTTTTTAATTACTTAATACCGCGATCTTCAGGCCCTTCTGGGCGATATTCGTTTCAAATGCCTCATTGATATCCTTCAGCGCAAACTTATGTGTGATAAGCCTGTCCATTGGAACGCCGTCTCTCTTTGCGGCCTTCAGGAATTCAAAGGTCGTTGCGTAATCCCTTAAGGTGTAGACCCAGGATCCCACTGTTGTGATCTCCTTTGAGCAGATATCAAAGTGGGGATTGATGGTGGCGTCACCGCCGTTAATAAAGAAACCGAGCTCACATAAGCCGCCGCCGTTCCTTATGAACTTATAGATATTGCTGTGTCCCGCGGGGGAACCCGTACACTGGAAGGCGAAATCCGCAAGATATCCGCCGAGCTCACTCTTTACTGCCGCGGCAAGGTTTTCGATCCCCTTATGGTTCATAAAGTTCACGTGACCCGTGGCACCCATTTCGTGGGAGAAGCTCAGCCTCTCGTCATTTCCGTCAACGGTGACGATATTGGTGATACCCATGGTGCGGAGTACCGCTACGCAGATAAGTCCGATGGGTCCGCAGCCCTGAACTACAACTCTTGAATTGAACCTTAATATCCCCGTGCTCTTCGCTCTTTCCACCGCGTGGATAAGTACCGCGCAGGGCTCGATAAGTATCCTTGAATCGAGATCCATATCCGAAACATTAAATACCGTTGATCCTCCCCTTATAAGGATATAGTCCGAAAACCATCCCGTAAGGTGTCTGTCATCATCCGGGATAAGTCCGTAGACATCCGCTTCCCCGATGTTCTGCTTATTTAAGTCGAACATGGTTATATCCGGATCATCATGGAAGATCATGCAGGTCACGACCTTGTCGCCGAGTCCCAAAGGCTTTCCGGCGGAGTCCTTCTTTACGTTCTTTCCGATCTTTACGACCGTGCCCGTGCCCTCGTGTCCGAGGTTAATGGGGATATACTTGAAGGGGTCGAACTTGTACTCCGCTCCGTCGGTACCGCATATTCCCGTGCCTTCCACCTTTACGAGGATCTCGTCGTCGCCAACCTCCGGCATCGGGAATTCCTTTATCTCAAAGTGCTTAAGATCCGTAAGGAAAGCACAGTGTGCGGTAGCGGGAATATTATATGCCGCTCCTCCGGCATTTGATACCGGTGCCTTGCTTCCCTTCCCGTCCATGCTGTTCAGTACCTCACGGACGATCGCTTCTATATCATTTGAATTTACTGTCATATCTGCCTTCCTTATCTGATGCAGAGACTGTCTATCATTACGCATCTTCTTCTCTTTGCGAATGTGGACGCGCTGGTCAGTCCCTCACCTGTTCTGCTTGCTATGGTAAAGGTATTGAAGCCCTCTCCTCCAAAACCTAAGGATGTATAGCTCGGTCCGTTCTTTACGACTATCGCCGTGTCGATTGCCCTTGCATAAGCTGTTATCCTGTCAACATTCTTTGAATGGATATGGGCGGAATGCCTGTTTCCGTGCTCAAGCCATACCGACTGCTCGACTGCGTCATCAAAATCTTTTGCCTTCACTACTCCGAGGATCGGCATCATAAGCTCCGTGCTTATTAAGGGGTTTTCCTTTTTGCCGAAGAAGGTTATGCAGCGGATATTATCGGGAACGTTCACTCCTATATACTGAAGCAGCACCTTTGCGCTCTTTCCTACGCAGTCCCTCTTGGGAGCTCCCTTTTCATCAATGACTCTTTTAATAAGTGCCTGCTGCTCGGACTCGTTTGCGAGATAGCAGCCCTGCTCATTTACCATATAGTGCATAAGCTCGTCGGCAACGGACTCCACGCATACAACCTCTTTTTCGGCTATGCAGGGAAGGTTATTGTCAAAGGTACAGCCGTTTACTATGCACTCCGCGGCGTGGGCTATGTCTGCCGTCTCATCCACCAGTGCCGGCGGATTTCCGGCTCCGGCGCCTATCCCTCTCTTTCCTGAAGAAAGCACTGCCGTAACAACTCCCGGGCCTCCGGTAGCCACAAGCAATGAGATATCCGGGTGCTTCATCATGATCTCACTTGTCTCAAGGGTGGGCTTTTCGCAGGCGCAGGCTATGTTGTCCGGGCCGCCTCCCTCTATCGAAGCCTCGTTACAGAGGTTCATAGCGAAGAGAGATGTCTTCACGGCCTTGGGATGGGGGTTGAATACCACCGTATTTCCCGCAGCCAGCATTCCTATCACATTGCAGAGCACCGTTTCCGAAGGATTCGTACAGGGGGTGATGGAGCCAATGACTCCGAAGGGTCCGAGCTCCGTAAGGGTGAGTCCCCTGTCGCCGCTCCAGGCTGTTGTGGAGATATCCTCCGTTCCCGGGCACTTGTCGGCAACCAGGTGGTGCTTTAGTATCTTGTCTCCCACATTGCCCATTCCTGTTTCTTCAACTCCCATACGGGCAAGTGTCTCGGCGTTTTCCCTTATCTTTCTTCTGATAATGGAAATGATCTTTTCTCTCCGGTCCATCGGGAGTATCCGTACCTCTTTTTCAGCTTCCTTGGCGGCCGCTATGCATTGGTTCATATCCTTGAAAACCCCGTGCATCCCGTCCACGCTTCCGGAATACTGCATCTTCTGCACTACCTCCCGGACTATACTCTGGACCAGTCTTTCATCTATTGCCATGAGTCTTCCTTTCTACAGCTTTTCCTGCCTGGGATCTTTACCTGTTAAGCTGTTCCATAACTTTTCTGGTTATCTCTGCGATAAGAGCGGGATCCGTATTTGCTTCGCTGCTTCCGAGCGTGGAAACACTGCCGCAGCCGTTTCCGCAGTTATGGCAGTTGCTTCCGCCTTTATTCTGGCAGAGGTTTGCGGGATGCTTTCCGGGAAGTCCCATCTTTCTCCTGATCTCATAGAGCTTTTCAACGGTCTTCTGGTCGAATTCCTTGGGTCCGCCGAGCATTCTTGATTTGTAGAGGAGCTCTGCGTAAAACTCCAGGGACTCCATCTTGTAATATGCCTGGGTCAGATCCACCGAATAGGAAAGGGCTCCATGGCTCTCAAGAAGGACCGCGTCAAAGTAAGGAAGATATTCCTCGACCGCGTCGGGTATCTCATTCGTCGAAGGTGTTCCGTACTTTGCAATCGGAACGCAGCCGAGAGAGATAACGGCTTCCGGCATAATGGGCTGTGTAAGGGGAATTCCTGCGATCGCAAAGCTTGTTGCGAAGGTGGGATGTGCGTGAACAACTGCTCCCACATCAGGTCTCTTCTCGTAAACCCTCATATGCATCTTTATCTCGGATGAAGGACGGTAGGGAGCCGTGGCCTGGATGACCTCGCCCTTTTCATTTACCTTACAGATCATCTCCGCTGTCATAAAGCCCTTGGAAACGCCTGTGGGTGTGCAGAGAAACTCATGGTCATTAAGCTTTACGGAAATATTTCCGTCGTTCGCTGCCACCATCCCCCTGTTGTAGATCCTCTTTCCGATGTCCAGGATCTGTTTTTTGATCTCATACTCGTTCTGCATAATTTCTAACCTCCTTAAGATCTAAGTATGCAAAATCCTTGATTTATGCCGTCTGTTGCCCGTTTATACGTGATATTTCCGGCTTTTTCTGTTGAAAGGTGTTGCTTTATGCCCGATTATAGCCTGAAAAACCACATTTGTCAACATTATTTGTGTTGATTTTTAAATTTATCCACCTATGATACATTCAATCCCACATTTTTCAACAGTGTTTTTTAGCTCTGTCATTTTTTGTTGATCCGGCGGAAGGGTATCTCCCATACTGTATTCCCGTCCCAGACCCACGTATTTGTCATAGCCGAGCCTGTGATAGGGAAGTATGTGCATAACCCTTACTCCCGGCAGGGATGCCGCAAACTGCGCTATATCACGTATCTCACGTACCTCGTCGTTAAAGCCCGGGATCACCGGAGTCCTTATGATAAGCTCCGTCCGCCCGTCTGATGCAACCTTTTTGGCGTTCTCGAGGGTCAGGGCATTATCACTTCCCGTATATTCCTTATGCTTTCTCCCGTCCGTATGCTTTATGTCCATAAGGTACTGATCAAGGTAGGGAAGCACCGTCTCTATCCGGCTGTAATCGACGCAGGCCATGCTCTCCAGTGCCGTGGAGTATCCCCTGTCATGCGCCGCCCTGAAAAGGTCTCTCGCAAATTCGGGCTGCAGAAGGCTTTCCCCTCCGGAAAGGGTTAAGCCGCCCCCGCTCCGGTAGTAGTACCTCCTGTCCTTATCCACGGTCTCCATAACCTCCCGGACGGTCACATCCTGTCCCACTATCCTTGTCTTTCCGTCGGGAGTCTTCATCTCCTGTATCTCATAGGACTGGGACTCCGGGTTGCAGCACCAGCGGCAGCGGAAGATACAGCCCTTCAGGAACACGATCGTCCTTATGCCCCGGCCGTCATGGACGGAGTATCTCTGTATATCGAATATCCTTCCCCTGGTATCAAGGTAATCCATCATTTCCATATAACTTTTCTCTCGGCCTCTGTTCTATCGGTATCCAACGCACTCATTCCAGTATTGCGGTCTGCTCGGTACGCCTTATGATGTCATCCTGCAGATTCTTTGAAAGGGTCGTGAACAGCGCCGAGTAGCCTGCCACCCTGACAACCAGAGCCCTGTATTTATCCGGATTTTTCTGGGCATCGAGAAGGGTTTCACGGTCGATAACATTAAACTGCATGTGCATTCCCTTATTGTCAAAATAGGTGCGTATGAGGTTTCCGAAATCAGCAAGCCCCTTTTCTCCCTGCAGCGCCGAAGGGTGGAATTTCTGGTTAAGGAGCGTCCCGTTGGATGCTATGCCGTGGTCTATCCTCGCAACCGAATTGGCAGTTGCCGTGGGGCCGTTCGTGTCCCTCCCCGCCATCGGACCGATCCCGTCAGCGACCGGTGTATGCGCAAGCCTTCCGTCCGGAGTGGCTCCCGTCTGTTCGCCAAGCGGAACATTTGCGGATACGGGGTAGATACCCGCCTGATACACGCCTCCTCTGGGGTTTTTATAGCTGTTTAAGGGCTTTGTATAGAGATAGGCAGTATCCCTTGCGAAGAAGTCAACCTCCTCTATATCGTTTCCGTATTTAGGCAGCGAATTTATCTCCTCAAGAAGCTCTCCGAACCTCCTTCTGTCCTCGTCGCTTACCGAATTCTGCACGTTGGCGATTATCAGGGCAATATCATTTTCGTCAAGCTTTCTCCCCTCTTCCGTAAGCTTTCTCGCTACGGCAGATGCGATATTCGCGGCAGAAACACTGTCCAGTCCCTTTCCGAAATTCAGGACCATCGCGCGTCTGTATTCCTCCAGGGTGATATAGTGCCTGTTATACACAAGCTCCCTCACGGCGTAGAGAGAATCCGCGGCGTTCGCTATTCCGAAGCACTGGGGACCGGTGAAGTTATATACCGCGCCTCCCTGCTCGGTGGTAAGTCCCCTCTGTATGCAGTCGTCAACCATGCAGGAAAGCCAGGGGAGAGGCACCCTCTCCGCATGTGCCCTGTCTATTGAATTATCGGAATTTACAAGGAGCTCGATCTGGTACTCCATCTGCTTCTTATAGGCATTCCAAAAATCCTCGAAGGTCTTAAGCTCAGACAGCTCTCCGGTCTGTATGCTGACCCTTTCCCCGTCCTCATAGCCGTTTGAAAAAACAAATTCGAGGGGCCTGCACATATTAAAGAACGCAGCGTCATGCCAGCCCATGGTCTTTCCGCCCTTCTGGGGCTCCACGCAGCCTATGACATCATAGTCCCTCGCATCCTCTTCGCTGATGCCCCTTGCCATCATTGAGGGTATAATGACCTCGTCATTATAGTAGGCAGGCATTCCCATCCCTGTCCGGGTTAAAGCCGCAGCCTCCCTCATAACAGGCGCCGGTGTAAGGTTCCATACCCTTAAGGACAGCGACGGCGCAGGGAGATGCACATTATCCTCGGCCCAGATGCACATAAGGGTCAGATCGTTTGTTGCATCCTTACCGTCAACCCCCATTCCTCCGACTGTCAGATTCTGGAACAGCGAATACCCTGCAAAGCCCTTTGCGGACGCTTCATCCCTGCATTTATTGAGGTCGTTGAATTTGACCCATACGCAGTCCAGGTATTCCTGGGCCTGATCCCTTGTGATCCTGCCGCTGTCGATATCCTTCCTGTAGTAGGGGTACATATACTGATCGAACCTTCCCGGTGAAATGGAGTGTCCCGAGGATTCAAGCTGCAAAAGCTGCTGTATGAACCAGAAGGTCTGACAGGCTTCGTAGAAGCTTCCGGCGCCCTTCCTCGGAACATTCCTGCAGTTTCGGGCGATAAGCTTCAATTCCTCTTTTCTCTTCAGGTCCCCTTCGGTCTCAGCCATTTTTTCCGCAAGATCCGCATATCTCTCCGCATAACGTATAACGGCGCGGCAGCTTATTATCATGGCTTCGAGCAGATAGTGCTTTTCACAGTAATTTCCGTCTGTGATCCTGCAGGTCGAAAGCTCCTCCTCTATCTCCCTTATCTTTCCTTCAAAGCCCTTTTCTATTATTTCCCAGTACTTAACGGTGATATGGCCGACACCGTTATAGTAATAATTTCCGGTGGTAAAGACGTTATGACGTATCGCGGTCTTCGTTTCATCCGTCATAAAGTATTCCGCAAGCTCGCTGGAGGTCTTTCCCTTCCAGTAAGGGTGTACCTTTCTCAGGGCCTCCTTCGTTTCCTCCGAGATATAAAAGGGATCCGCCTCTCTTTTTTCCAGGGTCTCAAACTCCGGCTCGAGCCAGGCATAGGAGAACTCCGGATAGGTCTGGCAGCCCCTCGGAGCTATTGTGGTTGAGCCGACTATGAGCTCTTTATCCCTTATCACGATGGGAATATTATCCAGAATATGCTCAAAGGCATGGGCCCTTCTCATGACCATTGGCTCATTTTCCGTTTCCTTATAGCTTTCCGTAATCAGAATGGCTCTTGCGGCCTCCACCTCGGGCATTTTCGCGTACAGATCCTTGACAAGGCTGTCTATCCGCGGAGATTTCTTTGTACGTACGGTATTGAATCTTTCCATATCCTGTCCGTCCTTTATTATTGATTGGCATTTAAGCAGATCATGTGTCTATTTAAGAGTTTGACTTATTTTGGATTATAGTTAGGATTTTGTGGGTTGTCAAGATATTTCTGTGGATTTGTGTGGTTTCTTGTGCTGACGGAGTGGGCGGAGTTGTAAGCCCTGACAGGTACAGGGCCACAGTATATTTCAGACAGTATGTGTCCGTCTTCAATGGATCACCGGGTGGTATGTGTATGGCAGATTGATAGCGAACGACTGCAGTTTTGTGCCGAAATGTGGCGGCGCGTAGCGAGAACGCTTTTTTCGAGCCAGAGCGCCGTCCAGATATTTCGGAACAAAACAAAGGTAGTGAGCGTAATCTGACATGCACATACCGCCCGGTGATCCACTCATGTCCGGCGGTCAACTCTGCCGACATCTTCATCTCACCTCTCCTGCGATATAAAAAAACTCCCCCTCGGGGCCGTAGACGATGGACCCCGTGGGGGAGATCATTAGAATCGATCCAGAATCAAAGCAGAAATGTCGGTAAGGGGGTGTTCAGTCCGTAGTGGGCGTTGATGCCCTCGTCCTGGGAAACCGTGGTAAACACCTGCTCGTCAGTTCCGGTGATAACGCTCTTTGTCACGGTTTTCTTTGCGGCTGCTTCCTTAGCCTTCTCATTCACCTCCGGAGCCGAGCTCTCGATCGCTCTCTTAACACTGCTCTTTCCTACTGCCATAACCTTTACTCCTTTCTTTCTCAGTAAATTTTAGCTTTATTCCACGAGCTTCAGGATATCATCCGTCAGCTCCTCGTATTCCATTGCGCTCCTTGCGCTTTTTCTGTAGGCTGTAACCGGTCTGGAATTATCTTGCGCCCATTCGATGGTGCTGTCAACTCTTATTACAGTTTCAAAAATATGGATATCCTTCATATCCTTCAGGAATTCCTGTGTATCCCTGAAATAGTTTTTACGCACATTGACCTTCGTAAGAACTATGCCGAGAATATCCGGATGCTTTCCCCTTCCCCGTACCTTAGCAATATATGAGACCATGTTGGCCAGTCCGAAAAGTCCCCAGGGGGAAGCCTCCACGGGGATCACCACGTGATCCGTGACCTTCAGTATGTTCCTGACCCAGAGTCCCAGGGTCGGCGGCACATCGAGAAGGATATAGTCATAGCTTTTCTTCGCGGCGAGCTTACTTAAGCGCTCCTTAAAATAGTCCTCTCTTCCGCCCATTTCATAGAGGGCTTCCTCGATCTCGCTTAAACGGATGGAGGCGGGCACTATATCAAGTCCCTCTGAGAAGGTCGGTACCGCAAGCTCTTCTATGCTTTTCTTCCCGGAGATCAGGTTAAAGACATTGTTTTCTCCTGAATCATACTCCATAACACTCTGTTCATCAAGAAAAGAAAGGGACAGATTCATCTGCATATCACAGTCGATAAGGAGAACCTTTTTTCCTCTTTCCGCCAGACAGTAGCCTACGTTGGAGCAGGTGGTGGTCTTTCCCGAACCGCCCTTATTATTTGCAAAGCTGATTATACGGGTCTTCATGGTTATCATTGTATAATAAAGCCGCCTCATTCGCAAATGGAAGTCGAAGTCCCCATTGACTTCACATGATACAATAGAAAAATAAGCTGCTCATTGATCTTTCAATGGAGAAAAAAAATAAAATATGGATGAAAGAAAAAAGCTGATAAAAAAAGCGGGGCTGCAGATAGGCGTATATATGGGTATCAGTATGAGCTTCTGCCTGTCCCTTCTTGAAAATATACTGTCAGGGCACTTTGAGCTCACGCTGTTTCTCGCGACCTTTGCTATGAGCACGACCTTAAGCCTTATCATAGGCCTCATAGTCCCTATGGGGCTTATCAGCTCGACTGTCATGGGAAAGTTTGGTGAACGGAGCCTTGCCGGCAGGTGCTTATCCGCCTTTATTTCCGACCTTATCTATACTCCCGCTCTCACCTTTGCCATGGTGGCACTGGTGAGGCTTATGCTTCCCCGTGAGGCTGTTGACAATCTTCCGCCCCTCCCCGTGATGTTCATCGGGGCTTTTATCCCTGCCATGGTCGTCGGCTTTATACTGGTAATGATCCTTATGCCTGTCTTCCAAAAAAGAGTCATTGGGAAGCTGGGTCTTGATCGTCCTCCTGTACCGCGGGGGAAGGGAGAGTGATCTTCACTCTTTCTATCCGGTTCTTCCCCGTACTTATGACCTCAAAGACCGTGCCGTCCTCCATTTCACATTTTTCACCCTCTCCCGGCAGATGATCCAGCTTTTCGATCACCAGTCCTCCCAGAGAATCATAGTCGTCAGAATCAAAGTCCGTTCCCAGAGCGTCATTAAGGTCGTCAAGCTTAACTCCCGCCTCTACGTCAAATACCCTCTTATCCTTGTCTATGCAGCGGATAAGATTGATCTCATCCTCGTCATACTCGTCCCTTATCTCACCTACTATCTCCTCCAGAAGATCCTCCATGGTGATGATCCCCTCGGCAGCGCCGTACTCATTTAAGACTATTGCCATCGTAACGGAATTTTTCTTCATATCCGAGAGAAGCTCACTTGTCCTCTTCATTTCATAGGTGTACCAGGCATCCCTCATATAATCCCGCACCCTGAAATTCGCCGCTTTTGCAAAGAAAACATCCTTCATATTGAGGATACCCACGATATTATCTGTGTCCTCGGCATAAACGGGCATTCTCGAATAAAAATCCTCCGCAAATCTTTTCGTCACATCCTCGAAGGATGCGCTGATATTTATAAGGCTCACATCTATGCGGGGGATCATGATATCCTTTGCCCGGCTGTCTCCGAAATCCACCACGTTGTTTATTATCTTCTTTTCGGAGCCCTCGATGACACCCTCCTCGTGGCTCACATCCACAAAGGTGCGGAGCTCGCTTTCGGTAAGGGTATTCTGCACGCCCTTAAGGTCTATGCCAAAAAGCCTTAGGATCAGCGAAGAAAAGAGATTTACGACGAAGATCAGCGGCGTAAAGATCCACATAAGCCAGTATATTATGTCTGAAATAAAGAGTGCCACCGGTTCGGAAAACCTGGCGGCCACGCTTTTCGGAGTGATCTCCCCGAAAATAAGCAGTATAAAGGTCATTATGGCGGTCATAACGGCCACGCTTAGATTTATCCTTATGGCGATAACCGTAGCAAGGGCGGAAGCCGCCATGTTTACAATGTTATTGCCGATAAGAACCGCGGAAAGCATCTTTACCGAATCATCATGTATCTTAAGAAGCCTGACCGCCCTCCTGTCCTTATCTGCTATGGACCGGAGCTTTATCCTGTTTACGGATGTGAGCGCCGTCTCGGACCCCGAAAAAAAGGCTGACAGCATTATCAGCAGTATGAGACAGATCCAGCTTAAACAGTCCTTCAAATGAGCCTCCCCGCGCCATCAGCAGCATCCGCGGTGAAGATCCCGCAGTCGATACCCGTTCTTTCTTTATAGGCGGCCCTCATAGAGTCGCAGAAGCTGTCGAGAGCATCCTTCTTCACTATGGATACGGTGCAGCCCCCGAAGCCTCCGCCTGTCATTCTGGAGCCGATGCAGCCCTCTGTTTTCCAGGCCTCCTCCGCCAGAATATCAAGCTCCTTACAGGAAACCTCATAGTCGTCACGTAAGGATACATGGGAATCGTTCAGAAGCCCTCCGAAGGAGCTTAAGTCACCGGACTTCAATGCATCGACCGCCTTTATCGTGCGGATATTTTCATAGACCGCGTGGCGCGCGCGTTTCAGGCATACCGGATCCTTTATGGCAGACTTTACCTCCTCAAATTCCTCTGCGCTAAGGTCTCCGAGGGTCTCCACGGCTTTCACCGACTGTATATCCCTTAAAGCCCTCTCACTCTCACTCCGCCTGTCATTATAGGCGCTGCCGGCGAGGGAATGCTTTACCCTGCTGTTTATCACCACTATCCTTTCATCCTTCAGATTCAGAGGAACATAATCGTACTTTAAGGTGGCGGTATCGAGGAAGATCGCATGATCCTTCTTTCCCATTGCGGAGGCGAACTGATCCATGATCCCGCAGTTCATACCGTTATATCTGTTTTCCGAATACTGCCCCATACGGGCGCAGTCGATCAGGGAAACCTCCGGAAGATAGAGATCCCTTACTATCACCGCACAGAGCTCCTCTATGGAGGCGGAGGCGGAAAGACCGCTGCCCGCCGGCAGATCGGCCTTCATTACCATATCAAAGCCCGAGGGCACTTCATACCCGTTCTCACCGAAGGCCCAGATGACCCCCAGCTGGTAATCGTACCAGAGACCGTTATCGTTGGGTTTCAGGTTTTTTATGGAGCTCTCGATCACTCCGTCATCAGGGTAGGTCAGATTAAACCAGCGTACCCTGTCATCATCCCTTTTTCTGACGGCCGCGTAATTACCCATCGAAAGCGCACAGGGGAAAACATGCCCTCCGTTATAATCCGTATGCTCTCCTATGAGATTTACCCTGCCGGGAGCGAAATACACCCGTATATCACCGTCAGAGCCGAATCTCTTTAAGAATTCGTCCTTTACTTCATCAACTATGCCCATGATCCTCTTCTTTCTCCTCTATATCAGAAATACTCTACGGTCTTATGCACGGCTCCTAAGGAGCTATTCATAAATAGCTTTACAGTTTGACGCAGGACAGGCGTTCATCTGCAAAGAAGAAAACGTAGCCGTAGCGGGCTACGGCGAGGCTTTCTGATGAAGCAGATGGACGACTGGACAAGTCAAATGTAAAGATTTATTTATGAACAGATCCTAAG
>JAFTEC010000099.1 GCA_017453865.1 Lachnospiraceae bacterium
CGTCCTTTTTCTGCATCATCATCCTGACGTTATTCAGGAGCTGACCCTGCTTATTTTTATTATTCTGCTCGATGATTTCCTGAAGCTCATCCTTGACCGAGCTGGAGGCGAAGGTATTCTGTATGGCGGTGCGGTTATAGGCCTCCTGTGCGGAAAGCGCATTGTATTGCGCTCCTCCGAGAGCCCTCTGGTCACTTACCTTTTTGATGGCGCTGTCAATCGAATCCAGATCGAAGCTGCCATTCGTCACATTGAAGTCCTCGATCCCGAGATCCTTGATGAGAGAGCTGGAACCGGAAATACCGATGGTGGTTTTGTTTCCGTCACTGACTATATCAATGTTCTTATTGCTGCCGTCAAGAAGATAGGTCTCGTTATACTTGGTCGTGCCCGCAATATCATTGATGCCCTGCTTATAGCTGTCGATCTGGCTCTGGATGTCCGCCCTGTCACTTGCGGAAGCCGTGCCGTTCATAGCCTTTACCGCAAGCTCCCTGATGGACTGCAGATAGTCGGTTATCTGTGAAGCCGCACCATCGGAGATATTAAGGAGAGCCTTTCCCTCCTGAACGTTTTCCGTTCCTGCCTGCAGACCCCCTATCTGGGCTACTGCCTTTTCCTCTATCGAAATATCCGAAGAATTGATATATCCGCTGTAATTACTGTAATATGAGCTGCTGCCCAGGGTTGAAATAGAATCCATAAGCTTTCCTCCGTTTGTATCCTTCACGAACAGGGCAATAAAAATAGTAATACGCCCGCCATCATCCTTGATAAGAGCAGTATATCATAAAAATAAATTTTGTATACATTAAATATTGTATAAAATCAAAGCCAATGAAAGATTTTATATACGCCGGGCGTCACTCCTTCGACAGATCAATGCTCCTTATCTGCTTTCTGAGCGGCAGCACGCTCTTAGGATTTACACTGAGTTCATCCACTCCCATGCGGAGGAAGGTCTCCGTAAGAGAAAGATCCGCTCCCAGCTCTCCGCAGATACCGACCCAGGTATTATGACGGTGTCCCGCCTCTATGGTCATCTGTATCAGCTTAAGCACTGCCGGATGATGCGGATCGGAGAATGGCTCGATCTTCGCATTCTGCCTGTCTATTGCGCAGGTGTACTGGGTAAGGTCATTGGTACCGAGAGAGAAGAAATCAACCTCCTCGGCAAGATCATCCGCTATAAGGGCGGCGGCCGGAGTTTCTATCATTATTCCGAGCTCTATATTTCCGACCTCAGCGCCTTCATTTGCAAGCTCCCGCTTACATTCGGCGAGTATCTCCTTGCAGTCCCGTACCTCTCTGAGGCTCGTGATCATGGGAAACATCACACCGAGATTTCCGTATGCCGATGCCCTGAGGAGAGCCCTCAGCTGTCTTTTGAAGAAATCCTTCCTCGTAAGGCAGATGCGGATGGCACGGTAGCCCAGAGCGGGATTGTCTTCCTTATCAAGGTTCATATAATCAATGGTTTTGTCTGCTCCGATATCACAGGTACGGATTATCACAAGCTTGGGTGCCAGGGTCTCAAGCACACGTTTGTATGCCTGGAACTGCTCCTCCTCCGTGGGATCCGCTTTGCTGTTCAGATATACAAATTCCGAGCGGAACAGGCCGACGCCCTCCGCATCATTTACCTGTACGGCACCTACATCCGAAGGCCCTCCGATATTTGCAAAGACCCTTACCTGATGGCCGTCGATGGTTGTGCTTGGCTTTCCCTTAAGCTCGAGGAGAAGGGCTTCCTTCTTCTGATCTTCCTTCTGCTTTGCGGTAAGGGAATCAACGAGATCCTGTGTCGGCTCTATATAGATACAGGAATTGTATCCGTCCAGGATGGCGAACTGTCCGTCCCAGTCATCCGCTATGTCCTTACACTGGATAATGGTGGGAAGATTTAAGCTTCTTGCAAGTATGGCTGTGTGGCTGTTTGAGCTCCCTTCTCTGGTCACAAGACCGAGAAGCAGGGATTTATCAAGTCTCACGGTTTCGGAGGGAGCCAGATCCTCAGCTACCAGTATTGAGGGCTCGCTGCCCTGTATGCTGTCGGGATCGTTGCCGAAAAGTACATCCAGCATGGCATTCTTCAGGTCCTCCACATCGGCGCTACGGGCCTGGAAGTAGGGATCGTCCATATCGCGGAACATCTGTGCCATATTGTCGAAGCCCTGACGGACCGCGTATTCCGCCTTCTGCTTCTGCTCTACCATGATCTCCTTGCAGGCGTCGATCAGGTCATCATCATCCAGCATCATCTCATGTGCTTCGAATATGGCGGCGCTGTCTTCCCCCGCCTCCTTTACTGCCTTTTCGTAGAGCGCGTGCTGCTGCTCCTGCACCTTTACCCTGGCTGATTCAAAGCGGTTCAGCTCGGGGATCGGATCCTCAGTCTTTTCTTCGCTTATCTCATAAACAGGCGGCTTATAGACACGTATCTTCCCTATGGAGATACCGCCGACGATCTTTGTACCCGTTGCTACCTTCATATCTTGCTTATTTCGCTCCTTTCCGTTACATGTTGTCCTTCAGGAACTGCTCGATGGCAGCGGCGGCGGTCTCTTCGTCCTCGCCCTCTACCTGTACGGTGATCTCATCCCCCTGCTTTGCGCCAAGTCCCATAAGCTTCATAAGCGCAGTAGCCTTCGCACTCTTCTCGCCCTTGGTGATAGTGATAACGCTCGTATATTTCTTCGCTTCCTTTGCGAGCACCCCAGCTGGACGTGCGTGTATACCTACCGGATCTGTGAGTGTGTACTTGAATTCTTTCATACCTGTTCTCCTTTTCTTATTTTTGGCAAACGTCTCCGCCGTCTGCCGGACTGTCTTTATTTTACCTTTGATGCGGCACTATTACAACAGGAAATCTCTGATGCGTTTATCCCGGTGGATCCCGTCTGATCCCGTCCGATAAGGTGTTAATATAGACAAAATGCCGGCAAATATGTTACAATTTTAACAAGCGTGAATTCGGAGGCGGCCGGAGGAACGCTGTATTTACGAGAAAAACTGACGGAAAGTATAAAATGGATAAAGAAATAAATAAATATGAGGGTGTAGACAGTTGGGAGACTATTATTCTCCTTTATAATTCTGCCTTAAAGGAGATAGGAACCAAGCTTGCCATCTTAAACGACGAATTTCAGCATGTTCATCAGTATAATCCCATTGAGCATATCAAAAGCAGGATAAAGACCCCGGAAAGCATTGTAAAAAAGCTTAAGCGCAGGGGTTACGAGTCCACGATTGAAAACATGGTGAAGTATGTTAATGATATTGCGGGTGTAAGAGTCATCTGTTCCTTTACCTCCGACATTTACAGGGTGGCGGAGATACTTGCGAACCAGAGCGATATCAACGTGCTTTCCATCAAGGACTATATCAAGCATCCGAAGGAGAGCGGCTATAAGAGCTATCACATGATAGTGACGGTGCCGATCTTTCTTTCTGACGGCGTGGTGGATACGAAGGTGGAGATACAGATCCGTACCGTAGCCATGGATTTCTGGGCAAGTCTGGAGCACAAGATCAACTACAAATACGAGGGTGACGCGCCCGAGCATATAAAGAGAGAGCTCTTCGAATGTGCGGAGATGGTCTCTGATCTGGACGCGAAGATGATGTCTCTTAATGAAGAGCTGCGGGACGCCCACGAACAGCAGGAATCCGACGAAGAGAAGCGCCAGCAGGAAAAGCACGAGGCAGAGAAAACGCTGCTTAAGGAAAGGTTTTACGGGGAAGCGGAATAAAGCAGCCTTCCCAATGGTTAACATAACTCAACTACTACTCATCTTGCATACAAAATCAAAAGATGCTATAGTAAGCCGATGGATGATTATATGGACTGCCTCGTAAAAGAGGTTGAAGGTAATATGAAGCCTATACGTGCAGAGAAGCTGAGTGAGGATACCGGATCCGGTGAGGAAGCAGCTTCTTCGGCCGGAGAGAATGAGGGAGAAGCAGGGAAGGATATATTTTCCCACGTTCACCGCGAGAATGTGAAATGCTACAGGAATACACAGGCGGTGGTAAAGGAGAGTACAGACAGCGTTAAGCAGGAGCTTAAGGATGGAATGTCCGGGATACGCGGGCTCCTGAAATTTATAATACTGCTGCTCATCCTGAATCTGGGAGCTTCAGCGGTTCTTATACTACATTCGCTATTCGGATATTTTTGATAAATGAGGACATCTTCTAAGGATACAATATATCGGTACGCCGTACGCGGCGGAAATGCCCTGAAGGGGGAAGTGGAGATAGGCGGTGCCAAGAATGCGGCGCTGGCTATCATTGCTGCGTCCATTTTGACGGACGAGACCGTAACCATTGAGAATATGCCCGATGTCAGGGACACCAATGTGCTCCTTGATGCAATGGCGGGCATCGGGGTCATCATAGAGAGACCTGACAGGCACACCGTAAGGATAAACGGCTCCATGGTCCGGAACGTCAATATCGAGTACGAATTGATAAGGAGGATAAGGGCTTCCTATTACCTGATAGGAGCGCTCCTCGGAAAGTATAATGAGGCGGAGGTACCGCTTCCCGGCGGCTGCAATATCGGAAGCCGTCCCATAGACCAGCATCTGAAGGGCTTCCGAGCCATCGGTGCGGATGTGAAGATAGAGCGGGGCTCCATCATCGCAAAGGCTGAGAAGCTTACAGGAGCCCACATATATATGGACGTTGTGAGTGTGGGTGCCACCATAAACATTCTCATGGCTTCCTGCATGGCAGACGGAAAGACCATCATAGAGAATGCAGCCAAGGAACCCCATGTGGTTGATGTGGCGAACTTCTTAAACAGCTTAGGCGCCAATATAAAGGGTGCCGGTACCGATGTCATCAGGATAAAGGGCGTTTCCTCATTGCACGGCGCCACATATTCAGTCATTCCGGATCAGATAGAGGCGGGAACCTTCATGTTCGCCGCTGCAGTCACCGGTGGTGACATACTGGTAAAGAACGTTATACCGAAGCATCTGGAGTCCATTTCCGCGAAGCTCATAGAGGTGGGCTGCAGGGTGGAGGAATTTGATGACTGCGTAAGGGTCACGAGGACCGGAAAGCTTCGGAATACCCAGATAAAGACTCTGCCATATCCCGGATTCCCTACGGATATGCAGCCACAGGCCGGAGTTACGCTTTCCCTTTCAGATGGAGTCAGCACCATCACGGAGAGCATTTTCGAAAACCGTTTCCGCTATGTGGACGAGATCATGAAAATGGGAGCCGACATAAAGGTCGAGGGAAATACGGCGATAATCACCGGAAAAGAGAGTCTGACGGGTGCGAATATCACAGCTCCGGACTTAAGGGCGGGAGCGGCACTGGTGCTTGCAGCCCTCGCGGCCGACGGAGTATCCACCATAGATGACATCCATCTCATAGAGAGAGGGTATGAGGACTTCGAGATAAAGCTAAGGGGTCTCGGAGCGGTTATTGAAAAGGTGACGGACGAACGCTCCGTAAAGAAATTCAGGATCAAGAATGCCAGGGTGAGCTGAATAAATAAGATTCCTCGCTTCCCGTTACAGTATCGCTTCCACGAAAAGACCATGCTCATGGGACAGATCCACATAATGACTACCGCATTGGACCATAGGTTTACTAAGGTCCATTTTGTTTATGAGGACAATATCGCCCTCCATTCCGTTTGAAAGCCTTACCCTGTTATGCATATAGGTGTTTACGATGTAGCCGAGGAATATCAGTATGTATTCCGGGTCGTACTTCTGCAGTCCCTCCTGCTCGAAAATGCTGATGACCTGGAAGGGACATAGGGGTCCGCGGTATACCCTGGCGCTGGTCATGGCGTCATAGACATCCGCTATGGACACGATACGCGCAAAGCGGTCTATCCTGTTTGTCTTCAGTCCGAAGGGATAGCCGGAGCCGTCGCAGCGCTCATGATGCATAAGGGCCGCGTTTTTCACATGGTCACTTATGTCCATTTCCTTCAGGGCGTTGTATCCCTCAAGGGAGTGGGTCTTTATGACATCATACTCATCCACGGTCAGCCTCGAGGGCTTGGTAATGATCTTCTCCGGGATCATCATCTTCCCGATATCGTGAAGAAGACCGCAGAGGGTAAGGGTCTCGATATCCTCATCATTCATTTTTATCCAGGAGCCGAAGACGTTGCAGATAAGGGCAACATTCAGACAGTGCGCATAGGTCGGATCGTCGTACATACGCATATTATGGAGCATATCGAAGATATGCATGCCGTTTGCGTTCTCAGCAAGGAGCTTCTTCGGCTTGTCCAGAAGTGCATCCGTATCCAGCACGTTTTTCGTGATAATATCATTCACCGAGGCCTTGAACTGCTCTATCTCGGTATCGTATGCGATGCGGAACTGCTTATATTCCTTGCTGGCCTTGATGCGCTCCGAATAGCTGGGATTCGGAACGAAGTCATCCTCCGGCTGCATGCTTTCTTCCTTGATGCTGACAGAGGAAATGGAATAAAACTCAAGCTTCGTAATGGCCTTGTCTGTCAAGACCATATCCTTGGGGAGTATGAGCTGATTATTGAAAGAAAAAACATCTTCCGCAGTGACCATTCCGGGAATGAGCTCCTGCGTCAAAAGCTTTGGCATTATTGGATCCTCCGGTGCACATCTGCCTCTCAGTATAAGATATCAGAGGTAAAAGTGCAACGAAAAAAGCCAAAACTTGCGTAAGGCGGCGCGAAAGGATATACTATTAGGGATGTTGCGGGATGTATATCGTCATGAACTGAAATATCTGATATCCGAAAGAGAAGCGGCGCTTGTCAGGCAGAGGCTAGGGGAATGTGCCGATATAGACAGGCATGCCGCCGGAGGCAGCTATCTCATAAGGAGCCTTTACTTTGACGATATTTGGGAAAGTGCCTATACCACCAAGCAGGCGGGGACTTCTTCCCGCGAGAAATACCGTATAAGGATCTACAATTATTCGGACGAGTATATAAAGCTGGAGCGCAAGGCTAAGCAGGGAAGCTATATACTGAAAACCTCCGCCCGTATTGACAGGGAGGAGCTCCGGAGGATACTTGACGGGGATCTGGCCTTTCTCGAAAAGAGAGAGGAAGAGGTTCTGAAAAGCTTTTACCTCGCATCGGTTTCCGAGGGGCTCAGGCCTTCCGTGATGGTCGATTATGACAGGACACCCTTTGTTTACGGGCCCGGCACGGTGAGGGTGACCTTCGACGAACACGTGCGTTCCGGGTTTTTCAGCTTTGACCTCTTCGACAGCAGCATACCGGTATATGAAACATTTGAAACGGGGAAGCTGATCATGGAGGTAAAGTATACGGAATATCTGCCGGATAATGTGAAGGATCTTATCGAGCCGGGTGCAGCGGTGCAGCTGGCCGCTTCGAAGTTTGTGCTCTGCAGCGACAGGATGCGGGATATCCGCGGGCTTGAAAGGATAGTGTAGGATCTGAAATACAGACTGAAAGGATAAAGACATGAGCGTTAAATCAATGATAAAGAAGTCCATACTGGAATCGGATATGTATAACCAGTCCATATCCTTAAGCACTCTTATGACCATAATGGTGGATATGCTGCTGGCTCTTATCATCGGACTTATAATCTACGAGATATACAAACGATATTTTAACGGGGTCATTTACAGCAGGAGCTTCGCACTTACGCTAATCGGCATGACGGTACTTACCTGTATGGTAACCCTGGCGATCAGTACCAATATCGTTATCTCCCTTGGTATGGTGGGTGCCCTGTCCATCGTCAGATACAGAAGCGCGGTGAAGGAGCCTCTGGATATAATGTATCTTTTCTGGTCCATAACCATGGGTATAACCATCGGCGCCAGCATGTATCTTCTGGCTGCGGCGGGAATGCTCTTTATGCTGCTGATCGTTGCGGTAATGCACAGACGTCAGGCGAAAGCAAGGTCATTTGTGATGATATTCCACGGAAATGACGGTGCGGAGGAAAAGGTGCTGGAGCTCTTAAAGAATATACCTCACGGGGTAAAGAGCAAGATCTCAAGAGGAGAGGACTCGGAAGTATCCGTGACCCTTGATCTCAGTGAAAAGGAGCTTGATATCGCGGATAAGGTACGTGGGGTTGACGGCGTAAAGGATGTGACCCTGATCTCCTACAACGGAGAGTACCATGGATAGCAGCAGATCCGTTTACGGATCTGCTGCACGAACCGGCCGTTCCGCGAAGCGGACTTTAAATCGGCCGGTTCTCCCGTACGAACCGGCCGTTCCGCGAAGCGGACTTTAAATCGGCCGGTTCTCCCGTACGGATCCCGTCCCGCGAAGTGAAGAATACTCAAAAGGAAAGGAGTAAATATGCAGGATTTAGGAAACACCCAGATGTTCAAGGTTGAAAAAGAACCGGAGACAGGTGTTAAGGTGGTTTTGTCCACAGTCTATGAAGCGCTTACCGAAAAGGGCTACAATCCCATAAGCCAGATCGTAGGCTATATCATGTCAGGCGATCCCACCTACATTACCAGCCACAATAATGCCAGAAGCCTTATTATGAAGGTTGAGAGGGACGAGCTGGTTGAGGAGCTCCTGAAGCAGTACATCAAGAGCAGCGGATGGGATAAGGATTGAAATATCTCGGGCTTGACTACGGGTCAAAAACCGTCGGAGTGGCGGTGACTGATGCCACCGGAACCGTAATAAGGGAAGTGGAGATAATACGGAGACAGAAGGAAAAGGCGCTCCGGCGTACCTGTGCGCGTATCGAGGAGATCATCTCCGCCGAAAAGGCGGGGGTCATCGTCATCGGACTTCCCCTGAATATGGACGGGAGTAAGGGCGAAAGGGCCGAAAAGGCGCTTGCCTTCGGAGAGATGCTGGCAAGGCGGACAGGCCTGCCGGTACGCTTTCAGGATGAGAGACTGACCAGCGTGGAAGCAAACGGGATAATGGATCAAGAGAATTTAAGGAGCGAAATGGACAGGAAGGCGCACGTTGACAGCGTGGCGGCAGCCGTGATCCTCGGAGATTTCCTTAACAGCGGAAAGGACCGCGGATAAAATGGACAGCGTGGTATTCACACAGGAAGACGGAACAGAAACAGAGTATTTTGTGCTTGCGGAAGCAAAGGTCGGACAGAACTCCTATCTTCTCTGTACAGAGGAAGAAGAAGGAGACGCTGAGGCCTTTGTTTTACGGGCTGTACCGGATGGGGACGACGGAGAAAACATTCTCTATGAAACAGTGGAGGATGAAAAAGAGCTTGAAAAAGCGGTGGAAGCCCTGGGAGAGATACTTGATGATGTTGACATCGAGCTGTGATGCGCCCCGCTACGGTTTTTGGAGGTAATATTTGAAAAAGTACAAAAATGCATCGGGCTCAAAGCTCAGGATCATTGCTCTCGGGGGTCTTGAGCAGATCGGTCTGAACATTACTGCCTTTGAATACGAAGACAGTATTATTGTGGTGGACTGCGGCATCGCGTTTCCCGAGGACGATATGCTCGGAATAGATCTCTGTATTCCCGACGTTACCTATCTGAAGGAAAATATCGACAAGGTAAAGGGCTTCATAATAACCCACGGGCATGAGGACCATATCGGCGCACTTCCCTATGTATTGAAGGATGTGAACGCCCCGATCTATTCCACGAAGCTTACCATAGGACTTATTGACCGTAAGCTGGAGGAGCATGGTCTGATAGGCAGTGTCAAGCGGAAGGTCGTGAAGCACGGACAGTCCATAAGCCTCGGGCAGTTTCGGATCGAGTTCATAAAAACGAACCACTCCATAGCGGATGCTTCGGCTTTGGCAATCTATTCCCCTGCGGGAATAGTTGTACATACCGGAGACTTCAAGGTGGACTATACACCCGTATTCGGGGATGCCATAGACCTGCAGAGACTCGGAGAGATAGGGAAAAAAGGTGTTATGGCCCTTATGTGCGACAGCACGAACGCCGAGAGGGAGGGCTTCACAAAGTCCGAGCGCAGCATAGGAGCGGTGTTTGACGGCTTATTCGACAGCCACAGAAAGGGCAGGATCATTATAGCGACCTTTGCCTCCAATGTGGACAGGGTACAGCAGATCATAAATACCGCATATAAGTACGGGCGGAAGGTCATTGTGGAAGGACGTTCCATGGTGAATATCATAAATACCGCCCAGGAGCTTGGCTATATCAATATTCCGGAAAACACCCTTATCGATATAGACCGGATGAAGGATTATCCGGATGATAAGGTCGTCCTCGTGACCACGGGAAGCCAGGGCGAGTCCATGGCGGCTCTTTCCCGCATGGCAATGAATATGCATAAAAAGGTCAGCATAAAGCCCAACGACACCATAATCTTCTCATCCACCCCCATACCCGGAAATGAGAAGTCCGTATCCAGGATAATCAACGAGCTGGAAAGCAAGGGGGCGGACGTTATCTTCCAGGAGGCCCACGTATCCGGGCACGCCTGCAGGGAAGAGATAAAGCTTGTTTATTCACTGGTAAAGCCCATGTATTCAATCCCTGTGCATGGCGAATACAGGCACAGGCACGCCCAGGCGAATATTGCCGAGGAGCTGGGCTATGACCACGATCATATATTGATGATACATTCCGGTGATGTGCTGGAGCTCTCGGAGGAGAGCGGCGCGGAGGTGACAGGTCACGTTCATACCGGAGCCGTCTTTGTGGACGGTCTCGGCGTGGGGGACGTGGGGAATGTTGTCTTAAGAGACAGGCAGCACCTCGCTGAGGACGGGATAGTCATCATCGTTCTTACCCTCGAAAAGGGTACGGGTCAGGTGTTGGCAGGTCCCGACATAATTTCACGCGGCTTTGTCTATGTGCGGGAATCCGATGCCCTGCTGGAGGATTCCACGGAGGTACTGGAGGAGTCGCTGGACGGCCTTGCGGAAAGGGGTATCAGCGACTGGGGAAGGATAAAGAATACTTTGAAGGATGATCTTTCCGACTATCTCTGGAAGAAGACAAAGAGGCGCCCCATGATCCTTCCCATCATCATGGAGGTCTGAAAATTGGACGCAAGGCTTTATGATGATGTGCTTGCATTTACCGAGTGCATAAAGGAAACTCCGGAGTACCGGGAGTACATAGAGAAAAAAAGACTGATCGCCGCTAACCCTGAGCTTCTGGAAAAGGCGGAGCAATTAAAAAAGGAGAATATGGAGCTCATATCCTCCTTTGAGGCGGGAAAGGATACTCTGGAGGAGCTTATGCGTTTTGCGGATAAATATGAGGATGCTTTCCTGGAGCCCGTTATAAACGACTATCTCCTGGCGGAAGCAGCCTTTTGCAAAATGATGCGGGAGATATTGACCATGACCATGGAAAGGATAGATTTTTAGTTGAAGGTCAGACACTTCTTTGTAAATTTGGCAGCCATGCTGGTGCGTATCCTTATCGTACTGGTTTTGGTATCATTCATATATAAGCTTGGCTTTAAGGCATACGATTTCGGTTACAGGGTGTTTGCCGAGGAAGCCATGTCCCCGGAGCCGGGGAGGGATATAGAGGTTACGGTTCCTATGGGCTCATCGGCAATGGATATAGGTGAGATCCTTGAAAATTCAGGACTTATCAAGGATAAGACCCTGTTCTTTGTGCAGGAGCGGCTTTCGGAATACCACGGAAAGCTATCCCCCGGCACCTATACGCTGAATACATCCCAGACCGCCCAGGATATGATGGAGATCATGGCCGAGGAGGAAGAGGCGTCGACCGGAGAAGCGGAAGATCGGGACTGAAGCAATGGTCGGAAATGAAAGGCTTACGGGATTTGTCAATTCCCTGTATAAAGGAAATACGCCCTTTCTGGAGGCTCTTGAAAGGGAGGCCCGGGAGGATGACATTCCGGTGATCAGAAAGGACACCCAGGCCTTCTTAAGGTTTCTGCTGAAGGAGCATGATCCCGGAAGCATACTGGAGATAGGAGCAGCTGTCGGGTTTTCCGCGATCTTTATGGCAGAATACAGCTCCCCGGAGTGCAGGATAAGGACCATAGAGAATTATGAGAAAAGGATAGCCCCGGCACGGCAGAATATCGAAAGGTCAGGCTATTCCCATAAGATAAGGCTGATATGCAAGGATGCCGCTGAAATACTTCCCGCTTTACAGGAAGGCTTTGATATGATATTTATTGATGCGGCGAAAGCCCAGTATCCGTTCTATCTGAAGGAGGCGGACAGGCTGATCAATCCCGGAGGACTGATAATAGCCGATAACTGCCTGCAGGAGGGGGATATACTGGAATCAAAATTTGCTGTGGAACGGAGAAACCGCACCATCCATAAAAGAATGCGGGAATTTTTGAAGGAAATAACGGCGTCGGAGCGTTATACCGCGGCAGTACTGCCGATAGGGGACGGCATAGCCGTTGCCGTGAAGGATAAATGAGGAACAAAAAACCTGAGCTTTTAATACCTGCCAAGGGGCCGGAAGAACTGAAGACCGCCGTTTACTACGGGGCAGATGCCGTTTATCTTGGCGGGGAGGCTCTGAGTCTGAGGGCAAATGCGAGGAATTTCAGCTTAGAGGAGCTTAAGACCGCCATAGCCTTTGCCCATGAGAATAAAGTAAGGGTTTATATTACCGCTAATGTTTTCGCCCACAATGAGGATCTGAAAGAGGCGGAGAGCTACTTTCGGGAGATCAATGATATAATGCCGGATGCCCTTCTTATCTCGGATCCCGGGCTCTTTTCCCTTGCGCATGAGCTCTGTCCCGATACGGAGCTCCATATAAGTACACAGGCAAACAACACGAATTACAGGACGGTACTTTTCTGGGCAGAGCAGGGTGCGAAGAGGATAGTGACCGCAAGGGAGCTGTCTTTAAGGGAAATAAGGGAGATAAGGGAGCATATCCCGGAGACCGTTGAAATAGAATCCTTTGTCCACGGTGCCATGTGCATATCCTATTCCGGACGCTGCCTTCTTTCAAATTACTTTACCGGGAGGGATGCGAACCACGGGGAATGTACCCATCCCTGCAGATGGGAATATGCGCTTTCAGAGATGACGAGACCGGGAGAATATCTGCCGGTTGAGGAAAACGAAAGAGGGACCTACATCTTCAATTCAAAGGATCTCTGCATGATAGAGCATATCCCTGAGCTTATAGAAGCGGGCATTGACAGCTTCAAGGTTGAGGGCAGGATGAAGGCCGCCCTGTACGTCGCGGTGACAGCCAGGACTTACAGAAATGCCATAGATGATTATTTCGAATCGCCGGAGAAATATGAAGCTAATAAAGCCCTTTACAGGGAAGAGATAGGGAAATGCACGACCAGGGACTTCTGTACCGGATTTTTCTTCGGAAAGCCCGGACCGGATGCCCAGATCTACGGCGGCTCAACCTACAATAAGGAATACGTATATCTTGGACAGACGGAGGATACGGATCCCGAGGGCAGGGCAAGGCTCTTCCAAAAGAATAAATTTTCCGTTGGCGACAGGGTGGAGATCATGAAGAGGGATCTTAGGAATCTGGAGGTTACGGTCAGATCCATCCGTTCTTCGGAAAGAGGAGAGGTGGAAAGTGCGCCGCACCCGAAGGAGGAGCTTTTTGTAAGCTTTTCCGAAGCGCCGGAAAAGGGAGATATAATCCGGAAAAAACCTGAAAATTAAGGATAAATTGATGAAGCTTTTAAGTGTAGTAGTACCATGCTGGAATGAGGAGGAGGTAATCCCCTTCTTCTATAAGGAAATGCATAAGACCTTGGAGGAGTTTAAGCAAAGCTATCCCGACACCTCCTTTGAGCTTATTTTTGTGGACGACGGATCCGTGGACAGGACTCTGCCTCTTATCAAGGAGCTTGCGGAGAAGGATCCCTGTATAAGGTATATCTCGTTTTCAAGGAATTTCGGTAAGGAAGCCGCACTTTACGCGGGCTTTGAAAATTCAAAGGGAGACTATGTGGTATGTATGGATGTGGATCTGCAGGATCCGCCTGCCCTCCTCCCCGAAATGTACGAGGCAGTGATAAACGAGGGCTATGACTCCGCTGCCACGAGACGGGTCACCAGAAAAGGAGAGCCCTTGATACGTTCCTTCTTTGCGAGACGGTTTTACCGGCTGATGGATAAGATCTGCCAAACGGAGGTCGTGGACGGCGCGAGAGACTACCGCATAATGACGAGACAGATGACTGATGCGGTCCTTTCCATGGGGGACTACTGCCGCTTTACGAAGGGTATCTACGGCTGGGTAGGCTTCAGGACAAAGTGGCTCGAATTTGAAAACATCGAACGTGTGGCAGGAGAGACAAAGTGGTCTTTCTGGAAGCTTTTAATATATGCGATAGAGGGGATCATTGCGTTTTCCACCTTTCCCCTTGAGGTGATATCCTGGATCGGCGGGATCTTAAGCTTCCTCTTTCTTATCTTTTCCGTTGCGGGAGGGATATTGCTCCACCTCAAGGTCTGGTCAACACTGCCCCTTATAATCGGAGTTATCGGCTTTTTCTCATCCCTTAACCTGTTTTTCTTAGGGATAGCGGCCTGGTACTTAAGCAAGACCTATCTGGAAACAAAGAACCGCCCTATGTATGTTGCCAAGGAGATGACCTGATGAAGCTCATTATACAGATCCCCTGCCTGAATGAGGCGGATACACTGGAAATAGCCTTAAATGACCTGCCGAAGCATATTGACGGCATAGACGAGATAGAGGTTCTGATAATAAATGACGGAAGCCGGGACAACACCGTGGAGGTGGCAAGGAACTGGGGAGTGAACTATGTGGTAAGCTTCCCGAACAACAAGGGTCTTGCAAAGGGCTTTATCGCGGGACTGGATGCCTGTCTCCGGGAGGGTGCCGACATCATTGTAAATACGGATGCCGATAACCAGTACTGCGGGGAGGACATCGAAAAGCTGGTCCGTCCCATTCTTGACGGCAAGGCGGAGATAGTGATCGGAGAGAGGCCCATAGACGACACACCGGATTTCTCACCGGTAAAGAAGCAGCTCCAGCATCTCGGCTCCTTTGTTGTGAGGGTTGCGTCAAATACCGATATCCCCGATGCGCCGAGCGGCTTCAGGGCATTTTCGAGAGAGGCGGCGCTGCGCTTAAATGTTATCAATAATTATACCTATACGCTGGAAACCATAGTACAGGCCGGAAGGAACCAGATGGCAATAACCTCCGTACCGGTCCGTACCAACAGGGAATTAAGGAAGTCCAGGCTCTTTTCCAGCATGAGCGGATACATAAAAAAGTCCGTGCTCACCATTATAAGGGCTTATATGATGTACAGGCCCCTGACCTTCTTTTCTGCCATAGGACTCATTCCCTTTATTGCGGGGCTGATCATTATGATAAGATTCCTGATCTTCTTTATAAAGGGAGCCGGAGTGGGACATATTCAGTCATTGATCCTTGCAAGCACACTGATGATGCTCTCCTTCACCACCTTTATGATGGGCTTTCAGGCAGACCTTATGGCAGCGAACCGGAAAATTATGGAGGATGTGCAGTACCGGCTCAGACGTTTCGAGGCCGGATTTGAGAAGGATCTGAGAAAAGATGACGGGGAAAAAGAGGATAGCGGTAATAGGTCCGGTATATCCCTATAAAAGCGGGATAGCCCATTATACCGGGCTGCTGGTCAGGAGCTTAAAGGAAATGGCTGAGGTCCGGACCATATCATACAAAATGCAGTACCCGAAGCTTCTTTTTAAACAGGAGCAGCGGGACTACTCCAATGACCGCTTTAAGATTGATGATGCGCTGTTTCTTATAAACACCGCGAATCCCTTTAATATCATAAAGACTGCCTTTACCGTAAACCGCTATGATCCGGATCTCGTGATAATACAGTGGTGGCACCCGTATTTTGCGCCCTGCTACCGGATACTTACCACCTTTCTTAAGAAACCGGTCCTTTTTATCTGTCACAATGTGTTCCCCCATGAGCGCTTTGTAATGGACAGATTCCTTACAAAGCTCACTCTCTCAAAGGGGGATTTTTTTATTCTCCATTCGGAAAAGGAGGTTCGGGATCTCCTGACCATACTGCCGGACGCCAAGTACAGGGTGAATATGCACCCCACCTATGCGGCCTTCAGGACGGGGGAGATAAGGGAAAAGAGCTCACCCGAAAAGAGACTGCTGTTTTTCGGGCTTGTACGTCCCTACAAGGGGCTTGGATATCTTCTGGAGGCTCTGAAGGAGCTGCCGGATGTGTATATCACCATAGCCGGAGATTTCGGAGGGAGCAGGAAGGATTACGGGGAG
This sequence comes from Lachnospiraceae bacterium, assembly GCA_017453865.1. Classification (GTDB taxonomy): domain Bacteria; phylum Bacillota; class Clostridia; order Lachnospirales; family Lachnospiraceae; genus NK4A144. Next base: position 16,213 of record JAFTEC010000099.1, read on the forward strand.
CTTCTGTCGGATCAGGCTATTAGGGACAGGATCGAGGTGGTGGACCGTTATATTCCTGATAAGGATATCCAGGGCTACTTCGAAAACTGCGATGCTGTGGTACTTCCCTATGTGGACGCAACCCAGAGCGGCGTTGCCCAGATGGCATTCGGTTTTGAAAAGCCGGTCATTGCCACAAGGGTCGGAGGCCTGCCGGAGGTTGTCACCGACGGAGTCACGGGGATCCTTACAGAGCCCGGCGACGCCGGAGCTTTAAGAAACGGGATAGAAAGGTTTTTTAAGCTGAAGGAGGGAAATACGGACTTCAGGAAGAATATACTTGCTGATTCCGAACGCTTCACCTGGGAGCATCTGTGCAGCACCATACTGGATATGACAGCGACATCCTGAACGAAACAATATCATTCTGAGCGAAGCAATGAAGCTTATATGAAGACAACACTGATAATCCTAAACTACAAAGACAGCGAGCGCACCCTGACTCTACTTAATAAGGTCAGGGAATACAGGATCCTTGACAATATAGTGATCGTGGACAATGCCTCCGGTGACGGCTCCTATGAGAGTCTGAAAAGGGAAGAGGATGGCCGGATCCACGTTATCGAAAGAGAGGAAAACGGAGGCTATTCCTCCGGAAACAATACCGGTGCTCTCTACGCACTTAAGCATTTCAGACCTGACATCCTGTTCTTTGCAAACCCCGATGTGTTCTTTACGGAGGAAACGGCGGAAGTCATGGCGGGAGCGCTGGAGCGGAATTCCGGCTTCGCGTCCGTGGCACCTCTTGTAAGGCAGGGGTATAATGTGTGGAACCTGCCGGGCTTTCCGGGGGTGCTTATGAGCTTATTCCTGATCCTCTTTACCCTTGACAAAAAACGGATACGCGCAGGGCTTGAGAGACATAATAAAGAGCTTTCGGAGGTCGGAGTTGTGGAGGGATCATTCTTCGCGGTGGATGCCGGAAAATTTAAGGAGGTACAGGGCTTTGATGAAAGGACCTTCCTCTATTCGGAGGAGATCATCCTGGCGCGGCGTTTCCGCGCCCATGGCTACAAAACAGGCGTACTGACCCGCTTCCGCTATGACCACCTTCACTCCGCCAGCATAAAGAAGATCTACAGATCCAGTAAGGCAGCTGCCTTCCATCATTTCAGGGACAGCTTCAGGATATATAATAAGTATTATCTGAAGACCAATGCCCTGGAGGACAGGATATTCGATATCTGCTGGGGCTTAGGCTACGCAGAGAGGGTGGTATATGATCTTGTTCTGTCCTCCTGATCTTTCACCCGTAGAAGAGGATTCTTCGGGCTTTGCCTCCGGAATGACAAAAGGGAGTCGGAATGAATTTCGTCACACTTTTTTTACGAATGAAAAATGTACATCTCCTTAAGGATGTGGGGATGATACCATATATCCTTCACCGGGACTATGGGGTGGATGCCTGCATGGTCAGTATGAAGAATGAGGAAAAGTACCCCTACCTCGATAAAGAGGTCAGGGGGCTTAAGATGCGTTTTCTTCCCGAAAACAGATTTTCCGGCGTTTTCTCCGGTATGAGATACGTATGGGATAATGCGGAAAACATAGATGTTCTGAACGTATACCATCTTAATCTGTCCTCCTTCCTTTTCCTCCTTATCTATAAATTCAGAAAGAAAAGGGGCGGAAAGGGATATCTGAAGCTTGATATGGATCTGAAGGGCTACAAACGGCTTTTTATGCCGAATCCGGTGGGCTTTATCAAGCGCCGCACCATGGATCTCGCGGATGTTATCTCCGTTGAGACAACGGTGCTTTCGGAAAAGCTCATTAAGAAATACGGCAGCCGGGTGATATATATTCCAAACGGCTTCTACGCCGACGGAAAGGAGAGCGAGAGGGAATTTAAGAAGGAGGATATCATCTTAACTGTCGGAAACCTTGGAACATATCCCAAGGCCACGGATGTGCTCTTAAAAGCCTTTGCAGGGGCAGCGGGAGGTAATGACTGGAAGCTTATCCTTGCGGGGCCTGTGGAAAAGAGCTTTAAGCCCTTTATAAATGATTTCCTGACAAAGCACGAATATCTGAGGGACAGGATAATCTTTACAGGAGAGATAAGGGACAAGGAGAGATTAAAGGAGTATTACCGCAGGGCAAAGATCTTTGTACTGCCCTCAAGGAGCGAAAGCTTCGGAATAGTCCTGCTGGAAGCCGCGTCAAACGGCGACTTCCTTGTTACCACTACGGGGGTCCCCGCGGGAAGGGATATTTATAATGACGGGAAATTCGGCTTTATCGTGCCGCCGGATGATATAACCATGCTTTCGGATGCCTTTGTGCGCCTGATGAATTCGAAGGCGGACTGGGGAAGCAGGGCTGCGGAGATCGCGGACTACGCATGGCATGATTTCAGGTGGGAGCCCATAGTCGCAAAGCTCTACGAGGTACTGAAGAATTGATATCCGTTATCACCGTTTGTTACAATGAAGAGGAGCATATAAGCTCCACCATACGTTCGGTATTCGATCAGTCCTACACCGACTTTGAATACATAATAAAGGACGGCGGCTCCGTTGACGGGACTCTGCTTAAGATTAAGAGATGGGAGAAGCCCTTTGAAGAAAAAGGGATAAAATTTACCGTTATCTCCGCTGCCGACAAGGGTATCTATGATGCGATGAATAAGGCGGTACTCTCTGCAGCGGGGGAATTCGTAAGCTTTATGAACGGCGGGGACTGCTTTGCTTCCGCGGGAACGCTGGAAAAGATCTTTAAGAATAAGGATCACAGGGGAACTGACCTTATCTACGGTGATACAGTGGAGGAGGAGTTCGGGGAGCTCCACTATTTCAGAAAGTGTCCGGAGCTTATAAAGGAGCGTATGCCCTTTTCCCACCAGAGTGTTTTTGTGAGACGGGAGCTTCTCCTTAAATACCCCTTCAGGCTTAAGTATCCGATCGCCGCGGACTACGACTTTCTCCTGACCCTTTATGAAAAAGGCTGCACCTTTAAGGACAGCGGTACGGTTGTGGCAATGGTCACAAAGGACGGCAAGTCCAGCCTGAGACTTAAGGATACCTATCTCGAGAGCCTGGCCTTGAGAAAGGAGCACGGGATAGCGGTGCCCGAAGGAGTGAAGCTTAAGCTTAAGACCCTATGGCTTGATATAAAGCAGTTCGGAATGGATCATTTTCCGGAGGGGCTTAAATATATGATAAGAAAAGTCCAGAGAAAATTACGAGGACAGAAGAGATACTACGCATGATACTGCTCAGACACATTTTATCCATTGCACAGGGCTTTTACAGATGCTTTTTATATCCCGTAAAAAGCTTTCTTCTCGAATGCTCCGCACAGAGTATTTTTAAGAAGGGCTCCTATGTATCAAAGGATTCCATAGTGGAGGGGCATAATTATCTCGGGAAAAATACGGAGATACATGGCTGCCGCCTGGGCTACGGCTCATACATCAATAATAACGGGAACTTTTCCCATACCGATATCGGCTACTATACCTCCATCGGGGTCAATGTGACTACCGCGGTGGGCGGGCATCCCCTGAACGGTGCGGCAGCGCTGCACCCCGCCTTTACCGATCCAAAGAAGGTCTTCGGCTTCAGCTATGCCAAAGAAAAGACCTATAATGACGAAACCCCGCGTATTTCCATAGGAAGCGATGTCTGGATCGGAAACAACGTGACCATACTTGACGGGGCGAAGATCGGGGACGGCGCCGTGGTGGGCGCGGGAGCCGTGGTAAGGGGAGAGCTGCCGCCCTACAGCATAAACGCCGGCGTTCCGGCACGTACCATAAGGTACAGATTTTCGGAAGAGGAGATAGAAAAACTCCTTCAACTTAAGTGGTGGGAAAAGGACGAGAAATGGATCCGCTCCCATATAGACGACTTTAATGATGTACGGAAGCTTACGGAGGAGATCCGGAAATGAGCATGAAGCCTGCCATAGTGGTCGTGGCATACAACAGGGTAAAGGCATTGCAGCGCCTCCTGGACAGCCTTAAAAACGCGGATTACAGTGGTTTTTCGGATATCACCCTTATAATCAGCATAGATAAGAGCGATAACAGTGAGGTTTCTGAGGCGGCAGAAGCCTTTTCCTGGGAGCAGGGAGAGAAAAGGGTGGTGACCCATCCCGAAAGACTGGGATTAAAAAAGCATATACTTGGGCTCGGGGATCTGACAAAGGAATTCGGAAGCATAATCATGCTGGAGGATGATCTTTTCGTTTCTCCTTTCTTTTACCACTATAGCTCCGCCGCGCTTAATAAGGTTTCGGGAGACAGCAAGGTTGCCGGAGTTTCCCTCTACAGCCATAAATTCAATGTTTTCGCGCGTCTTCCCTTTGATGCGGCAGACGATGGCTACGATAATTTCTATTTCCGTTTTCCTTCCAGCTGGGGGCAGGCCTGGACAGGAGAGCAGTGGAGCTCCTTCAGGAGCTGGCTCGATGAGCATGACGGGGAGGACCTCCACGGTAACGGTATGCCGGCACCCGCAGCGGAATGGGGAAGCTCATCCTGGTTAAAATACGCCCTTAAATATGCGATAGAAGAGGATAAGACCTGGTTTTATCCAAGGACCTCTTACACAACAAATTTTTTTGATGAGGGGGAGCACACGAATGAAGCAGTCACCGATCTTCAGGTGCCCCTGAGCCTTGGACTAAAGAGGGAATACTGCTTTTCCCTTTATGAGGAATCCGGTTCGAAATACGATCCGTATTTTGAAAACGATGCGCTGCCCTTTCAGTCGGATATCTACGGGCTTAAGAGGAGGGATAAGGCATTAAAGGACGGGTGCTTCTATTCCTCGGAAATACTGCCCTTAAGGATAAGGGAAAGCTTCGGCCTTTCATTAAGGCCCGTTGACAGCAATATTCTGTTCCGGATCCCGGGAGAGGGGATCTTTCTCTACGACCCGTCGGAAAAAACGGAAACAAGGCACAAGGAAAGCGCAAGGCTTGAAAAATACTTTTATCCCGGAATGAACAGAAGGAAGATCATGAAGCTTATCGGAGACAGGTTTGAAGGATATTTTAAGAAAGCTTAATTATATATTCAATGCTTCACAGAAGAGACGCATGGTGCTCCTTATGGTCTGCATCTTTATCGGTGCTGCGCTGGAGCTTCTCGGAGTGTCCCTTATAATGCCGCTTATCCAGCTTATCTCCACACCGGAGGTGGTCACGGAAAACGGCGTCCTTTCAACGGTTTATAATGCACTCGATATGAAGAGCGTTCAGGGTTTTTTCATTTTTCTGGTGATCGTTATAATCGTACTGTATTTCCTTAAGAACCTCTACCTTTCGGTCCTTTATTATTTCCAGTATTCCTTTATCTACAATAACCAGCTGAAGGTGGCGGGGAGGCTTATCGACTGTTACCTGAAAAAGCCCTACACCTACCATCTGGATCACAATACCTCGGATATGATAAGGAATATCATGCTGGATACGGACAGGCTCTTTCAGCTGATACTGTCATTCCTTAACCTTATGAGCGAGATACTGCTGTCCCTTTTACTTGTGATCTATCTTCTGATAAGTGATCCTATGATGTCCTGCACCGTGGCGGGTCTTCTCCTTATCTGCATGGCCGTCTTCCGGATACTTACAAAGAAAAGGGTACATTCCTACGGGAAGATGAACCAGGAATACGACGGGCGGATGCATCAGGCCATAAACCAGGCTTTGGGGGCGGTCAAGGATATAAAGATCCTCCACAGGGAAAGATACTTTGTGGACAGCTTTGTTTCCTGCGGCAGAAAGAAAATGACTGCCCTTATAAACACTAATTTTTTCGGCACCATCCCGAAATATATCATAGAGACCATAACCGTTGCAGCGATCATGCTGGTACTGATCTATAAGCTTATGAGCGGCACCGACTTAAATACCCTGCTGCCGGTCCTCGCCTCCTTTGCCGTGGCGGCGTTTAAGCTGCTGCCCTCCGTGGGTAAGGTGAGTAACTATATGAATAATATAACCTTTCTAAAGCCCTCCATAGATCTTATCTACCATGACCTGAAGGAGACGGAGGACATGGAAAACGTGGTGATAGAGGATCCGGATGATGCGGAAAGGCACGATGGCAGCCCCTCGGAGATCAGGATAGAGGATCTCTTTTACAGATACCCGAAGACTGAAAATGATGTTCTTAAGGGAGTGAGCTTCAATATAGCCCTCGGGACCTCCATCGGACTCATAGGAGAGAGCGGTGCGGGAAAATCAACCCTGGCGGATGTGATCCTTGGGATCCTTTATCCAAGGGAAGGACGGGTTATGTACGGGAGCATGGATGTCCATGAATACCCCTTGAAATGGGCGGAAAAGCTTGCCTATATCCCCCAGGCAATCTTCCTTGCGGATGAGAGCATCAGAAAAAATGTGGCATTCGGCATTGATGACGGGGAAATAGATGAGGATAAGGTCTGGGAGGCTCTCGAAGAAGCGCAGCTCTCTGATTTTGTGCGTTCCCTGCCGGATGGACTCAGTACTGAGGTGGGTGAAAGGGGAGTAAGGCTTTCCGGAGGACAGAGGCAGAGGATAGGCATAGCCCGCGCCCTATACGGAAATCCCGAGATACTTGTTCTCGATGAAGCCACAAGCGCCCTTGATTCCGAAACGGAGACTGCGGTAATGGAGGCAATAGAGCGGCTTCATGGAAAGAAGACCCTTATAATCATTGCCCACCGCCTGACCACGATAAAAAACTGCGAATATATTTACCGTGTGGAGAACGGTAATGTATATCCGGTGGATAAGAAGGAATTATTTTGAATCCCAAGCTTTCAGTCATATTGATAACATATAATCATGAGCCCTACATAAGGGAGTGCCTTGACGGGATCTTTATGCAGGAAACGGATTTCGACTTTGAGATCGTGGTCGGTGAGGATTGCAGTACGGACAATACCCGTGAGATACTTAAGGAATACGACAGAAAATATCCGGGCCGGATGAAGCTTCTCTTCAGGGAAAAAAACCTTGGAAGGGTAACCTTAAATGTATATCAGACCTCAATGGAGGCAAGAGGTGAATACCTTGCTTACATCGAGGGAGATGATTTCTGGACGGATCCCAAAAAGCTTCAGAAGCAGGTATCGTTCCTTGAAGAGCATAAGGAGTATATGGGCACCACCTGCTCCTTCCGTCTGATCGGGGAAAGAAGCGAGCCCATAGAGAATAAACGTCAGGAGGAGCTCTACGGCTGGAGCGGGGACTATACCTTCGGGGACTGGCAGGAGGCGGGGCCCTGGCCCGGACAGACTGCGGGGAATGTCTGCAGGAATTTTTATCATAACGGAAGGCTTGACTATACCATACTTTACCGGGCACATGACTTTATAGATGACGGTGTGATATTTACCTTTATCCTTCTTCAGGGTAAGATATTCAGGTTCGATGATATCATGGTGGCGCATAGATATGTGGAGAAGGAGGGCGGAGAAAGCTGGAATTCCAGGAAGCTTAAGCGGAACTACCTTATAGAGGAGTGTGACCTGAAGCGGAAGATGATGGAGTGGGTCGAAGAGAACGCGGGACTTTCCGACGCCGCCTTTCCGAGAGCGGATAAGGAATTTAAGACTGCACTTTCGGTATTTATAAAGCATCCCTCAAAGGAGACCGCGGATATGTTCTTCCCGTACCTCCGCTATTATCTGCATTTGAAATTCGGGCGTGTAAAAATGCGCGGTTCTGCAGGCCGGGGAGAGGTCCTTTCGGAGGGGCAGGTGAAGGAGTAAATGTATATACAGCGTTTTACAAGCGGTCTCGGGAATCAGATGTTCCAGTACGCCTTTTATACCTATCTCAGAAAGAGGTACCCGAAGGAGCGGGTCCTTGCGGATATTTCGTGGTACAGCTGGAACGACGCCCATCAGGGCTTTGAGCTTGAAAGGCTTTTTAAGAGGGATGATAATCCGGATTTTATTTTCGAGAAGGCGACGGCTTTTGAGACCTATTGCTGCTCCGGTACAGTTCCGCAGACAGGCAGGGCGGCTTACTTTTTTAACCGCCTGACAAGGCTCTGCGCCGGAAAGCATTTTGAAAGGATAAGATACAGCGAAACCGGGCGGGAAGCAAAGAATGTGCTGAAGGACAGGATCGATGCTCTCCCCAAAGGGCGGAACCTCTATATCACGGGATACTTTCTGGATGAAGCCTATTATAAGGACGATCTTGACTTCCTGAGGCGTGCCCTCTCCTTTTCGGAAAAGTCTGAGGATATAGGGGAGGATAATAAGGAGCTTCTGCGGGAGATAGGTGAAACCGCCTCAGTATCGATCCACGTGAGACGCGGTGATTATCTGGCTCCGGGCTACACGGAGGCCTTTATCAATCTCGGCATGGATTACTACAAAAGAGCGGTTGAGAAAGCCCGGGAGCTTTTGGAAAACCCCGGGTTCTATATTTTCTCCGATGACAAGGATTTTATAAGTTCAGCCTTTGACTGGCTTCCGGAAAAAAGGGTGGTAGGCGGGAATACCGGAGAAAAAAGCTATATAGATATGCTCCTTATGAGTAAGAGCCTCTGCCTCATCACAGCCAATTCCACGTTTTCAGAGTGGGCGGGGCTCCTTGACAAAAGAGAGGGCTGCAGGGTGATATACCCAAAGGAGTATCTGAAGGAAAAGGACAGTGATATCCATACCATTCCGGGTTGGATACGGATGTGAGAGGATTCATTTTACAATCAGAAAGGTACTGAAAAAAGCATGAAAAACAGAAAATACGGAAAGCCCATCGGGAACCTTCTCTCGATAAAAAGTGATTTTTTCGAGCATAATGACGAGATGCTGGAAATGTCGGCGAGGCAGGCGGATGCCCTGTTGATCCAGAAAAAAAGAGAGCATTGCAAGATCTGTCACGCGCCCATTGAGGGAGAGCCACTTTACAGAAGCCAGAGAATGGCATATTATCTCTGCAAAAAATGCGGCCACCTGAACAGTGAAAAAGAGGATACGGATGATTTTGCGAACCGGGTTTATCTGGAGGACAGCTATGAGAATAACTACTCCGAGGAGGACAGGGCGAGGTATGAAAACCGCTTAAACACCATCTATATCCCAAAGGCGGAATTTCTGCTGGAGTCACTGGAAAAGGACGGGCTCACAAAGGGCGATATACATCTTCTGGATGACGGTGCGGGAAGCGGCTATTTTGTCGGAGCCCTTAGAAAAAAAGGAGTGGATGCTTCCGGAATTGAGATATCCGGAGCTCAGGTGGAATTTGCCAACAGTATGAACGGGGAAAAGGTATTGTCACAGGCGGACAGTGCAGATATCCCGGGGATCCTGAAAAGCACCGAAGCCAATGTCCTCTCCTTTATCGGTGTTTTCGAGCATATAATAAATCTTGACGAAATACTGGAAGCAATAAAGGAAAATAAGAACGTGGGCTATGTCTATCTCTCCGTTCCGATGTTTTCAATGAGCTGTGTATTTGAAGCCTCGCATCAGAAGTGTTATAACAGACATGCAGGAGGCACCCATACCCATCTCTTCTCCGATGAATCTCTGGTCTATATGGCTGAGAGGATGGGCTTTGAAGAGCTTGCAAGCTGGAAATTCGGTTCCGATATGATGGACCTCTTCAGGATGCTCTGTGTGAGCCTTGAGCAGAACGGAAATCCCGCTCTTAAGGATTACTTTGCACCGAAATTCCTGAAGATGATAGACGAGCTGCAGCTTACGGTAGATAAAAATGAATTTGCATCTGAGATCCATCTTATCCTCAAAAGAAAATAGGGATCTGAACCGGGGCTTTGTTCTCGCGGTATCGCTTATCACCCTGTTTTTTGCGTGCCTTCCGCTGTTTACGGTAAATTGCATACAGGGGCATGACATAGATTATCATCTTCTCCGCATAGAGGCCCTGAAGACCGGTATCCTGAACGGGCTGCCCTTTTTGCGGGTAAATATGCTGTTTTTCGGCGGAGAGGGCTACGCGAGCTCCCTATTCTATCCGGACTTTCTTCTCTATATCCCTGCCCTCCTCCGCGCAGCGGGGGTGGGAATAAATCTGTCCTTCCATATTTTCGTGGGCTTTTGCATCATAGCGGCATTTGTTTCTATGTATCTCTCTGTGTATTACATAACGGAAAGAAGCACCTCCGCCCTGATCGCCGCAACAGCCTATACCCTGTGCCAGTATCATATTGATGATATCTATACCAGAGCAGCGGTTGGGGAGTATACCGCCTTTATTTTTCTGCCACTTATTGCCGCAGGACTTTTCGATCTTTCCGAAAGGGACTTTAAGAAGCCCTGGCTTTTAATAGCGGGAATGTCAGGGGTACTTCTCTGCCATACGCTGAGTACCGTATTCTGCATTATCCTCTGCATATGCTATGTTCTGATACATATAAAAGATCTTATCGGGAAACCCGTGAAGCTTTTTATACTTATGGCTGCAGCACTGCTTACCCTTTTACTTACGGCGTTTTACTGGCTTCCCTTCGTGGAACAGATCCGCAGTACGGAATTTAAGTATAAGATCGCAAAGTTTGATGTGGGCTATGAGAAGCTCTTGATAAGAGAGATTTTTGAAAATAAGGTTGGAAGGATGGGGATCGCCCTGATCATTCTTCTTTTTGCGGCTCTTTTGATAAGACATGCCGGTGACAGGATAGTTCGCTTTGCGGATTTTATGCTGGCTGCCGGTATGATATTTATGCTCTGTACCACAGGCTTCTTCCCCTGGAAAAGGCTTGAAAGATACGTGATGAGCGTACAGTTTCCATGGAGACTCTTTATAATGGCCAGTCTACTGTTTTCTGTCGCGGCGGGGATATATATTGAAAAGGCAGCGGGAGAGAGGAAGAAGCTGGCGGTCATCGCCGTGCTGGCATTAATGACTGTTTCAGCCGTATGCAATATCAACAGGACCGAGGAAGGATACTATTCCTACTCGGATGACTACTATGATATGACCGAGTACACCTGCACCGTAATAGGAGGGGAATGGCTGCCCCTCACCGTGGAAAAGAGGGGAAAGCTCGGTAAATTCAGCGGATATGCCTTTGACGATAAGGGAGAGAAGAGGGAGGTCGGGCGCAGAAAGAATACCCTTACCGTGAATGCGGCCGGATCAGAGTATCTCGATGTTCCCTTTGTATATTATACGGGGTACACCGCCGTGGATGAGAAGGGACAGCGTCTTATCATTGACGGCAGCGGAGACAACGGGCGGATCAGGGTATATACATCCGGAGCAGAGTCGGTATATGTGTATTATGCGGGCACTCCGCTGCAGAAAGCCGCGGATATCATATCGCTACTCACATTGATAGTGACAGCAGTACTCGTCATTTTACGAAATAAACATTATTCCGGACGGCGCGAAGGACATTAAAAAAGCAGCCCCTCTTCGGAGCTGCTTTCTTCTTTAATTGATCAAGATAAAATTATTCAGCCTTGATTGCTCCCGTAGGGCAGGCACCCTCGCAAGCACCGCAGTCAATGCAGGTCCCTGCATCAACAACATACTTGCCGTCACCTTCACTGATAGCACCAACGGGGCAGGTTCCTGCACATGCACCGCAGCTTACACAGGTATCATCAATTACATGAGCCATTTTCATTTCCTCCTACAAAAAATCTCTTGTTACAATCTGTATTCTAGTATAAAGCGGATATATTTGCAATTTAATCTTTATTAGGTATTTTTAACCCCGATTTTAACTTACACAACCGATAATCTCACTGATATCCGCGATATGGTTTTCTGACAGAAAATCCGTGATCCCGTTTATTATTTTTATCATAGCGGCAGGATCGTGGAAATTGTACATGCCAACGGCCACAGCACGGGCTCCTGCCATCATAAACTCTATCGCATCCTCGGCATTTGTGATACCGCCCATTCCGATAACCGGAATCTTTACCGCATGAGAGGCCTCATAGACCATCCTCACCGCCACCGGCCTGATCGCGGGACCCGACAGCCCGCCGGTCTTATTGGCGATGGAGAAGCTTTTCTTATAGATATCGATCTTCATTCCGGTGATGGTATTTATAAGTGATATGGCATCGGCACCGCCGGCTTCCGCGGCCTTTGCCATTTCCGCGATACTGGTCACATTGGGAGAGAGCTTCATTATTATGGGCTTCAGGCTTTTTTTCCTGATCAGCTCCGTTATCCTCTGAAGCTCCTTCGGATCCGTTCCGAAGGCAATGCCGCCCTTCTTTACATTGGGACAGGACACGTTGATCTCCAGCATATCCACGCGGTCGTCATCCGAGAGCCTTTCCACGACCTGAAGGTATTCATCCTCACTGTGTCCGCAGACATTCACTATCACATTGGTATTGAATTCAGAAAGGAAGCCCAGATCTCTTTCAGCAAAAACATCAATTCCGGGGTTCTGGAGCCCGATGGCATTCAGCATACCGGAGGGTGTCTCCGTGATACGCGGTACAGGATTGCCCTCCCAGGGCTCAGGTGCTACGCCTTTTGTGACCACGGCACCCAGGAGGTTCAGATCAACAAATTCATAATATTCCATCCCGCTTCCGAAGGTTCCGGAAGCGTTCATTACAGGGTTTTTGAAGTCTACTCCGGCGATATTGACGGTGGTATTTATGCCCTCGAGACTCATAATACCACCTCCTCTGCATTAAAGACCGGACCCTCGGTGCAGACCCGGGCATTGTTTACACGGGAATGGCTGTCCTTTCCGGTGGTCTTCACAACGCAGCCGAGGCAGGCACCCATACCGCAGGCCATTCTTTCCTCGAGAGAGATAAATGCCGGAATGAAGCTGTCCGCCGCAAAGTCCTTTACTGCCTTAAGCATTGGCATCGGGCCGCAGGCGTATATAATGTCAGGCCTCAGATCCCTTTCCTTAATCGCGTCCACAACCGTGCCACGGGTTCCGATACTGCCGTCATCCGTTGACAGGATAAGATTTACCTCCGATGAAAATTCCTCATTCAGGAAAAGACCGGACTTCATGCTCCTGTATCCAAGGACTGCGGTTATGCACTCCTTTCCTATTCCGGTCCGGCGAAGAGCCTTTGCAAGCTGAAGAAGGGGCGGGGCACCGATCCCGCCGCCGGTGAGGATTATGCGCTCCTTATCCTGCGCCGCATCAAGAGGAAAGCCGTTTCCAAGAGGTCCGAGAATATCAAAGGAGTCGCCATTCTCTGCCTGCGACAATTCCTTTGTCCCATATCCAACGGCGCGGTAGACAAGGCGGATAGTGCCCTTCTCACGGTCAGCCTCACATATGCTTATCGGTCTGCGGAGAAGCCTGGAATCTGACTTTGTGCCTACCATGACGAACTGCCCGGGATATGCCGTTTCTGCAACGCGGCTTTCAAAGACGGTACTGAAAACCTGATCTGCCAGTCTTTCGGATTTTATTATCCTTGCTTTTTCATTTATCATATCCTTACTATAACAGAAAGAAAAGCTGTCCGCCATAGTAGGTGAACAGCTTTTTTCCTTATAGATAAGCGCAATATTTTTTATGCCTCGGTTTTTGTCACATCATTGACCGAATTAGCCCATTCGTCAAATTTCTTGTGTACGGCATCATAGGTCTGCTTGCTGATGTCGGGAAGATCCCGTCCCCATTCGCCGGTAGCCTGTTTATAGCCCTTGTCGAAGGCATCCAGAAGCTCCTTTGCCTTTGTGGGGTCGTCTCCGGAAAGTGCCTTTGCAAAATCCAATATCCTGTCGGAGGTCTGCTTTACTCCCCAGTATCCGTCCTCTGAAATATCCTCCTGAGCCTTCTTACGTGCAAGCTCATCAACGGTGTACTCGCCGCTTGCGAGATACTTCCATATGGAATCATCACCGCTTGCCATGGAATAAGCCTTGCCCTGGCCGGTCATCATCTTCTGGACGATGCTCTGGAGGTTCTGCATCTGCGCCTCCTGATCGGCTTTAAGCCTGGCGATAAGCTCGGTATTGGGAGCCTTCTTTCCAACCTGGGCTGTAACTCTCCCGCTGTCTGCGGACTTCTCAAATACCGCACCTGCCTCTTCGGTCTTTGCTTCTTCCGGGGCATTTCCTTTGGTATTCACGGGGTTAGCCGTATAGTCCTGATAAATCCTGTTTACATCCGTACTTCCAAGTCCTGCAACACTCATTTCATCCTCTCATTTCCGGAAGCAGCCGCGCCCTGCGGCATACCTCCTGTACATCCCTGTTTATAGTTGCTAAGTGCTTTGATATCCTTATCAAAAAATGAGATACAGACAAAACGGGATAATCCCGCTGTCACTCATTATATCGGTTCTATCACCCGGTCTCTTTAGGGCAGATTCCCGAAAAGACAGGATTGTACTTAATTTTGAACAAAATCCTCCAAGGGAGAGAGGTCTATACCGGAAGCCTTCTTAAGTACATTGAGCAGCGCCGCCGCCATTACCTTATTCCCTCCTCTGCTTTCACTTTCCAGATTCAGGGGCATAATGGGTTCATGCAGCGATTTCCTCAAGAGGAACCAGCCTGCCCCGTGGGACTCATCCGTATTTATCCTCACGCCCTCATAGTTTTCCTTTTCAAGGCTCCAGCCTTCTGTGCTTCCGGCACCCTCCGAAAGGAGAGTGAGGATACGGTCACCGTTTTCCTGCACATCCTTCGCCGTTACGGGGAACCTGATCTCAGCGCTTTCCAGAGGCTCCTTTAAGCCGCTTATCATATCATTTATGTTTTTTCCTTTTCCAAGCTCGGTCAGAAGCTTCACCATAAGATAAGCTCCGTCGTCCAGGAAGTAGTTTTCCTTCAGGGCTCCGTGGCCGCTGGTCTCTATGGCAAGATGGCTTTCGATTCCTTCGTTATTAAGCCTTATGGATTCGTTTATCACATTTCTGTAGCCGCGCTTAAAGCGCTTGTGGACACCGCCCTTCTCACGGATAAAGGCCGAAAGACCGTCACTGGTAATGGAATCGGTAACGATGGTGGTCCCGGGATGCTCATTTATCACAATGGCGGAGAGCACCGCGATAAGGTCGTTTCTCGTAAGGGCACGTCCGTCCGGAAGAACGGCTCCGGCCCGGTCCACATCCGTATCAAAGATTATCCCGAGATCAGCCTGCGAGGCAATGGTTGCTTCCCTTATGGCTTCCGCAGCTTCCTTATTTTCGGGATTGGGGATGTGGTTCGGGAATCTTCCGTCCGGATCGAGATATCTGCTTCCATCCGTATCCGCTCCGAGCTCCTTTAATACTCTGTCAACGAAAAAGCCTCCGGCGCCGTTCCCGGCATCAACTATGATATGGCGGCCTTTAAGGGGATGCTCATAGTCCGCGGAATTTACCCCTGCGCAAATCTTTTCCCTGAGATATGCGCAGTACGTATCCATAAAATCCGATCCTTCGGGAACAGTTCCGGCTTTCCCGATCTGCCTTTCGGGTGCGGTCTCTGTGAGAACGACGATATCCTCTTTTTCCAGACCACCCTTCGGTGAGAAGAATTTTAAGCCGTTCCTGTGATAAGGAAGGTGGCTCGCGGTTATCATAATGCTGCCGTCAAAGGGCTCGTCGCCTAAGACCGTGGACATAAAGCAGGCAGGGGTACTGGCAAGTCCGAGATCAAAAGGAAGAGCGCCTTCCGATGCCAGGCCGTCAAATACGGACCTCTGAAGCTCGGGTCCCGTGAGTCGGGAGTCTCTGCCCACCGCTATCCTTAAGGGCCG
The DNA here is from genome assembly GCA_017453865.1 of Lachnospiraceae bacterium. Lineage (GTDB taxonomy): Bacteria > Bacillota > Clostridia > Lachnospirales > Lachnospiraceae > NK4A144. The sequence goes on from JAFTEC010000099.1 coordinate 31,865, forward strand.
CTTGTCAGTCCGTTTCCCGAGCCACAAAGCAAAGGCCGCAGCCAGATGGGACACGGCCTCAGCTGTCAGGTTTACGGCCTCATTCCATTCGTTTTCCATTGCAATGCCCCTGATATCACTGCCATTACGTAATTTAGCATAATCTTCGATATTCATTGTTCCCCCTCTCTCATTAACTCCTTATGTTCTTTAAGCTTCTCCTGAATGATCCCCTGCACCTTATGGGCCAGCGCTCTTTTCTCTTCCTTTGGAAGCTCCTTCGGGAAGATGGGATCACAGTATTCTATGATCACATGGGAAGCCATGACTCTTGGGAAATGCGCTTCCAGGATCTCGTGTGTATTTGATATGGCAACAGGGACAACAGGACAGCCGCTTTTTTCCGCGATCTTTAAGCTGCCCTCGTGGAAAGGAAGGAGCGAGCCCTCTTCCCCGTCGTTTCTGGTTCCCTCCGGGAATATAAAGTAGGAGATCTGCTCCTCCTTTACCTTTTTTATGCAGGACATGATGATCTCCAGCCCCTGACGTATATCCTTTCTGTCCAGGAATTCACATCTGATGTTTATCATCCACCAGTTTAGAAGGGGCACCTTCTTTAATTCCTTCTTAGCGATATAGCCTGTGGGTCGGAATACCCTGGAGCCGGTTGCCACTATGTCAAAATAGCTCCTGTGATTTCCGACGTAGAGGACAGGCTCATCCCGGGGTATCTTTTCTTCACCGATAAGTGTGAGCTTCGTTCCCGCCAGGAATAAAAGGATCTTGAAAGCATATTTGATGATATACATTGATGCTGTATCCTTAGCCCTCCGGTTAAAAAGACCGACAAGGAAAAGAATAAGAGCCACGGGTATCATAATTATCAGGAACAGCACCACAAAGGTGATACAGAGGAGAATTCTTATCATCAGTATGCCTTTCTTCCACCTGCTATGGTGTGGATTATCCTTCCGGGAAGGGTTTTCCCCTTAAAGGGGGTATTGTCGGATCTGCTCCTGAAGCTCTTGAACGTAGTGCTCTCCTCCGTACTGAATATAACTATGTCCGCGGGAGAGCCGGCTTTGAGATGTCCCGCATCCAGGCCGTAGACAGCGGCAGGATTTACACTCATAAGCATAATAAGCTTTTTAAGATCAATGTATCCCGGCAGTACGAGGTTCCTAAGCCCCAGGGAAAAAGCGGTTTCAAGACCTATGATACCGCTCATACAGCTTTTTAATTCCTTATTCTTATCGGAGCTTGTATGCGGCGCATGGTCTGTGGCGATAAGATCAAGGGTGCCGTCACTTAAGCCATTGATGAGGGCAAGCCTGTCCTCCTCTGTACGGAGGGGCGGATTTATCTTTGCAAGTGCGCCGTATTCAAGCACCGCTTCCTCGGTGAGTGAAAAATGGTTCGGGGTGACTTCGGCATGGATCAGACCCCGCTTATCCTTTTTCTTTGCCTTTCTGATAAGCTCAACGCTTTCCTTTGCACTTACATGCTGCAGGTCTATCATGCATCCTGTTTCAAGAGCGAGGGACAGGTCTCTTTCGATCATCCTGATCTCCGCTTCTCTTTTTGCTCCGCTTAGCTTCAGCTTCCTTGAAACCATACCCTCGTTTATTCCCGCGGTGCCGATAAGGGAGGGATCCTCTTCGTGAAAGCTTAATACCGCACCGACTTCCGCAGCCTTTATCATAGCCTCCCGCACAAGGGCTTCATTCATTATAGGCGAGCCGTCATCCGTGAAGCCGGCGGCACCGGCATCCTTCAGGGCAGAAAGATCATTAAGGCTAAGACCCTTCCTCTGCTCTGTGACCGCCGCACACTGAAGCACATGCACAGCCTCCGGGGCTGCTTTTTTTAAGTTTTCTGCCAGTAATTCCGGACTGTCTATGGCGGGAACGGTGTTTGCCATACAGACAACAGTGGTATAGCCGCCTGCTGCTGCTGCCGCAGCTCCGGAATGGATATCCTCCTTCTCTGTCTGGCCGGGATCCCGAAAGTGACAGTGAACATCCACAAAGCCGGGAGCAGCGAAACAACGTCCCGCATCAATTACCGTGGGGCTTTCGTCGGCTTCGGCAGCCGATATGTTCTCACCGGTCTTTTCTATACGGCCATCCTTTATAAGGATATCCCCTGTGAGATCAAGCCCGTCTGCAGGGGAAAGTATATGGGCGTTTTTAATAAGGATAGTATTTGCTTCCATTAGCTATGATTATAACGGGAAAGAAAGGATTTGTCATGAAAAACAGGGACCCGTCTCCGGATCCCTGTCCCGTTTTCAAATAACTTATTCTACTACATAGGGGAGAAGAGCGATGTGTCTTGCTCTCTTTACGGCTACTGTGATTGCCCTCTGGTGCTTTGCACAGGTACCTGTCACACGCCTGGGAAGTATCTTTCCTCTTTCTGAAATGTACTTCTTTAATTTGTTTGCGTCCTTGTAATCAATAACGCTGTCCTTTCCACAGAAAACACAAACCTTCCTTCTTCTGCGGATACCGCTTCTTCTTCCGTGTTCTGCACGATCATTGTTTCTATTGAATGGCATAATCATATCTCCTATTATCAAAAACTTTTAATCCGGTACTTCAGGCGAACGGAAGCTCCTCATTTATCCCGTCCGGTACGTTTATAAACCCGTCATCAACGACACTTCCGGAACCGGATGATTCTAAAGCTGCGCTGTTATATGATGAACCGCCGTCATAGCTATCGGATGCCTTCTTGCTCTCGGCAAACTCCACATCCTCTCCTACCACATCGGTGGTATAGACCTTCTGGCCGTCCTTATTTGTATAGCTTCCGGTCTGTATACGTCCGCGGACGCAGATCTTGGTTCCCTTGTGAATATACTTCTCGATAAACTCGGCTGTCTTGCCGAAGGAAACCATACTTATGAAATCTGCCGTCTGGTCAGCATTTCCGTTCCTGTTAAACCTTCTGTCTACTGCAAGTGTATACCGCGCCACAACTGTGGGATTCTCTCCCTGTGACTGACGGATATCAGGATCTCTTGTAAGGCGCCCCACTAATGCTACTACATTCATATTTGCCTCACTTTCTCATGTGCTCAAAGCCGTATGATCCTCAAGCCTCTTCTGTTGCAGGTTCTTCCTCAGCAGCGGTCTTTTCCTCTGCGGGAGCCTCTTCAGCAGGAGCCTCTTCCTTTTTGATCTGAGTATTTTCGGGAAGATCATCAATGACGATAAGGTATCTTACGACTCCATCCATTATACGCATTCTGTGTTCTATCTCGGCAGGAGCCGTGGGCTCTGCTTCGAATTTGATGAAGTTATAATACCCTTCTTTAGACTTCTGGATTTCGTAGGCATATCTCTTTTTTCCCCACTCATCCACGTTTTTGATCGTGCCTTCAAAACGCTCGATAAGCGCCTTGACCTTGTCGAGAACCGCGTTCTTTGCGTCCTCTTCAAGTCTGCCGTTTATTACAACGGCCATTTCGTACTTATTCATTTTTTCCTCCTTTTGGACTTCGGCCCGCGTTTCCCGCGAGCAAGGGATATATCACGAA
>JAFTEC010000100.1 GCA_017453865.1 Lachnospiraceae bacterium
CCGTGGCCTTTGATCCTGTATGCACCGTGGTCCGCACTTACCAGGGTCCCGTTTCCTTTTAAGAGCTCCATCCTTATGTCTCCTGATGTCAGGATAAGATCGCCTTCAACCACGAGAATATGCTGGAAGCTGCTTCCGTCGGTTGAAAGATCCGTTTCACCGTTGATATGGATCTTGTCGATCTTAAAGGTATCGCAGTCGCAGAGGTGGCCGTGCATATCCTTCTCCGGAATATCCTTCTTTAGGATCGCTGCCTCCTTTGCTTCCTCTATCATAAGCTCTCTCGGGCTTCCGTCGGGCTTTACCCGTCCGTAATCGTAAACCCTGTATTTTGTCTGCTTCATCTGCTTAACCTCAAGAACCAGGACGCCTGCTCCTATGGAATGAAGGAGTCCGGGGCCGCAGTAGAATACATCTCCCTTTTTTACGGGCTGAAAATGCAGGACCTTTTTGAAGGTATTGTTCCTTATCATCTCCTCGAATTCATCCGGGGTCACATCCCTGTCAACACCGTAAAAGATGCCCGCATTGGGGAGGGAATCAAGGATATACCAGCATTCGTCATTTCCCTTTGGAAGGCCCTTCTTTTCCGCATATTCATCGGAGGGATGAACCTTGATGGAGATATTCTGGTGGGCATCAATGAATTTAACGGAAAGTGGCCAGCTGTCGAAGCGGCTGTAATTACTGCCCAATGCCTTCTCGCCCTCCGCGTCGAAATATTCCTTTAAGGTCTTTCCCTTGAAGGAGCCGCTGTCTATCATTGTGGGATGCTCCTCGTCACAGGATAATTCCCAGGTTTCCGATAATACATACCCCGGATACTCGGACTTATTGTATTCCTTTTTCAGCCGGCTCCCGCCCCAGATGTCACTGAAGTATGCCGGTTTAAGCCGTAAGATCGCCATGGTTTTTTCTCCTCTTATATCGTCTTAATATTGATCTTTTTTTGTATCTGTTCAGAACCCTCTTGCTTATGAAAAGATACCTTATTTTTTATAAGTCACAAAATGGTACACCAGGTCAAAGTAGGTCTGTTCCTCACTCTCCTCCGTGATCCCCCACTCACTTAAGGCGTCAAGATCCGGAAGGAAGACATCAGCCTCGTATTCCTCATCGATCCTGGTGATAAGCGCGGTATCGCAATAGGGGAGAAGCTCCTTATAAACCCTGGCACCCCCTATGCAGAAAACAGAGTCCTTCGGATACTTTCCCGTCTCAAGCAGCAGTTCATCAATACTGTGGACTACCGTGACCCCCTCCTTCTTATAATCGTGATTTCGGGTAAGTACTATATTCGTCCTGTTTTTCAAGGGCTCACCCTTGGGAAGGCTCTCCAGGGTTCGTCTTCCCATTACCACAACATTCCCCGTGGTGGTCTCCCTGAAAAACTTCTGGTCCGCAGGTATATGGGTCAGAAGCTCGTTATTAAGTCCTATTCCCCAGTTTTTATCCGCTGCCGCGATAAGGATCATACTTTACTTCTCCCATTTGTCGGAAAGGGCATTTATCTGGTCCGCAAAGCGGGCAATATCCTTATTTGCCCCATGCTCATATTTCTTCGCAATACCGAGAAGACGCTCGGCCGCAGACAGAAGCCTTTCAAATACGGTACTGATACGTGTATGGATAATGGTCTTCTTCTGAACGGGCACGCCCTTTGTCTCGGTAATAAACTCTGCATTTATAAGGTCATATTTCGTGCCGCTGAACGGTGCGTATGCGTCATAGCCGTATTCCTTACGGAGAAGCTCCGCAAAGCTGTCCGTAACCCTGTCGTCACCGTGAACCACAAAGACCTTCTTTGTTTTTTCTGGATCGAAGCTCTTACTTATCCAGTTTATGAGACCGTTCCTGTCCGCGTGTCCGCTCATTCCGGAAAGTATCTCTATATTGGCGTTTACAGAGATCTCCTCTCCGAAGAGCTTCACGGTCTTTGCACCCTCAACAAGAGCCCTGCCGAGAGTCCCCACGGACTGGTAGCCCACAAAGAGTATCGTAGACTCGGCTCTCCAGAGATTATGCTTTAAATGATGCCTTATACGGCCCGCATCACACATTCCGGAGGCAGAGATAATGACCTTCGGCTCGTCGTCAAAGTTTATATTTTTTGAATCATCCGGTGTGATGGAAAGATTGAGGTTTGTAAATGACAGGGGATTTATGCCCTTATTCACAAGAGCGGTGGCCTCCTCGTCATAACATTCAAGGGAGCTCTTCCCGAAGATACTGGTGGCATCCACCGCAAGAGGTGAGTCCACATATACCGGAAAGTCCTCGAAGCCTTTAATAAGGCCCCTCTCCTTTATCTCCCTGATGAAATAAAGAAGCTCCTGTGTGCGCCCCACCGCGAATGAGGGGATAACCACATTTCCTCCCCGGTCGAAGGTGAACTGCAGGATATCCACAAGCTCCTTTATGTAGTCCGGCTTTTCCTCCGAATGGAGCCTGTCTCCGTAGGTGGATTCGGTCAGCACATAGTCCGCCCCGTCCACGGCCTCCGGATCCTTTATGATGGGCTGGTCCGTATTTCCCACATCTCCCGAGAAAACGATCTTTTTCGAAACACCGTCCTCCGTAAGGAAAAGCTCGATAGCCGCAGAACCGAGGAGATGCCCCACATCCGTGAATCTCGCGTCTATACCCTCGTCTATATGGATCATTTCCTTATAGCTCACGGGGTTCAGAAGACGTATGGCGCCGTCCGCATCCTCCATGGTATAGAGGGGTACAAAGGTCTCGATATTCGCGTTCCGTCTCGCCTTTCTGTTTCGCCACTCCGCTTCAAAGGTCTGGATATGGGCGCTGTCACGGAGCATGATATTACAGAGCTTCGCTGTGGCGGCAGTCGCAAAAATCCTTCCGCGGAAGCCCTTTTTATAGGCAAGCGGAAGAAGACCCGAGTGGTCTATATGGGCGTGGGTCAGAAGAATATAGTCTATATCGGAAGCCGCTACAGGCAGCGGCGCATTCTCATAGAGCTTCCGCCCCTGCTCCATACCGTAATCGATAAGGAGGTGCTTCCCGTTTACATTGAGATAGTGGCAGCTTCCCGTAACCTCGTGGTCAGCTCCGATAAATTCAAGTACCATAGAAGCTATTATACTCTCAGTCGGAAAAAATGTCACCTGTGGCAGCAGGAGCCGGAATGGCAGCTACAATCCAGCGTGCCGCCGGTATGCCGAATTGCAGCGCACGCCTTTCCTTCAGGCTATCCCCGTAACATGGTAATCCTTTGCCTCAACTGCGGATGAAAGGATGTCATCCGGGATATCATGGCTAAGCAGGACGACGGCACGGTTCTTCTCATGGCTCACATCCGCACTTCTCACGCCGTCGATACTCATAAGGGCATTTCTTACGGTCATTTCGCAGTGCTCACACATCATGCCTTCGATAGTAAGCGTTTTGGATATTTCAGCAGGCTCTGCCGAAGCTTCGTTTTTTGATCTGCCCTCGGGACCTGCCTTTTCTTTTCCCCCGTAAATATCAAACAGATTCAGTCTCAGCGCATTTGTCACAACGAAAAAGCTTGAAAGGCTCATTGCCGCAGCCGCAAACATCGGGTTCAGCTTCCACCCCGTAAAAGGAATGAAAACACCCGCTGCAAGGGGGATCCCGATCACGTTATAGAAAAATGCCCAGAAGAGATTCCCGTGGATATTTTTAAGAGTCTGCCTGCTTAATCGTATCGCCGCGGGAACATCCATAAGCCTGCTCTTCATAAGGACTATATCCGCCGCATCTATGGCTACATCCGTTCCTGCGCCTATGGCGATCCCGATGTCAGCCCTTGTAAGAGCCGGTGCATCGTTTATCCCGTCACCCACCATTACGGTCCTTCCCCTTTCCTGAAGGGAACGGATCTCCTGCTCCTTTCCGTCCGGAAGAACACCCGCGATGATCTCATCAACTCCGGCCTTTTTACCGATAGCACGGGCTGTTCTTTCATTGTCTCCGGTAAGCATAACAACCTTAAGTCCGAGCTCTTTAAGCTCCTTTACGGCCCCGGGGCTGTCCTCCTTTATAACATCCGAGACCGCGATGATGCCTGCAAGTCTTCCGTCCTCCGCAAAGAACAGCGGAGTCTTACCCTCCTCCGAAAGAGCGGCGGCCTTATCCTCTGTTTCCTTTGTTATTTCGACCTTTGAACGGATAAAATCAGGCTTTCCGCCGTATAGAAGCTTATCTCCGATCCTTGCGGTAAGGCCGTTTCCCGGAAGTGCGGTAAAAGCGGACACCTCGCGCCCCTCCACCTTCAGTTCCGAAGCCTTATTTATCACCGCCCTTGCAAGAGGGTGCTCACTCTTACTCTCCAGCGAAAGAGCCAGTATCATAAGCTCCTCTTCGGAGGTTCCGTCCGAGGGAATGATATCCGTAACGATCGGTTCTCCGGCAGTGATGGTTCCGGTCTTATCAAGGACCACGATCTCCGCCTTTCCGGTCTCCTCCAGGGAAACCGCCGTCTTAAAGAGGATACCGTTCTTTGCACCCACTCCGTTACCCACCATGATCGCAACCGGTGTCGCAAGCCCAAGGGCGCAGGGACAGCTTATAACAAGTACGGCGATGGCTCTGGTGAGGGCAGTCCCTATGTTTTCACCGAGAAGCATCCATACCGCGAATGTGATAAGTGCCGCCAGGATAACAAGCGGAACGAAGACTCCCGAAACCTTGTCTGCGATCTTCGCAATGGGTGCCTTGGTCGCGGCAGCGTCGCTTACCATCCTTATTATCTGTGAGAGCGTCGTATCCTCTCCGACCCTTACCGCACGGCATTTCAGAAAGCCCGACACATTGACGGTGGCGGCAGAGACGTTGTCTCCCGCTTCCTTATCAACGGGAATACTCTCCCCCGTAAGTGCGGACTCATTAACGGCGCTGATCCCCTCCGTTACCACACCATCCACAGGTATATTCTCTCCGGGACGTACAACAAAAATATCCCCGGCACGCACCTCCTCAACCGGAACCCTGACCTCTGTTCCTTCACGGACGAGTGTTGCGGTCTTTGGCGAGAGCTTCATAAGACCCTTAAGCGCATCCGTGGTCCTTCCCTTTGACCTTGCTTCCAGCATCTTGCCGACTGTTATCAGAGTAAGGATCATGGCAGCCGATTCGAAATAGAAGTCCATCATATAGTCCATGACAAGGTCACTGTTGCCGTCCGCAGAAGCCCTGGTCATTGCGAAAAGCACGAAGAGACTCCAAAGAAAGGCTGCCGATGAACCGAGGGCCACCAGCGCGTCCATATTCGGAGCCCTGTGGATAAGGCTCCTTATACCATTTATAAAGAATTTCTGGTTGATAACCATTATTATCCCCGTAAGGACAAGCTGGGTAAGTCCCATTGCCACATGGTTATCGTCGTAAAACGGAGGCAGCGGCCACTCCCACATCATATGTCCCATTGACAGGTATAAAAGCGGTATGAGGAATACTATCGAAGCAATGAGCCTTTTTCTGAGTACAGGGGTTTCCCTGTCCGAAAGCTCATCCTCCACCGCCTGCCTGCTGCCTGCATCATTACCCTTCGCCTTTGGTCTTGCCCCGTAGCCTGCATCGGTAACCGCCTTGATTATATCGCTGTCACCGGCTGCCCCCTCGACTCCCATCGAATTTGTAAGCAGGTTCACCGAACAGCTGTCCACTCCGGGCACTGAATTAACAGCCTTTTCCACCCGGGCCGCACAGGCAGCGCAGCTCATTCCCGTAACACTGTATTGCCGCATCTATATCTATCCTCCTGAAAATTAAAGTTCTTTTCACTGCTATGTCATTCACAGCAGGACATTCCATACTATTATAACCCTCCTCCGGCGTTTCAAGAGCAGGGCATTTTATATTTAATATTATACTCTTCCGGCGTCAATTCGATAACATTATACACGCTGTCGGAGGATTTTGGATCGTTATAATTCAGCACACCGCCGGTCCGCTTAATTGCAAAGCGTATACAAAAAACAGCCGGATAAAAAAGATCTTATATGTTCGGTCGTTTTTCTTTAATTCCCGTAATACATTCCAAATTTATTAAAGAATCCCAAAAAAATCACATATAATTTGTAGAAAAATATATCTTACATTTTTGATTTTGAAGTGTTAAAATCGACTTTGCACGGTTTGTTTTTTGTTTTGCTGCAAGGGCATTCGGCTTGTCCCGCTGCCCCATCTTAGGAAAGGAGCTCTAATGTATAAAACCGGAGATTATGTTGTTCATAAGGTTGACGGATTATGTAAGATCACTGATATTTCCAGTCTCGATATTCCCGACTGCGATAACGATATCAAGTATTACTATCTGATCCCCACCGAGTCACCCGCAAGTAAGGTCTATGTGGCTGTCGGAAAAGGAGAAGAATCTCTTCGCGACCCGCTTACAGAGAAGGAAGCACTTGACGTTATCGATTCATATAACGAGCTTGACGAGATATCCGTTGAGAGTGAAAAGAACCGTCAGAATGCATATTCCCAGGCTCTTGTACAGAATGATGCGACTGAGCTTATGCGCCTCATAAAGACCACCTGGCACAGAAAGAGTGAGAGGCTTAAGAAGGGCCGCACAGCAACCACTGTTGATGAGCATTTCCTTAAGTCCGCAGAGCATGCCCTCTACGGAGAGCTTGCCTATGCCCTCGGTATAGAGAGCGGAAATAATATGGTCGATTTCATTAAAGCCAGGATATCTAAGTGATGCTTGAGACCGCAATTTTTATGTAAACCCACTGATGACATTTTATGATCATAATAAACCCGGAAAGCCGCATCCGCTTTCCGGGCTTTTTTATTTCCGGCTCCTTTCGATCCCTTACGGTTTCTTCGGGACAAATCCCGGTATCTTATCCTTGTAGAAGCTTCTGTAATAGCAGATATCACGGTAATATTCTGTCTGGGTGGCTTCATCGGGATAGATCTCTATCGTGTAACCGCCGTCATCAAAATTACTTGTTCTGGGCCAGGCTGAGGCATAGGTATTTGATATGGAGGAATCCATTATTTCCCTTATCTTATCCTCTTCCGTATATTCTTCGGAATCATCAAGAAACTCTCCGGTTTCCTCATCATAATCATTCCGGCTTACCTTGATCTTTAAGATGTCTCCGCTCTCTAAGAAGCCGCCGCTCCACATTTCGTGCTCCTTTAAGAAGGCAATCGTGTCGTCAAAGCTCTCATATATGGGCCAGGATATGCTGAAGTACCTGTTATCATAGATACTCAGGCTTCCGACCGGATTATTATTGGAAGCCATTGAGAAGCAGTAGTGCTCATTAAGATCCTTCCTGTAGGCATTTAAGAATCCCTCTGTCAGATCCTCTCCGGTTTCCATATATCCATGCTCTGTTGAAACCGATGTGGTGAGCTTATAATTATGAGTCGAATTCCTTCTGGACCCGATTATCGGAAGCACGTTTTCGATCTGATATACGCCCTTGGTAAACTCATCCCTCTTCGTGATACTGTCCATAAGAGCCGGGTCGACAGACTCGGGGATCGTGATCCTTCTGGTGATGATACCGCCGTCCTTCATTCTCCAGCCCACGGTCGCTTCCCAAAACGCACCATCGTCATCCTTACTGTTCCTCCTTCTCACGGCATCACTCTGCCCGATGGCTGCGAGGGACAGAACATC
>JAFTEC010000101.1 GCA_017453865.1 Lachnospiraceae bacterium
CCATAAATATCGTTAAGGCTACCCAGTTTGATCCGCTTACGGGGCTCTACAATAAAGAGTATTTTATGGAATATGCACTCGTAATGGATCAGTTTTACCGCGAACGGGAGATGGATGCGGTAGCCGTCAATATAAACAGATTCCATATCCTGAACGAGATCCACGGCAGGATAATCGGAGACAGGATTCTTAGAATGATAGGCGGGGCTCTTAAGGAATATGCCGAAGAGCATGACGGAATAGCCTGCAGGTACGATGCGGACGGTTATTTCCTCTATCTTCCACATGGGGAGGATGTCTATTCCGGTCTTTCCGAAAAGATAAAAGGCATTGAGGACGGGATAATAAAGAATATCCATAACCGCATACGATATGGCATCTATCCGCGCTCGGACAGGAAATGCGATATACACCGCCGCTTTGACTGCGCTCTTTTAGCCTGTAACAGCATAAAGGGTGATTACAAGAGAGAGGTTTCATATTACGATTCTTCAATGCTTGAATTCGAAGCATATTCCGAAAGACTGGCAGCTGATATGGATGCAGGCTTAAGTGAGGGAAGGTTTAAGGTATATTACCAGCCGAAGTATTTTATTCAGAGTGAGGAACCCTATCTCTCATCTGCGGAAGCATTGATAAGATGGGATCATCCCGCGCTCGGAATGATAAGTCCCGGACAATTCATCCCGATCTTTGAGGGTAACGGGATGATAAGAAAGCTGGACCGCTATGTATGGAGAGAGGCTGCGAGGCAGATAGGGGAATGGAAGAGGCTTCACGGCAAGTCCCTGCCGGTTTCCGTTAATGTGTCAAGGATCGACCTTATGGAAACGGGTTTTACGGATGAGATAATATCCATAATGGATGAAGCCGGCATCACTCCCGAGGAATTTCTTCTCGAGGTTACCGAATCCGCCTATACCGAGGACTCGGACAGGATCATAGAGGTAGTGAAGAATCTAAGGTCACTCGGGATGAGGATCGAAATGGACGACTTCGGTACCGGGTATTCCTCGCTTAATATGCTATCGTCACTTCCTATAGACGTTCTGAAGCTTGATATGGGTTTCATCAGAAATATAGAGAATAATGAAAAGGATCTGAAAATGGTGGAGCTCGTAATGAATATAGCTTCTTATCTGAGCCTTAAAGTGGTGGCAGAGGGAGTTGAGACAAAGGAACAATATAAGCTCTTAAAGAAGACCGGAGTACATCTGGTGCAGGGCTATTATTTTTCAAGGCCCGTACCGGCGGATGAAATGGAAAAAATCTTATTGAAAGGATAGGAAAAGAAATGATCACGATAGAGAAGCTTGAGCAGCTCGGATGCAACACGGCAGAGGGAATGGAAAGATGCTTAAACGACGAGAGCTTTTATCTGAGCCTTGTTCCGGGAGCATTTGAAAGAAAGAGATATGAGGAGCTCGAAAGGATGATCAGGGAGTCTGATCTAAAGGCTGCCTTTGATGAAGCCCACGCCCTGAAGGGGGTACTGTCAAATCTTTCCATAACCCCTCTTCTCGATTGTGTCAGTGAGATCACCGAGCGCCTCCGTGCCGGTGACAAAGGAGATTACAGCGCCATTCTTTCAAGGATGTGGGAGATTTATTCGCGGTTTGAAGGGATGCTTCATTAGGTTAGCGTCATCAGGATGACGTTTACCTTTCGGGATGACGGATTACACAGGGGGTTCTTAGTATGAGATCCGGTAAGAAAAGAGGGATATTACAGGCTGCGGTAATAAGCGGCATAATAGTTACGGCGGTTCTCATTGCCGGCACATACTGGAACGGAAGGAGTGCCAGCAGGGATTCCGAGGAAGCCGTGCGGAACGTAAGTCTACTATATCTTGACGAGCTGGCGGGACGGAGGGAACAGGTTGTCAGCGCTACACTCGATGATTACATAAAAGATATTGATGTGGCATTGGGAATTATAGAGAAGGAAGATCTCGCGGATAAGGAAAGCCTGCAGGCATATCAGATCAGGATAAAGCAGCTTTATGACTTTGATAAATTCGCCTTTGTGGATGAAGACGGCCTTATTTATACCTCCAGGGGAATGAAAACGGATATTGATGAATATGCCTTTGATTACCGGAGTCTGACATCTCCGGTCATTTCCCTGAAAAATGCAGATAATGATGATAAGAAGCTCGTCATAGCCTGTCCGGCTGACAGGCTTCCCTTTATGGGGAAAACGCTTATTGCCTGCTTCATGGAAAAGGATATGGATTCTTTTCTGAACGCCGTTTCTCTTCGTTCAAGCAACAATAATACTACCTTCTGCAATATCTATACCGGTGACGGCCGCTCACTTACCAATCTGGTACTCGGAGGACTCTCATCGGAGGATAACCTTTTGGATGCCCTCGACAATGCACAATATGAGAAGGGATACAGCGCCGACAGTGTCCGGCAGGACTTTGAAGAGGGTAGGGAGGGTATCGTTTCCTTTACCTATAACGGCATAAGGGAGACCTTAAGCTACGTTCCGGTCCGTAATACCGGCTGGATGCTGACATATCTTATCCGGGAGAGTGTGATCAGCGAGCAGATAGGGAATATCTCCCAGGGGATCATAATGAGGAGCGTGGTCCAGTCCGTCCTTATGGCGATAGTTCTGTTTTCTGTCTTTGCGGTGCTTATTAACCAGGTAAGGAAGGCGGTAAGGCTGGAGTCCGAGAGGGAAAATGCGGAGGCCATGCAGCAGGAGCTTGAGGAGAGGATAGCACTGCAGGATGAGCTTCTGGCTCAGGAGAAGACAAGGGCTGAGCAGGACAAGATGATAACCGCCATGGCATCTGACTACAAGAGTGTCTTTTATCTGGATCTCGATAATGATAAGGGTGTCTGCTACAGGATGACAGAGGGCTTTGAAATAGGGGTAAAGGAAGGGGATGATTTCAGTCATACCGCTTTCTTTGCGGATTATGCCGAAAGGTACGTGACGGAGGAGTACAGGAAGGATTTTCTTGACTTTACGGAGTCTGAGAATATAAGGTCCGCCATAATGAAGGATATCGTCATCACCTTGCGTTATCTGGTAAACAGAGGCGGAGAGGAAAAATATGAAATGCTGAAAATGGCCGGAGTACGGCATCCCGGGGACAGGGATGACCGGAGGGTTCACGCTGTCGGCGCAGGCTTTACGGATATTGATGCGGAAATGCGCTATTCCCTCGAAAATAACAGGGCTCTTTCGGATGCGTTGAAGACCGCGGAGGAAGCCAGCAAGGCTAAAACTATTTTCCTCTCCAATATGAGTCATGAGATAAGGACTCCGCTGAATGCCATCATAGGTCTTGACAGTCTTGCGCTGAATGAGGAAGACATTTCCGACAATATCAGGGGTTATCTCGAAAAGATAGGAAGCTCTGCGGAGCATCTTTTGGGCCTTATCAACGATATCCTTGATATGTCAAGGATCGAGTCCGGCAGGATGAGCTTAAATAATGAAGAATTCTCCTTCCCGAAGCTTTTGGAACAGATAAATACGATTTTCTCCGGTCAGTGCCAGGAAAAAGGCTTGAGCTATAATTGCAGGATAAACGGGAGCTTAAGCGAATATTATATCGGAGACAGCCTAAAGCTAAAGCAGATACTTATAAATATCCTCGGAAACGCGGTAAAATTCACCCCCGAGGGCGGGCAGGTGGAGCTTAGCGTTGAAAAGTCAGCCGACTTCGACGGTAAATCTGCTCTTAAATTCAGGATAAGCGATACCGGGGTAGGAATGAGTGAGGAATACCTGCCGAAGCTTTTCGAAGCCTTCAGCCAGGAGTCAAGGGAAAGCCTGAACAGATACGGGAGCTCCGGTCTCGGAATGGCAATCACCAGAAACATAGTTAAAATGATGAACGGAAATATAGAGGTGGAAAGCAGGAAAGGTGAGGGAACGGTCTTTACGGTAACGCTCACTCTTACCGATTCCGACAGGAGAGACGGGAATGAAGCCCTGGAAATGGATCTGGAGCCCGGAAGTATGAGTGTGCTGATTGTGGATGATGAGGCGATAGCCTGCGAGCATGCGAAGCTTGTCCTTGAGAAAGCGGGAATAAGTGCAGAGTCGGCCAATTCCGGCAAGGAGGCTCTTGAAATGGTCCGTCTCCGGCACGAAAAGGGCGAGCCCTACAATCTTATCATAATAGACTGGAAGATGCCGGAAATGGACGGTATAGAAACCACCAAGGGCATACGTACCTTTATCGGAGATGAATCCGCAATAATAATCCTGACCGCATATAACTGGGATGATATCCGCGATGATGCCATCGAAGCCGGTGTTGACAGCTTTGTTGCCAAACCGCTCTTTTCCGGAAACCTTCTCGAGGAATTCAGATCGGTGCTTAAGAAGAGAGAAGAAAAGGCACAAAAAGAAAGGGGTAAAGGGGTTCTAAGCGGGAAAAGGATACTTCTTGCCGAGGACATGAGCATAAATGCGAGGATATTAGAGAAGATACTTGCGATGAAGGAGATCACGACGGAACTATCGAAGAACGGGGAGGAAGCGGTGAAGCTATTCGAGGAATCTCCGCTGTATTATTTTGACGCAATCTTGATGGATGTCAGGATGCCGGTAATGGACGGACTCGAGGCTACAGTAAGGATCCGTGCCCTTAATCGGGATGATGCCCGTAAGGTGCCTATAATCGCAATTACCGCAAATGCCTTCGACGAGGATGTTCAGAGAAGCCTGCAGGCAGGGATGAATGCACATCTCTCAAAGCCCGTGCAGCCCGATATCCTCTTTGACACACTCGAAAAGTTGATCGCTGCTAATTGATATGAAGCCTTAAATCGGGTACAATATCAGCATGAGTGTTAGGAGACTCAGCGCCCTTGTGGTGGACGATGAGAAAATAAACATACTTATATTTGAAAAGCTTCTGAAAAGCTTCGGGATAGAATCTGCCTCTGCTTCAGACGGAGAGGAATGTATCAGGCTTTGCGAAAAAAAGCGCTTTGATTATGTCTTTCTGGATATCAGGATGCCCGGAATGGACGGCTTTCAGACCATGAAGATATTAAGCCAACGGGGGATAATGGTACCCGTTATCTGCATCACGGCGCTCTCAGGGAGGCAGGAGAAAAAAAAGATAATGAATGCGGGCTTTTCGGATTGTATGTCAAAGCCCATAAATAAGAAAGCCCTCCTTGAAATACTGAATAAATACGCACCAAGGGGTGCCGAGATAACAGAAGAGGTTGAAGAAGCAGATGACGAGCGCCTGCCCGATGCTTTCAGGAATATCCCGGGAGTGGACGCCGAATACGGTATCATGCACTGCGGCTCGGTAAGGGATTTTTTAACTGCTCTTCAGATTTTCAGCAAATCTGTCGATCAAAGATCGTCCGACATGGACGAGTTCATAAAAAGGGGCTATATCGAGGATCTGGAAATGTCGGTACACTCACTGAAGAGTACCTCTCTTGCGGTTGGGGCAAAGCAGATCTCGGAAATGGCAAAGCTTCTTGAAAAGGCATGCAATGAGCATAATATCCCTCTGGTTTACAGTCTGACACCGGAATTTCTGTCGAAATACAGGGAAATCGGCGACGAGCTGAAGAAGATATACGAAAACACCGATGCAGAGGAGGGATTAAAGGATATCTCGGAGGATGAGCTTATGGATGCATTCGGTGCCATAAGTGAGCTTGTTGAGACCTATGACAGGAAAAACATTGACAGCTTGCTTGACTACCTGAAGAACAGAAGTCTTCCGCCCCAATGGAGGGACTTCTTTTATAAGCTGAGGGAATATTTAAGGATAATGGATTGGGAAAGTGCCAGAAACCTTATCACAAGCTATGAAGAAAGCGGATTCAAATGAGTGAGACAATAGTTTTTATCTATGACGAGCCGGGGTATATGGTTCAGACAATTAAGCATAATATCGAGGAAGCGGGCTTTGATGTCATCGATATAAATTCCGATCTGACGGAGATCGAGAGACACCAGTTTGCCTCCGATATAATAGTCTACTGCCTTGGAAATGTTGAGATCGGTTCGAGACGGGTCTTAAAATGCCTGAACGGGATGTGCCTCGAATATCGGAAGACACTCTGCATGATCGGTGAATCAAACAGCTTGAGGAGAGCAAAGGAGGCCTGTGATGACGGCATCATAACCGTAAGCTACAAAAGACCTCTGGATGTAAGGAAATTCATATCGGATCTGAAGATCATGGTTGGTACCCGTATAGAATATGCCAGAAAAAAGAGTATCCTCCTCGTGGATGATGATTATGATTTTCTTCAGATCGCCTACACCTGGTTTGACGGCGTGTACAATGTGGATTTTGTCAATTCCGCCAAGGAAGCAATGAAATATCTTTCCGAAAAGAAACCGGATCTTATCCTTCTGGATCATGAAATGCCGAAAATGAACGGCTATGAATTTATGTCCGAGATCAGGAAATCCTGGAAGACCTCAGACATACCGGTCATATTTCTGACAGGGAAGGACGATAAGGAAAGCGTCATCCAGATCCTTGAGAAGAAGCCTGACGGATATCTCCTTAAATCCACTCCCAAGGACCAGCTTCTTGAGAGTATAGATGATTTCTTTGCGAATCATATCCTAAAGATACAATAAATTATTCAACAAAAATAATAAAAATGTATTGATAAATTGTTCATAGTTTGTTAATATTTCATACGGAGCGTTTTTTCGGGGCGACCCGGGCGTCTCCGTAGTATAGATGCCGTAAAACGGCACAAAATTTTATAGGAGGAAAATGTAAAGATGATGAAAAAGTTTTTTGCAGCAGCTTTGGCAGCAGGCATGACCTTAAGCCTTGTAGCCTGCGGCGGAAGCACAGCAAGCGCACCCGCAGCAGATGCACCTGCAGCAGCTGAGGAGGCAGCTCCCGCAGCAGAGGAAGCAGCTCCCGCAGAAGAGGCAGCTCCCGCAGAGGAAGCAGCTCCCGCAGAAGAGGCAGCTCCCGCAGCAGAAGGCGGCGAGAAGCACTACAAGTTCGGCTACACCTGCATGGACGGCACAAACCCCTTCTTCGTTACTATCCAGGACGAGATGAAGTCTCTGATCGAGGCAAAGGGTGATGAGCTCGTTATCACAGATCCCGGTAATGATGTTACCAAGCAGATCTCCCAGGTTGAGGATATGCTTTCACAGAACCTTGACGGTCTCTTCATGAACCCTGCAGATGCAGAAGGTATCCTTCCTGCTCTTGATGCAGCAAAGGCTGAGGGCGTTCCTATGGTTGGTTTCGATACAGAGGTTGCTGATCTTTCTTACCTTGTATCCTATACCGGTTCCGATAACTACAATGCCGGTAAGGTTTGCGGTGAAGACCTTGTGAAGAAGTGTCCTGACGGAGGAGACATCCTCGTTCTTGATTCTCCCACAATGCAGTCCGTTACCGACAGAACCAACGGATTCCTTGAGGCTATCGAGGGCCACGGCTTCAACGTAGTAGGACAGCAGGATGCAAAGGGTAACCTTGAGGTTGCTATGGGTATCGCAGAAGACCTTCTTCAGGCTCATCCCGATGTAGTAGCTATCTTCGGCGGAAACGATCCTACAGCTCTCGGATGTCTTGCAGCAGCAAACGCAGCAGGCATCAAGGACTGCAAGATCTACGGCGTTGACGGATCACCTGATATCAAGGCTGAGCTTGCAAGCGGCGACTCCCTTATCGAGGGAACAGGAGCACAGTCTCCCAAGTCTATCGCTGACAAGGCTGTTGAGATCATGTATGATTACATGGAAGGAAAGCCTGTTGATGACAGATATCCTGTTGAGACATTCCTTATCACAGCTGACAACGTTGCTGACTATGGCACAGACGGCTGGCAGTAAGAATAATATCTGAAATATGAAACTACAGGCGCGGGGTCTCGACCGACCGAAACTCCGCGCCTTAACTTGATTTATACCGGGTCTTTAATATGGACGGTGTTTACTTAAGAGTGGTGTTGACGTGAGCGATAAAACTATTTTAAGAATGAAAAAGATCACCAAGACCTTCCCGGGCGTAAAAGCCTTAAGTGAAGTGGACTTTGATCTTAAGGAGGGAGAGGTTCACGCCCTTTTGGGGGAAAACGGAGCAGGGAAATCCACACTTATAAAGGTGCTTGGCGGTATCTATCATGCAGATGGCGGTACGATAGAGATAAATGATAAGGAAGTTAGGATCAACAGCGTCCAGGACGCTGAGGCTAACGGAATAGCCATCATTCATCAGGAACTGGTACTGGTTCCGTATATGTCGGTTGCGGAGAATATCTTCCTCGGAAGGGAGCTTGGAGCCGGCATTAGTGTTAATCTTAAGGCACAGGAAAAAGAAGCCCAGGAGGTGCTGGACAAACTGGGCATGGATATAGATGCGAGGTCTTTGATCAAGGATCTTCCGATTGCGAAGCAGCAGATGGTCGAGATCACCAAGGCTGTTGCCACGAATTCAAAGATCCTCGTTATGGATGAGCCCACATCCTCCATCAGTGAAAAAGAGGTTGATAATCTCTTTAAGATCATGAGGGATCTTACGAGCCACGGTGTTGGAATCATCTATATTTCCCACAAGATGAGTGAGCTTCAGGAAATATGCGACCGTGTCACCGTTATGCGTGACGGTGAATATGTGGGCACAAGAGTTGTGAAGGATACCTCAAGGGATGATCTCATCGCAATGATGGTAGGCCGTCAGCTTACCAGCTACTATGAAAGAGATTTCATAGAGCCCGGGGAAGAGGTCCTGAAGGTTGAGAACATTACCGACAATAAGCGTGTGTTCGATGTTTCCTTTAATCTCCGGAAGGGTGAGATCGTTGGCTTTGCCGGACTTGTGGGAGCCGGACGGAGTGAGACCATGCAGGCGATCTTCGGCCTTACTAAGGGAGTGACCGGAAACGTTTATATCAACGGGAAAAAGGTTGATATAAAGAGTCCGATCGATGCTATGAACTACGGACTCGTTATGGTTCCGGAGAGCCGTAAGGAGCAGGGACTTTTCCTCATACAGGATGTTAAATACAATACGACCATTGAAATACTCGATCAGTTCATAAAGAATCTGAGAGTTAATCATGCGAAGGAGTCTGAGGTTACCCAGAAATACATAGACATGATGTCTACAAAGACCCCTTCACAGCAGCAGGTCATCGGAAACCTGTCCGGCGGAAACCAGCAGAAGGTGCTTATCGGACGCTGGCTTGCCACGGATCCCCAGATACTCATTCTGGACGAGCCTACAAGAGGTATAGACGTCGGTGCCAAGGCAGAGATATATGCTATCATGAACAGCCTTATCAAGCAGGGCGTATCCATTATCATGATATCTTCGGAAATGCCGGAGATCATCAATATGTCAGACAGGGTATATGTTATGGCCGAGGGTACCATTAAGGGCTGCATAGACCATGAGGAAATATCGCAGGAAGCCATAATGAAACTGGCTGCTGTTTAATTTACCGGTAGCTCACCGGTTATGTAGGAGGGAATAAAAATGGACGAAAAGAAAAAAATCTCAGCGCCTGCACCGAGAAACGCCTTTATGAACTTTATCTTTGAAAATCTCGGTATACTGGCAGCTCTCATAGTGCTCTGCCTGATACTCGGTATCTTCCCGGGTACCAGCGAATACTTTGTAACCGTGAAGAACCTGTTTAACGTTCTCCGTCAGATCTCGACAAACCTGCTTTTGGCCTGCGGTATGACTATGGTCATTATCCTCGGAGGTATCGATCTTTCCGTAGGTTCCGTTATCGCTCTGAGCGGTGTCCTCGCGGCAGGCGGAGTCGTAAGATACAATCTTCCGATAGTACCGGCTATGATCCTTGGATTACTGGTAGGTATCGTATTCGGTCTCTTTAACGGCTTTGTAATTTCAAAGACCACCATACCGCCGTTTATCGTTACTCTTGCAACCATGAACATTGCGAGAGGACTTGCGGGAGTATATACAGGCGGTTCTCCGGTCCGTGTAGTAACCAAGGAATGGCAGTGGATCGGTGCCGGATACGCATTCGGCGTTCCCGTTCCGGTCATAATAATGATAATCATCTTCATTGTTTCACTTCTCATCATCAACCGCACGAAGATGGGCCGTTACATATACGCAGTGGGTGGAAACAATCTGGCAGCTACCTATTCGGGTATCAACGTTTCCACCGTAAAGTTCTTTGTTTACACTTATTCGGGAATAATGGCTGGTCTTGCGGGAATCATCCTTGCATCCCGTATGTACTCCGGACAGCCGACTGCCGGTGAGGGCGCAGAGATGGATGCCATTGCAGCGGTTGTTGTGGGCGGAACAAGTATGTCCGGTGGTTCCGGTAAGCTTGGCGGAACCCTGATCGGTGCACTGATCATCGGTATACTGAATAACGGACTTAACCTTATGAACGTTAATTCCTTCTGGCAGACTGTTGTTAAGGGTGTTGTTATCCTTCTCGCTGTTATGCTCGACTTCTTCAGGACCAGAAAGAAGGGCTGATAAATCTTTTTTTTCAAGGCATTTCCCTAAGGCGGAAATGCCTTTTTTTATGATAAACGTATGACTTCCTGCGGACAAAATCGGTAATTGTCCGCAGGAATCCGGCTTCGCCGGACACGCCGACCGGCAAGCCGCTCGGCTGGTCAATTACGATTCTTGTTTTTCCGATGAAAAACAAGAATCTATAGGAAACAACCGGATGTTTGTACTGACACTTTTACTTATATTACTTATGGGGGACAGGACGGAATATTTTCTGAAGCCGCTGTTCTCAAGGCATGAGCTTTTTTATCTCCTTATCGGACTGATACCGGTATTTTCCCTTATCCTTATTTTCTGTTTTTTAGACTGGAGTAAGGATAAGACCGGAGAAAGCGTGCTGATAAGGCACAGCGCTGCTTTACTTACGCTGCTTTCTCTTGTCCTGTTTTTTTCGGAGGCGCTTTATTCTGCCTCAGCTTTCTTTTATTCCGACTGGGATCCCGCCGGGGTCCTTGACTGTGTTTATAAGCTTCTTAGGAACAGGAGCGGAGAGATAAGCCTTGATTATTTTTCCGCCCATCCGAATAACCTTATGCTGGTCTGTATCTACCTTGCGGTTTTAAGGATAGCTTCCCTTTTCGGCACGGAAACGGTCATAAGCCTTGTGCTGTTCCAGTCCCTCTTGTTTACTCTCGGTGGAGTCCTTTTTTTCTATATAATAAAGGATCTTCTCTCGGTCAGGGCAGCTTTTATTGCCTGGCTTCTGTATGCCGTATGGATAGGCTTTAATCCCTATCTTCTTATAACCTATTCTGATGC